>JAYSUK010000286.1:0-9605 GCA_043719085.1 Burkholderiales bacterium | reverse complement strand
CTCTATGCGGCTCGCTTCGCTGCTGACGTGATGGGCACGCCGACTGTGTTGCTTGCTCGCACCGATGCGGAAGCGGCTGATCTGTTGACCAGCGACGTCGACGAGAACGATCGCCCGCATTGCACCGGCGAGCGCACCGTCGAAGGCTTCTATAAGACCAAACCGGGCTTCGATCAAGCGTTGTCACGCGGCCTCGCGTACTCGGCAGTTGCCGATCTAATTTGGTGTGAAACGGGCAAACCAGACCTCGAATTCGCACGTAAATTCGCGGAGGGCATTCAAAAGCAGTACCCAGGAAAAATGCTCGCCTATAACTGCTCGCCATCGTTCAACTGGAAGAAAAATCTCGACGAATCGACTATTGCCAAATTCCAGCGCGAACTTGGCGCGATGGGCTATAAGTTCCAGTTCATCACGCTCGCTGGTTTCCACAGCCTGAACTATTCGATGTTCAACCTCGCACACGGCTACGCACGCAACAACATGACTGCATTCGTTGAGTTGCAAGAAGCCGAATTTGCGGCCGCCGCACATGGTTTCACGGCAGTGAAACACCAGCGCGAAGTGGGCACTGGTTACTTCGATGCGGTAACGCAAGTCATTCAAAGCGGCAAGAGCTCAACCACGGCGCTGCACGGATCGACGGAAGACGAACAGTTCTTCGACGAGAAGCGGCCAGCGCTTAAGTTGGCGGTTGGTCAAAACGACTGATACGTCGATCAAAAAAGAATGTCAATGCAAAGCTAGGGTTTACATGCACCATCGAAGTGAAACCAGGACGAAAAAGGCCTTGTAAGTCATCTAAATGACCCTATAATTTGCTCAGTTTTCCTCGAGGAGGAGGGAACCCTTCAGCCCGCGCCGCGTCCCAGACGCTCCGCGGGCTTTTTTCTTTTGAGCATCTGAAAACGCATTCCCAGCGAAGCGATTTCGTAGGCTGCGCGCTGCTTTAGAGCTGGCGTGTTTCCAATTCGGTGCAACTCGCAGCGCTCAGGTTGGCTTCGGCCGGTGGGCCGATTCCTCGTCGAAACTTGCTAAGCATTAAGTGAAAAAATTGCTTAAGCCTATCGCTTTCTCTCAACCTATTGGTTACTGGTTGAGGGCATACTTCATAGGCTTAATGCGTGGCAACCACAATTGGGTGATCGCTTCGCTGCATGGCTAATTCACAATCAGGAGTGCTCCCATGAACCTAAAAGGTACGAAAACTCACGACAATTTGAAGGCCGCTTTCGCCGGTGAAAGTCAGGCTAATCGTCGTTACTTATATTTCGCGAACAAGGCGGACATCGAAGGCCAGAACGACGTTGCGGCACTTTTCCGCTCGACAGCAGAAGGCGAAACCGGCCACGCGCATGGTCATCTTGACTATCTCGCACTGGTGGGCGATCCGGCCACTGATTTGCCGATTGGCTCGAGCCGTGACAACTTGAAGTCCGCCGTTGCAGGCGAAACGCATGAGTACACCGACATGTACCCAGGTATGGCTAAATCAGCGCGGGAAGAGGGTTTTGACGAGATCGCCGATTGGTTTGAGACGCTGGCCAAGGCCGAGCGCTCGCACGCCAACCGTTATGCCAAAGCGCTTGAGGCGTTGGTCGACTAATCATTGACGTTCACAGGGCGCACGTCACGCGCCCTGCAAATTTCTCGTGTCACGAGAGAGTCAAGATGAAACGGCTTCACGTCGTTTCATCTCAGCTAAAGAGAATCTGGAGTGCAAACCATGTCCCGAGAAGGTAATCTTGAGGCACCTACGCGTCATGCGATTGACTGGAAGAACCCAGAGTTCTGGAACGAAGCTGCGTTAAACCACGAGCTGGAGCGGGTGTTTGACATCTGTCACGGCTGCCGCCGTTGTGTGAGTTTGTGCAACAGCTTCCCGACATTATTCGATCTGATCGATGAATCGACAACGCTGGAGGTCGATGGTGTTGCCAAGCCTGACTTCATGAAAGTGGTTGATCAGTGCTACCTGTGTGACGTTTGCTACATGACGAAGTGCCCGTACACGCCACCACACGCGTGGAACGTCGACTTTCCGCATTTGATGCTGCGGGCGAAGGCAGTGAAATTCAAAAGAGGTGAAGTCGGCGCAGGGGCGCGATTCCTCGCGTCGACCGATGTGCAGGGCAAGTTTGCGGGCATTCCCATCATCGTGCAAACCGCAAACGCAATCAACAAAACACAGTTTGCGCGTGGCGTGATGGAGAGTCAGTTGGGCGTCGATAAAGACGCCTGGATTCCCTCACTGGCGACCAGGAAATTCCGATCTTTGGCGAAGGGCGCAGCGCGTAGCAGCGCGCCGGTCAAAAACGGTGAACGCACGCCCGGCAAGGCCGTGATCTTTTCGACTTGTTACATCAACTACAACGAGCCCGGCATTGGCATGGATTTGCTGGCGGTGCTCACGCATAACGACATTGCGTTCGAGATCGTCAACAAAGAGAAATGTTGCGGCATGCCCAAGCTCGAATTGGGTGATCTTGACGGCGTCGCAGAGCTTGCGTCGTTCAACCTGCCAATGCTCGCCAAATACGCGCGTAGTGGCTACGCGATCCTTACTGCGATCCCATCGTGTACGTTGATGTTCAAGCAGGAAATCCCACTGCTCCTACCAGATAACGGCGATGCGCAAGTCGTTAAAGCGGCGATGTGGGACCCGTTTGAATACTTGATCGCACGAAAAAAAGATGGTTTGCTGAAGACTGATTTCAAAGCCGAGTTGGGGCACGTGAGTTATCACGTTCCCTGTCACAGTCGCGTGCAAAATGTTGGCAAAAAAACGGAAGAAATGCTGAAACTGGTGCCAGGTACCACCGTCAACACGGTGGAGCGTTGCTCGGGTCACGCAGGCACTTACGGCGTGAAAAAATTGCACCACAAAACGGCAATGAAAATTGGGAAACCGGTGTTCAAGGCCATGATGCAAAACACCCCCGATTACATCTCCTCAGACTGCCAACTTGCAGGCCATCATATTGAGCAGGGCATTGACGAGTTGAAGCTTGTGGTCGACAAAACTCCGGTGTTGGCGCATCCAATCAGTTTGATTGCCAAGGCTTACGGCGTTGGCTGAGCTTTCGGTGACCGCCTGTGGAAGCGGCTCTGCCGCGACCCCATGGCGCGCAATAGCGGGTCGCGGCAGAGCCGCTCCCACACACCACATGCTTTAAATTTTTAAGCGCAACTCACTATGGCACACCTTAAACCCTCCGACCTGATGACGCTAGAGGCGTACAGCGCTTTTCTCAAAACCAACAAGCCGCAGTTGATTGCTCATCGTCGCTTGCTGCGCGTGCAACTGGGCGATCACTTTTCGGTGCAGTTTGAAGACGAGCAAACGATTCGTTATCAAATTCAGGAAATGCTTCGTGTTGAGCGCGTGTTCGAGCAGGAGGGCATACAGCAGGAGTTGGACGCTTATAACCCGCTCCTGCCCGATGGCACCAACTGGAAGGCCACGCTGCTGATCGAATTCCCGGACGTAAACGAGCGCAAACGAGAATTGGCCCGGCTCATCGACGTGGAAGACCGCATGTTCGTTGAGGTGGAGGGCAAGGCGCGTGTCTACGCGATTGCTGATGAAGACCTGGAGCGCGAGACCGCGGAGAAAACCTCAGCGGTACATTTTTTGCGCTTTGAATTTACCGCTGATATGCGCGCCGCGTTGCTCGGAGGTGCGGCAGTGAAATTGGGTTGTGATCATCGCAACTACCCGCAGCATTGTGAGATCACCCCAGAAACGCTGGCGTGTCTGGTGAAAGATATTCGCGCCTGATTTTTCTGGGCAGACGCTATTCAGCGCCGCGGTGTAGCGCGCATTGATTTCGAATTAGAAGCGAGCCGAAAAGCGCAGTAACCGTCAGCTGTTTCGAGCATTTTTAGAAGCGCAATTAGCGCATGCCGAGGATGCGATGCATGCATCCGATTCGCTTGGCGTTTCTCTATCGAACGAAGCTGATCTCTGCCGCGGCGACAAACGCCTCTCCCGTAGGCTCATAGCGCCACTGCTGCAAGGCCGTACGCACACTCCGGTCAAACACACGAGGTGGCACCGCTTCGACGATTTCCACCGACGTAACGCTTCCACGTGCATCAACTTGCAATCGGGCTCGCACCTTGCCGCTTTCTGCGCCAATGCTGCTTGGAAAAGAGGGCTCGACTCGCGACACCAACTTGATTTCTCGTACAGGCGCTGGAGCCGGTGCGATCCGTGAAGCTGTGCTGCCCGTGGCGGGCGGTGTTTGCAGGATGACCGCCGGCGTGGCACCGGTTGCCGCTGCTGTGGCCGGCGTCGGCACCGATGCGGCGATGTTCACCACCGGTGCGACCAGCAGCGTTTGCACCGGGGCTGCGACCGCTGTGTTTGGTGGCCCTGCGGCAGGTGTTGCTGCGACCGCGGCAAGCTGCGTGCTGATCCCGGCGGCGGGTGCCACTGCTAGCGTGACCGCTGGTGCCGCTTTTGTGGGCGCCGCCAGCGTGGTGGCTACGATCGGTGGTGCTGTGGCGGCGGGTGACGCAGGCGAATCTGGCCGCGCGGCGGTTGTAGGTGATGTGCTCGCACGGGGGGGCGCGGCGGCCAAAGCCGGCTCGGAGATGAAATCTTTTTGGGTGGTCGCAGGCGCACCGTCGCGTGGCGCTGCAGGCGCTGGCGCAAGCGGCGAGGTGGCGGCGGCCGTCGTTGGTGCTGTGGATCGAGTGGCCGGTCCAGCCATAAAAATGATGCCGACAGCTGCCAACGCAAGTACCGCTAACGCTGCCCCGGCGATCAGGGGCGTTCGTGACGCGGCTGACGTGCCGATTTGGCGGGCGGCCCTTACATGCATCGGGTTGAACGGAGCGGTCGCGTCGGACCGCGCCAACCCTAACTTCACCAAGCGTTGCAGCGCGGCATGCACGTCGTCCTCAGACAGCGCCACGGTCTGAGCGAGCGCCGGGATGGTGGCTGGCAGCGAGAGCATGAGCAGGAGTTTTCGCTGGCGAACGGAGAGCCCCGCTGCGGCGAGTTTGGTTGCATCCACCGCGAGCGACGTGGCGCTCCACAGAACTGCTGTATCGAGTGTAGACATGCTTGCCGTGAAGATTCGTTATTCGAATTGTTTTGACTACCAACCCGCACGACATCCGCGATGCCCCCAATGTTGCGCGGTTGGCAACGACTTCGTTCAGTGTTGGCTGAGCTTGTGGCTTCGCTACGCCTAAACATTTTGATTTCTATCAGATGTTTCCAATAAATTGAGTAGACGGAAGAAATTCCTCCGCTTGCGCGACTGGAGCGACCAATAAGCTTTTTAGCTAAAGCGTCTGTGCTCTTGGGCTAGCCACCGTTTTTGACTAAAGTCGATCTGTCTCATTTCTGCCATGCACACCCTGTGCGCACGAGGTTTGAGACCCAGAGATGTTGCTATGGGTGCGGCGCGACACGATGGGGCTTGGGGTCGGCAAAAGCTCCCGGCGCGTCAATGACGACTCCATTCCATGGAGACCTTACTGCTGTGCGAAATGGGCGCGCCGCTCCGCCCGCCACGACAGCAGCAGCGCACCGGCCAACACCACCGCGCCGACCAGTGGCAACCAGCGATAGCCGACGCTCGCGATCACTGCACCGCCAAAGGTGGTGCCGATGGCTTGGCCGAGATAAATCATGCTGGTGTTGAGTGCGATGCTTGCACCCGACAGTTCAGGTGAGGCGACGACTAGGCGCGCTTGTTGCGACGAATTGTTCGCGAAAATGCCTGCACCCCACGCCACCGTGCCGATCACAAACGCAATCATCGTTGATCCGAACGCGACGAGTATTGCCATGCCCAGACACATCGAAATCAACGAGATGGCGACGTTAGACGATGCCCCGGATGTGGCGATGCGGCGCGTTGCCCAGACGTTACCCACAATGCCGGCCGCGCCGAACAACACCAGTGCCAGCGACAACGTGTTTGGCGACGGATCGAGCAAAAACCCGACGAACGGCGCGATGTAGGCAAAGGTCGTGAACTGCCCCGACGCGGAAGTTGCGGTTACCAAAAGTATGGCGATCAGCGCCGGATGTTTGAGCACCCGCACCCACGCATCCCGAGACAAGGCCGCGCCATGCAGTCCGCGCGGAACGACGCGGTACACCCACACCACGCCAATCAGGCAGACAAGGGCAAACGCGCCAAACGTCCAGCGCCAACCGATGTGCGCGCCCAGCCAAGCCGCCGCCGGACTGCCGAACACTGAGGCCACCGACCAGCCTAGAAACACCGCTGTGATGGCGGCACCGCGACGCTCAGGCGCAATCACCAAACCCAATGTGGCGGCGGCTTGCGGCGTGAACACGGCGGCCCCCATCATGGTCACGCTGCGCACAATAATCAACATCGTCAGGTTCGGAGCAAGCGCACACAGTGCATGCCCAATGGCATACAACGCGAGCGAACCGGTGAGCAGTGTGCGCCGGTCAATACGTGAGGTCAGTGTGGCCAGCACGGGTGAGCCGATGCACATACCAATGGCAGCGATGGTAATGAGCAGGGCGGTTTGTGGCACCGTTGCGCCCAGATCGTTTGACAGCACAACCAGCAGTCCGGGCACCAGCATCACGCCGGTACCTATTACAAAGTTCCCGAAGGTGAACGCAAGGATGAATGCGCGTTCGTTGCGCCAAACGCTGTGGGAATGACTCAAAGCGTCAAGCGGCTCGGGGTGCTTGGGTGTGATTGACTGCACGGCCTACCGCCAGTCCGATCAACATTGCGACCATCATGGCAACTGCTGCACCAATGAAAATGGTGTGTGGTAAGTCGTGATCCATGAACCAGCCGAAAATCGGCGCCGAGACCGCCAGCCCCGCATCCAATCCCGAGTACACCGTGCCGTACACACGCCCGGTCGCTCCAGGCGGCGTGGCCCGCTTGATCAGCAAATCACGCGATGGCCCGGCCACGCCTGTGCCTAACCCTGCGAGCATGACCAGCAGCAATGTGCCGATGCCACCCGCCCAGCCGGTGGCCGCAAGCATCAACAAAATTGCGGACGCGCTGAGTGACCCGGCAATTACTTTTTCTGGATCAGTCCACTGTCGGCTGATCGCGAAACCGCCCGCGACCTGGCCGATCGCGCTGCACACCAAATAACCAGTCAACGCCGTTGCCGCAACGGTCAGCTTTAATCCGGCGATGGCTTGCAGCGCGGGTGTCGCGAAATTCTGAATTGCGGAATTGCTGAAAGTGATCACGAAAAAAAACGCAAAACACATCCACACCACCGGTTGCCGCATGAAGGCAAGGCTCGATTCGGGCTCAGTGTTTGTCGCCAGCTTCGGCGCGTTGCGGGCCAGAGCACGAGTGTCAATCGCATCACGAAAGATGACTGCGACCGCCAGCACGCACAGTGCAAACACCGACGCGCTAACAAGCGCGTAACGCCAGCCAAACTGCTGCGCCAAAATCACCATGATTAGGGTCGCCGACGCGTAGCCCACCGTGCCACTCAAGCCATGGGCGCTGTACGCATGACCAATTCGCGCAGGAGAAACACGTTGGTTAATGATGCTGTAATCCACAGGATGAAACGGAGAATTGGCAATACCTGAAACGACGGCCGTCGCCACCAACATCCCGTAGCCCGTGGCCTGCGAGCCGATAAACGCCGCCAACGCAAACAGCGCCAGCCCCGCAAACATCACCACACGCGCACCCAGCTTGTCCACTAAAAATCCTGCCGCCGCCTGCCCAAACGCGGAGACCAAATAAAACAAGCTCGCGAGCGTGCCGAGCTGCGTAAACGACAGCGAAAACTCGCTCGCCAGCCACGGAAACAGCGGCGGCAGCAGGAGCTGGAAGAAGTGTGAGGTGGCGTGGGCGAGGCCGACGACGCTGATGGTCGTGGCGTCTGCCCGAAATGCTGAATCGGGCGAGGCGGTGCTGCTAATCATTCGCTAAGCTTACACCCATGAATAGCGCAAACCCTACCCCTCGTTCCGGTGGCCACCTGGTCGCCGATGCTTTGATCACCCATGGCGTGGACACCGCATTCGGCGTTCCGGGAGAAAGCTACCTCGGCGTGCTCGACGGCCTGTATAGCCACCGCAACGACTTTCGGTTCGTCATTTGCCGGCAGGAAGGCGGTGCCGCATTCATGGCTGAATCGTACGCCAAGCTCACCGGCAAACCCGGTGTGTGCATGGTCACGCGCGGCCCCGGTGCAACAAATGCTGCCATTGGCGTGCATACCGCGCACCAAGACTCGTCGCCGATGATTTTGTTGGTGGGGCAGGTCGGCAACGACTTCGTGGAACGCGAGGCGTTTCAGGAGCTTGACTATCGCCGCATGTTTGGCCAGATGGCGAAATGGGTCGCACAAATTGATGACGCAGCCCGCGTGCCCGAATACATGGCGCATGCCTTTCAGGTCGCAACCAGTGGTCGTCCGGGGCCGGTAGTACTGGCGCTGCCGGAGGATATGTTGTCGGCGATGGCGAGCGTTGCTGACGCAAAGCCATACCGGCCCGTGCAATCGCATCCGGGCGGGGCGGATATGACGCGCGTGGCTGAACTGTTGGCAGTTGCTGAGCGACCGTTCGTGATCGCAGGTGGCTTCGGCTGGACGCGCGATGCAGCGCGGCAATTACGTGAGTTTGCCGAGGCGAATCATCTGCCGGTGGGCTGCGCGTTCCGCTTTCAGGATTGCATGGATAACTCGCATCCAAATTACGCCGGGGATGTGGGCATTGGCATCAATCCGAAGCTGGCGGCACGCGTGAAGAACGCAGATGTGGTGTTGTGTATCGGTGCGCGGTTGGGCGAAATGACGACGTCCGGTTACACGCTATTTGATGTGCCTGTGCCAAAGCAAAAACTCATTCACGTGCATGGTGATCCGACCGAGCTGGGGCGCGTTTATCAGGCGGAGGTGATGATCGCATCGGGGGTGGCGGAGTTCTGCGCAATGCTTCCCTCGCTCCCGCAGCGCGGGGGAAAAACCGAAGCGCTGCAATTTATCAAGTCCGAACTCGCTGCATGGCAAAACGAACCGCCGCTTTACCAACAGCGCACTGTGCCCGCCAGGTTAAACCTCTGGCAAGTTGTGCAGACGCTAAGGCGCCTTGCTCCCGCCGACACCATCATCACCAACGGCGCAGGCAATTTCGCCACGTGGGCACACCGTTTCTGGCCGTACGCAGGCGTCGATTGTTGCGACAAATCGCAGCTCGCCCCAACCAGCGGCGCTATGGGCTATGGCGTGCCCGCTGCGGTCATGGCCTCCATCGTTGCGCCTGAACGCACCGTCATCAACTTCGCAGGCGATGGGGATTTTTTGATGACTTCGCAAGAGCTGGCCACCGCCGTTCAATACGGCGGCGCGCCAATTTGCATCGTGTTCAACAACGGCATGTACGGCACTATCCGCATGCATCAGGAAAAAAATCATCCATCACGCGTCTACGGCACGCAATTGACGAACCCAGATTTTGCGAAATACGCAGAAAGCTTTGGTTGCAGGGGCATCACAGTGACGACCAATGCCGAGTTCGACATCGCGTTCACAGCCGCCCTCGCGCACACGCGAAGCGCAAAGAAACCGGTCGTAATTGAGCTTAAGGTGGATCCGCAAGATCT
>JAYSUK010000285.1:0-9605 GCA_043719085.1 Burkholderiales bacterium | reverse complement strand
CCGCGGTTGTCGAGCTGGCCGACTTTGGGCGATGGATTCTTGTTGGTATCGAGCAGTTTTCCGGTGGCGGTGTCGAGCGTTTTGGCGAGAATTTTTGCTTTCTCATTGCCAGTTTTGATGCCCATGTCCTCCAGGCTCACAGCGAGTGCCAGGAACTCGCCGAGCGAATCCCAGCGCAGGTGGTTTTCTTCCACCAGTTGCTGCACGTGCTTCGGTGCCGATCCGCCGGCGCCAGTTTCGTACATGCCGCCGCCCGCCATCAGCGGCACGATGGACAACATCTTGGCACTGGTGCCGAGTTCCATGATCGGGAACAGATCGGTCAGGTAGTCGCGCAGAATGTTGCCGGTGGCAGAGATGGTGTCGAGGCCACGGATCACACGCTCCAACGTGTAGCGCATTGCGCGGACTTGAGACAGATGCTGAATGTCGAGCCCCGTCGTGTCGTGATCTTGAAGATACAGCTCGACCTTCTTGATCATCTCATTTTCGTGGGGGCGATACGGATCGAGCCAGAACACCACCGGCATGCCGGAATTTCTTGCGCGGTTGACGGCAAGTTTGACCCAGTCGCGGATCGCTGCATCCTTGACCTGACACATGCGCCATATGTCACCGGTTTCGACGTTCTGCGAGAGCAGCACTTCGTTGGTCGCGAGGTCGACAATATTGGCCGTTCCGTCTTCGGTGATCTCAAACGTCTTGTCGTGCGAGCCGTACTCTTCCGCTTGCTGCGCCATCAAGCCCACGTTCGGCACGGTGCCCATCGTGACAGGATCGAAGTTGCCGTTGGTTTTGCAGAAGTTGATGATTTCCTGATAGATGCGCGCAAATGTGCTCTCCGGCATCACGGCTTTCACGTCTTTCAAGCGGCCATCAGCGCCCCACATCTTGCCGCCCTGCCGAATCATCGCGGGCATCGACGCATCGACGATTACGTCGTTTGGCGAATGGAAATTGGTGATTCCCTTGGCGGAGTCCACCATCGCAAGCTCCGGGCGATGCTCGTGACAGGCGTGCAGATCACGCTTGATCTCGTCCTGCTTCGATTGCGGAAGCGTCTTAATCTTTTCGTACAGATTAGCCATGCCGTTGTTGACGTTGACACCTAGTTCATCAAACAACTTTTCGTGTTTGGCAAACGCATCACGATAGAAAATTTTCACGCAGTGGCCGAATACGATGGGGTGCGACACCTTCATCATTGTGGCTTTGACGTGCAACGAGAACATCACGCCTGTCTTGTGTGCATCTTCGATTTCTTTCTCGTAGAAATCGAGCAACGCCTTTTTGCTCATGAACATACTGTCGATGATCTCGCCCGCGAGCAGGGAGACCTTCGGCTTCAATACCACCGTTTTGCCGCTTCGCGTGATCAACTCCATTTTTACGTCGCGCGCCTTGTCGAGCGTCATGGATTTTTCACCGTGGTAGAAGTCGCCGTGATGCATGTGCGACACGTGGGTGCGCGACGCCTGGCTCCACTCGGCCATCGAATGCGGGTTTTTGCGTGCGTAACTTTTAACGGCCGCTGGCGCGCGGCGATCCGAATTGCCTTCGCGCAGCACCGGGTTGACGGCGCTGCCGATGCATTTGCCGTAGCGGGCGCGGATTGCTTTTTCTTCCTCCGTTTTCGGGTCTTCCGGGTAATCGGGAATTTCGTAGCCCTTGGCTTGCAGCTCGCGGATGCAGGCGATCAACTGCCCCTGCGACGCGCTGATGTTCGGCAGCTTGATGATGTTGGTTTCAGGCAGCAACGTCAACCGACCCAGTTCGGCCAGCGTATCTGGCACGCGCTGCGCTTCGGTCAAGTGCTCGGGGAAAGCGGCAAGGACTCGCGCTGCGACTGAAATATCGCTGGTAATGACGTGGACGCCCGCCGGTGCAGTGAATGCTTGAACGATGGGCAAGAAGGCTGCGGTGGCCAGCGCCGGTGCCTCATCGGTAATGGTGTAAATGATGGTCGGCTGGGTGCTCATCAGGGGTGTCCTGTCATGGGGTGGGGTCATCGTGGTCGGCATCAACAACTACCCACCACACGCATCGTCTACTTGCGATTTTGCCTGAAACCGCTTGCAGCGCTCCGGCGTCAATTCACGTTCCTGTCGGCATCGAAGTGGCGCCTTGGTGGCTGCTAGTTGGGTCGCTTAAGCCCGCAAATGCGCCTCAACCCGCGCGGCCACCACTTCTGGTACGTCATGATGCAGCATGTGTCCAGCACCGTGAATAACCTCGAACTGCATGTATTGAAACGCCGCAAGTCGCGACTCGAAGCTACCCGGTGCGTGGCCTTCTTTTGTGGTCGGCACGGTGGTTGAGTCGGTGTAGCCGTTCCACTGTTTTGCGGGCGATTCGCTGGCCCCGAGCCACAGCGTGGGTGCTGTAACGTGGTTCCAGATTGCAATCGCTTCGTCCAGGCGGTATACCGTCGGAAAGGGCATTTTGTGCGCTGGATCCGCGCGCAGATGCCAGCGCCCGTCGCCCCTTTGTTCTGCCCAATGTCCCGCCAGCCAGTCAGCGCGTTCACGAGTCAGTCGAACATTGTTTTTCTGCAGGCGATCGGCCACTTTGGCGGCTGATTCATATGACGACAACGTCTCGCATGCCTTCATCGAGTCGAGCCATTTTGCGTAGCGCTCGGCAGCTTTGTTGGCGCTGGACGCGGGCACGCCGAACCCGTCCAGCGACACCAATTTTTTTACGCGTTGCGGACGTACGCCGGCATAAGTGCAGCACACGTTGCCCCCTAGACTGTGGCCGACCAGATTGATCGGCGCGTCGGCCGAGAAATGATCAATCACCGCTTCAAGATCTGCAACATAGTCAGCAAACCAGTATCCGCTGGCCGCTTCGCGTGTCCAGTCGCTGCCGCCGTAGCCGCGTTGATCTGGCGCGATCACATACCAGTCGTGCTGCATTGCATCAACCAGAAATTGAAAGCTGGAGGCCACGTCCATCCAGCCGTGCAGCATCAGTACGGGCTCGCTACCTGGATCGCCCCAAGTCAGAACTTGCGCGTTGTGAGAGCGCAGCGAGAGTCGGTGGCGGCTGAAAGGTTTGATTGCAGGCATGGTTGAAGCGTACCAGCGAGAGAAATGCCGAGGGCCATTATTTAGTTACAGCTTTTCGTGCAAACGCCCTACCAGTGGGGGGCCGCATTGCTAATCTTTAAATATCGACATCGCATCGAACTCGGTACAAAGTCCCTTGGAGTAATGCGTTAACTAACAAAGATGTGCGGCTCTAATCGCAGTTGACATTTCGCATCGAAGTGCATAATCTTGTAATTATGCAATTATTAGTCGCTTCACGACGGCAAATCGTGGTTCAGTCAGCCACATGAGCGAAGTCATCCCTTTCCGTGGTTTTTCCCTGCACGACCAAGTGGCCGAACGCATTCGAGCGTTGATCTTTGATCGTCAGCTAGCGCCGGGCGAATTCATTGATGAAAGCCTGCTCGCTGAAAAGTGGCAAATCAGCCGCACGCCGCTGCGCGAGGCGCTCAAGGTGCTCGCCGCAGAGGGCCTGCTTGAACTGGTGCCGCGCCGCGGTTGCCGCGTGATTGAAATCACCGAGACTGATGCCAACGAGTTGTTCCCAATCATGGCGCTGCTCGAAGGGCGCTGCGCGTTTGAAGCGACGCAACGCGCAACCAGCGATGATCTGCGCGAGCTGCAGCGCATGCACGACGAGCTCGAGCGCACGGCAGCAGCGATTGACGTCGACGGCTACTACAAGGCCAATCACGTGTTCCACAGTTTTGTGCAGCGACTCGCCAACAATCGCTGGCTTGATCGTGTTACCGCGGATTTGCGCAAATTTGTGCGCCTGCTGCGCGGACGACAGCTCGTATTGCCGGGGCGCATTGAGGCGTCGATTAACGAACACCGGGTGCTGATCGCGGCCGTGCTCGCGGGCGACGCAGCCCGAGCCGAGCGTGCCATGCACGACCATCTGCTGGCGCAACTCGCGGCGCTCAACCACCTGCGCAAGCTCGAAAGTGAAGGACATAAACGTGTTGGCTGATCTCTCCCCGGTGCCCGCCTTGCCGATGCTACGTAGAGCCGCGCAGCAGCTCTCAAAGATGTCCAGCGACCGGCGCGCGTCGAAACTTGTCAAGGAATGTCATCGTTTGCTGTCGGTGCGGGCGGAGGCAAATTCGCCCGCCATTGCGCAAGACATCATCGCCGAATTTGGCACGCTGCTTGACGCCGAGCTCAACGCGCTTTTCGATGCACTCGCAAGCGAATTTTCACCCGATCCCCAGGTGGTGCTTACCGCAGCTCAGGCTTACGCCGCTGATCCATCGGCCAGCGCCCTGGCCACCCTCTCTGCCGTGGCCGAACCGCCGCGCCAAGAGCTGTTTCGTCGCCTCAATCGCGCGCCCGGCGGCACTGCGGCTCTGGTGCGCTTGCGCCGTCATCTTTTGCTGCGACTAAAAAGGAATAGCAAGTGGCAATCGGTTGAAGCGGACCTGTTGCATCTGTTGTCGTCGTGGTTCAACCCCGGATTTTTGGAAATGCGCCGCGTCGACTGGAGCTCGCCCGCACACCTGCTGGAGCAGATCATTCAGCACGAGGCAGTGCACGCAATCGACGGCTGGGACGACCTGCGTCGTCGCCTGCAACCGGATCGGCGCTGCTTTGCGTTCTTTCATCCACAGTTGGCCAATGTGCCATTGATTTTTGTTGAAGTGGCGCTCGGAACAGCGATGCCCGACGCCATCTCGCCACTGATCGAAAAAAATTCGGCGATCACGTCGCCCAAGCAGTTTCGCGTCGCCGCGTTTTATTCCATCAGCAACTGTGAACCAGGGCTACGCGGGGTGTCGCTGGGAAATTTTTTGATTAAGCGCGTGGCTGAGGAATTGAAATTTGAGCTGCCGCAACTCAAAACATTTTGCACACTATCGCCGATACCCGGCTTTATGAACTGGCTCACGCGCGGCAAAGCGGCGTTGGTCTACGAGGGGCTCAAACCCGCCGTCCTAAAGCGACTGAACGCTGCGCACGACGTGTTGCACGCAGCAACCCACGGTGAGCTGGCCAAGCTCGGAAGCGCGGAGACGGTTAAGGCGCTCGATGACGACGGTCGTGAGTCGCTGCTGGCGCTGGCCAGTGCGTATCTGATTCACGAGTCGCCTCGCACACAAGGCGATCCGGTCGCGCGCTTTCACCTCGACAACGGCGCCCGACTTGAGCGAATCAATGCGCTGGCAAACGTATCGGCAAAAGGCCTCAAGCAGTCAGCAGGGTTGATGGTGAACTATCTCTATAACCTGGATCGCGTTGAGCAATCGCATGAAGATTTTGTCAACGGTACGGTCACCCATGCGCGGGCGGTTTCGTCGTTAATTTAACGAGGGCGATGCGGACGACGCTCGACGCGCTCCTCCCCAGGGAGAGCGAGAAAACCAGAGCTATCGCAGTCGGCTGTTTACGTCATAAAATTTACCAAGGAGGACACACAATGCAACACGTCACTTTCTCACTTACGCGGCGCCTGATCGTCACAGCGATTGCATCGGCGGCAGCATGCGCACCGCTTGCCGCGCATGCGCAAAACGCGTGGCCTAGCAAACCAGTCACCATCGTGGTGCCGTTTCCGGCGGGCGGCGGTACCGACGCTTTCGCGCGACCGCTCACGGCGAGCTTAAGCAAAAGTACCGGTAAGCAATTCATCATCGACAATCGTGGTGGTGCCGGCGGCACGCTAGGCGCAAGCATCGCAGCGAAGGCAGCGCCGGATGGATACACCTTCTTTTTAGGCGCAGTGCATCACGCGATCGCGCCGTCGATGTATCCGAAGCTTGACTACGACATCGAAAAGAGCTTTATCCCCATTGCACTGGTGTCGTCGGTGCCGCAAGTCATCGTGGTCAATCCGCAAAAAGTAGCCGCCAACGACCTGAAGGGGTTCATCGACGCGGCAAAAAAAGCCGACGGCAAAATGAATTACGGCTCTGCTGGTAGCGGATCTTCACACCATCTTGCAGGGGAATTGTTCAACACCCTTGCAGGCACCAAGATCACCCACGTTCCGTATAAAGGTGCAGGCCCAGCCCTCACCGATTTAATGGGCGGACAGATCGACGTGATGTTTGACGGCATGGGCTCCAGCGCTGGCCACATCAAGGGCGGACGAATCAAGGCAATTGCCGTAGCGAGCGATAAGCGTGCGCCGGGATTCCCCAATATTCCCACCACTATCGAATCGGGCCTGAACTACAAAGTTTCCACCTGGTACGGCCTGTGGGCTCCCAAGGGCACGCCCGCTGACGTTATCTCAAAATTACAGGCCGAGCTGAAAAAGGCCAACCAGTCGGACGAGCTAAAGGTGATCTGGAATGGTCTGGGTGCTGAAATGCCAGACATGTATGGCGACGCATTTGGCACCTTTGTTACCGCCGAAATCAGACGTTGGGCCGATGTGGCGAAGGCATCCGGGGCGAAGCTGGATTAGTTGTTACTGTCATTCCCGCGAAAGCGGGAATCCGGCGCGAGCGCAGTGATTTTGACCGCGCAAGCCGGATTGCAGGTGGCGCTGATCGGCGCCCAGCATGGCTCCACTTCGCACAGGCCTGGATCTGGATTCCCGCGTTCGCGGGAATGACGGCAAAGATAATTTTCGGGGCACGAGAATGAACAACAAAAATCTATACGCAGCCATCAGCGCTGCATTTCCGGTAGATCTTTCTGCCATCGCCATCGAATCTGCCGACAGCAGCACTGGCACAACGCTCAAGCGTTATTCGTGGCGCGACCTTGATGAGCAAACCGCGGCCATCGCCAATCTGCTCGGATCGCTCAACTTGCCCGAAGGCAGTCGCGTGGCGGTACAGACGGAAAAGAGCGTCGAAGCCCTGATGCTGTATCTGGGCGTGTTGCGTGCGGGCTATGTTTACCTGCCGCTCAACACTGCGTATCAAGCCAGCGAAATCGAATACTTCATCGGCAATGCCGAGCCTGCGGTCATCGTGTGTTCATCCAGGTCGCTGACGTGGATTCAACCGATTGCCGACACTGCCAAAGTATCTCGCGTGTTCACTCTCGATGAAACGGGTGGAGGCACGCTAATGCAAAGCGCCGCCGCGCAAAGCACCACGCACGAAATCGCAGCAAAAAACAATGACGATCTGGCCGCCATCCTCTACACCAGCGGCACCACGGGGCGCAGCAAAGGCGCGATGTTGTCGCACGACAACCTGCGCTCGAATGCGCTGACGCTCAAGGATTATTGGGGCTGGGTTGCTGCTGACGTGCTGATTCACGCGCTGCCGATTTTTCATGTGCACGGCTTGTTCGTGGCATCGCACTGCGCGCTGCTCGCGGGCGCAAAGATGATCTGGCTTTCGAAATTTGATCCGAACGCGGTGATTGCCCGACTACCCGAAGCCACAGTGTTTATGGGCGTGCCGACTTTGTACGTGAGACTACTAGCCGACGCCCGACTCAATCGCGAAATCTGCAAAAACATGCGGCTCTTCGTGGCGGGCTCAGCGCCCCTGCTCATCGAAACATTCAACGAATGGCAACAGCGTACCGGCCACACCATTCTTGAGCGCTACGGTATGAGCGAGACGGCCATGCTCACCTCCAACCCGTACACCAACGAGCAAGGCGAGCGGCGCGGCGGCACAGTGGGATTTCCGCTACCGGGCGTGCAAGTGCGTGTGTCGGGCGACAACCATGATGTGTGCCCAATCGGCGAGATCGGTGGCATCGAAGTCAAAGGTCCGAACGTATTCAGCGGCTACTGGCGCATGCCCGAAAAAACGAAAGAAGAATTCACATCCGACGGCTGGTTCAAGACCGGTGACGTCGGCAAGATTGATGAGCGCGGCTATGTGGTAATTGTGGGGCGCAGCAAAGACCTCATCATCAGCGGTGGCTACAACGTTTACCCCGCCGAGATCGAGGGCTACTTAAACGACATGCCGGGTGTAGTCGAGTCAGCGGTTGTCGGAGTGCCGCATCCTGACTTCGGCGAAGCAGGCGTCGCCGTGGTCGTAGCCAAACCGGGCAGCATGCTTGATGCAACTGCAATGTTGGCCGATCTCAAATCAAAAATCGCCAATTTCAAAGTACCCAAACGCGTGTTCATTGTGAGCGACCTACCGCGCAACGCGATGGGCAAAGTGCAGAAAAATGTGCTGCGACAAGACCATGCGGATTTGTTCAAATAAGCGCCCAGTGCCATGATCTGATGGGCGTACGTATTCGCTTGTACCTTGATGAGCCGGATTGAAACCGGCGCGGCGAATCCTTCGCTTGATGCGAATAAGACGCTGACTACGGGATTGAAGGTTTCCGTTGAAGTGGTGTTTCAGACTAACAACCAAACAATTCGTACGACAGGCACCGTCAAGCGCTAGCGCGCCAGTCAGAAAATATCTGATTGCTTTGCGGCGCGCGCAACGATGCGCGGGCCCGACGCGTCCTCTATTCGAAACTGTTCGTTATTCACACGCAGATGCTAAATCTGTAAGCGCAAAATCATCGCCCTTAAAAAGTAAGTGCAAACCGCGCGCCTTCGCCGTGGCATAGCTACAGCAATCACCAAAATTTAGCGCAGCCTTGTGTCGCCCTTTGCCGTACTTGCGAAATGCAGCCTCGGAAGTTTTGGCGTCCTCGGCTGTGAAGTCAACGATGCTGACGTTGAGATAGCCGAGAAATTTCAACAAATCGACAGGCGTAATGACCGGCGACTTGACCATCGCGACCATCGCAAATTCGAGGTAGGTCGGTGCACCGACGATTGCCTCAGTCGCAGTCAGAATGCCTTGAAAGGCTCTGGCCTCGGGCTCGTCGGCGAGTATCGCGATGAGCGCCGAAGTGTCAACCGCGATCACTGCGGCAGACCGTGTTCGTCGTAACCGATGATCGCTTCGGCACTACGTTGGTCAACGATGCCCTTGGCAAACTTTGCGACGATGCGCGCAAGCGCAGCTTCGCGCGTCTGCTGCGCTTTGCTTTGCCTTTGCCGAAGCGGCGCGAGCGTTTTGGCGCGCTCACGCAGACTATCGGTGATCGCTTCGGTGATGCTGATGCCCATGATGCGTGCAACGTCACGGGCGAGCGCCTCGGTTTCAGGATTGCGGATCGACAATGCCATGGTCACCCTATCATATATACGTTAAAATGCAGTATATACAACGGGGCAAAAATGCCTAGGTCATCGCCTCCGGAACGATAGAAAACAACCGGCGCAGCAACACCTCCAGTGCCAGACGGCACTTGAGTTCGCTCTCATATTCCCACCAGTACGGCAGCACGATGGCCCCTGCGCTGCCCTGCTTTCGCTCAAGCACTTTTGGCACCGCGCGCAGCGGAAAGCGCGCGAACCAGCCTGCGATTAACCGCTCGCGCGATTCGAGCCACTGTTGCGCGCGGTGCAGCAATGCGGCCAGCGTGTTCGTGGCTTCTGGCTTGCTGCTGGCGTCAACCAGATAACTGCGACCGCTGCGCAGCTTAAGGCTAGGCCGCCGCATGCGGTTCAGCACCGTTGGCCCCATTCAACCCATTCGGCTTGACTCCGCCTGCGCGAGCGGACGGATAACCGGCAAACATCTGGCCTTGTGTCTGCGTTTCGCCCTTGCTGTCGAT
>JAYSUK010000284.1:0-9692 GCA_043719085.1 Burkholderiales bacterium | reverse complement strand
ACAACTGCCCGCACCGGTGTGGCTCAGGCTGGCACCCGCCAGCGAACATGGGCCTGAGCTCACGCTGAACGCGAGCGGACTGCTGCTTGCTCCCGGCGTGGCGGTGAGTGTTTGTGCAGCCGCGCCAAACACAACCGATGTCGTTGGCGTGAAGCCGCTGATGGTTTGGTTGGCTTTGTTGACGACTTGCGTGAGCGCACCGGTGGACGTGGTATTGCGCGAGTCTCCACCGTAGCTGGTGGTGACGCTATGGCTGCCGACGGTTAGCGCGGTCGTGGTGAAACTCGCGCTGGCGCTGGCGTTTAGCGGAGCCGTGGCGAGCGTCGATGCGCCGTCGATGAACGTGATCGTTCCGGTCGGCAGCGGGCTCGTGCTCCCGGTGACTTGTGCTGTCAAGGTGACACTGGCACCAAAGGTTGACGGGTTGAGGCTGCTGCTCACGGCGGTCGTCGAGGACGCTGGCACGATACACGCGCCCGCGCCGCTGCCGCACGCGTAGCCAGCAATCAGGGTGATGGTATCGATGCGCCAGTTTGGATTCGCGGCGGAGACGGACGAATCCCAACCCGCGCGCCAGCGGAAACGAATGGTTTGGCCGTTTAGCGTGGTAGGCAGGTTGAGCGTCGAGGTGATGAACGTTGCCTGCGATCTTCCCCAGCCGGTCTGTCCAGCGAGTGGGTTGCCGTCGGCGCTGCCAATGGTGCCGGTGTAGCCTCCCGTCGTAAACAAGCCGCCCACCGTCGGACTGGTGACGTTGTTGTAAGTGGTACCGCCATCGGTGCTGAGCTCCAAGATACCGCCGTCGAAAAGCGTAGTGGGACCTGCTTCGAAATTCCAGGCATGACGGAAATTCAACACTGCACCGGTCGGAGACGCGGGAAGCGGAATCGACGGGCTGATCAAGCTATTCGTTGCCACCGTTGCCACGCCGTTGGTAAAGGCAACGTTCGGCCCAGTGTCCGGCCCAGTGGCTGTGGTCGCCCAAAGCGCGGGGGGCGTGGTGCCCGTCTGTTGCGTCGTCCAGCCTGCGGGCAGCGCGGGTGCAGTGACGCCGTCAAAGTTCTGACTAAAAGCAATCGCTGGCGTGCCCACGGTAAAGCTCAGCGGGAAAGTCACAGGTGACGTGCCCCCGGTGAAATTCACCGTTTGTGTGAGATTCACCGTGCTGCCGCAAACCACCGATGTTGATGTGCTGATCTTGTAGGGCGTCAGGTTGACGCCGTTCGCGCTGACCGCGATGTTTGCATAGGCGCTTCCCGCCTGGGCGATGCTGACGCCCGCACTGCTCGTGGCGAGCGTTGAGCTAATGGCCGTGGCACTGATTAGCCCGCCGTTGTTCAGCGTCACATTCAGGTCGTTGCATTCGTTGGGCTCGATGATGCCGTTACCGGTAGGCAGCGACGCGGAGATGAACGTGAGCAACGCCTGATCCGGCGCGGGCGTCGCGTTGTAGGCGACGAGTGCGAAATCCTGATTATTGCCTGCGATCGTCGGGTCGCCTCGCCCGGAGATATTGCTCGCGAACACCTGAATCATCAAGGCCGTGCCAAGTGGTAGCCCGGCTGGCAGGAATACGCTTTCGAGGTTATTTCTCGGGTCGGCAACGCCGCCGGTCACGGAGGTTGCTCCGGTAAACACATTGCCGAGATAGGTGTTGCCGTTGACCGTTACCCGAAGGTCAAGGTTATTCACAAACGCATTGCCGGTCGTGGGGCCAGGCGCGTCGGTGTACGCCAGCGTTACTCGCAGGGGTGCTGCCGCGCTGGTCACCGTGGCAAAGTACATCCTTGATTGTCCGGTAGCGGTGAAGCGATCGGCGGTCGCTTGGTCACGAATGATGCGCTGCACGCCATCAAACGCCGTGCCGAGATTGACCGAGCCCATGCCCTGATTGTTTGAAGGCAGGCTGTCATTGGCACCGGTGCCATTCATGTAGCGGGCGGTGTTGGCCAGGTACGCCTTGACCAGCGCCGGGCTGGGCGCGGCTGATCCTGCCGGGGTGCGATGGGCGCTGAGATAGGCGGGATTGTTGAGAAACTGCTGATAGATCAGCGCGGCACCACCGGCGGCGGCGGGCGCCGAGTGACTGGTGCCAGACGACGTGGTGTACCAGCGCTGCGCGGGCACCACCGGAAAAAATTTGTTGCCGGGCACGGTCGCTTTGTCTGGCATTCCGCACACACCATCCGCCCGGAAGCCTGCATCAGCGGCGCCAAGACCGTTGACTGGAGAGAGCGCATCTGCGCTGGCCGCCACAAACGACATGCCGCTGATATGCGTCCCCGGTGCCACGATATCGGGCTTTCTACGGCCATCGCTGGTTGGCCCACGGCTTGAAAAAGTCGCCATATCGTTGGCACTGTCCGCCTCCGTGTCAGGGACGGTGCAACCGTCGTTACCCACTGTATTGCCGATGTTGCCGCCGTTGGCCTCCGAGTGTGATCGCACGTTCTCGGTCGCGCCCACGGTAATGACGTTCTTGCCAGTGCCCGGCGAACCGATCGTAGTGGCACCCGGGCCCTTATTACCAGCGGAAAACACGATGATCATCTGCTGATTGCCAGCGGTGCCCGACTGGGCGTCACGCACCAGCGCGTCGTAGGCCTGCGAGTCTGCGTTGTACGCGCCGGCCACATCCGCACCCCAGCTGTTGCTGCTGATCCGGGTGCCACTTGCATAACCGCCACTCAACATAGCCGGATAGGCGGGGTCGGTGTAGCCTGGATCGAAAATAACCGAATTGCCCATGCGCACGAACGGCGCAACGCCGAGTCCGTACCTGAAGCCCTGCGTGTCGCGATGCACCCTCGCATTGGTCGTGTCGAAGCTGTCCGGCACAAAACCACCGACGATGCTCATGTTGAGCTGGCCGTGTCCGGCCAAGCCCAGCCCGGCATCGGTCGTTGACGCAGTCCCCCAGCGGGATTTGAAATAGAAACGCGTGGCAGCCGCCTTGGACCCGCCTTCATACAACAGAAAGTGCCTCGGATTGAACGGGGCGGAATTGGCGTTTTGCGGAATGACGCCGGGGTCGGCGGCACCCGGATTGCGATCCGCGCCGTCATCGGTCACGTCCACCACGAAACCCGAGGTGTTGAACTGCGTCTGGGTAAAGCCCCAACCTGCGAGTGTGGTCAGGTAGTTGCCGGTGTTGGGCGCATTGCCTGTCAGGTTGCCCGCCATGATCATGTTCTGGCGCTCATCGAGACGCGTGGGCTCGATGTAGCGGGCGATCGACACGATGTCCGGACGCTTCGCGGCCTCGGCGAGCAGTGCCGCCGGGATCTGCACCACCAGATTGACGTAGCTCAGGATCTCGTAGCGCGAGCGCGGCGGACGCGAGCCCGCGATATCGCGCAGAAAAGTCTCAGTCAGCGCATTGATCACAGGGTCGCGCACCAGCTGCACCTGATACAAGTCGTCCGGGCCCACGGGGGGTTTCAGGACGAGCGACTTCAATCGCGTAGCGCTTTCCGGTAGCTCGGTGCCGGGCTGAAGTTTGTACTGCGGCAGGTACGCCGCTTGCCATTGCAACACGCCAGCGTTGGCGAGATTCGCCACCGCGTTCAAGGCGCGATCATCGCCGTACACCAGATACGCATTGCTCGGGATTGGCGTGACCACCTGCACTCCGGTCGCCTCAAGCTGTGTCATCCATTCGGGTTTGATCGGGCCGGGAAACTGCACGAGGTGCAGCTGCTTGCCGCCGCTAACGGCAATCGACTTGGCGGCGAGTTCGATAGCAGTTGGCGAGAAGGTGTCGATCGCGCCTACGTTGAGCAGCACGAGATTATGTGCGTCAGCGTTCACCGCGCTCCCGGCGCTCAGCAAGCGATCCGCGGTGGCTCGATCCACATCTAGCACCTGAAAGCTTCCGTAGTCGAGCACCCGGGAGGTGGCCGAATTCTTGGCCACTTCGCCGCCGTTGCCCTCGACCCGAATCTTGTGCCGCCCTGAAGCGCTTCGGTAGCTAGCAAGGTCAACGGTCTCTGAGGCGGGTGATGCGGCGGCACTCTGAGTGTTCAGATTCGCGGCCGTGGCGGAGCTGAGAGCCAGCAGAGCTGCGATAAGGACCGCAACAGCAAAAGCCGGTGCGGAATAGCGTTGTTGCATGAATTCCCCGAGAAGTGGTTTTCGAAGGGTTGTCTGACTCACCGGCGACTGCGACTTTTGCGTCGTCTACGAGCGACAATATCCGAATGCTTTGATGCTACCGGGGACGAGGTGGAAAAAGCAAGATTAGTCTCAGCATCGAGCCGGTGCGCGATCAGCGCTTTGCATTCGCTGCTATGCGGCATTTGCGATCAGCGTCGAGCCAAAGCCCGGCTCGAAGGGGGTTTGGCCTCGGCTCCCACATATTCGATGGATGATGCTGCGCTGCCTGGAGCCATGGCGAACCATGGCCGTCACGATCAGAACGAAGACGGAGCGGGCGGGCGCGCGCGTTAACAGCCATTCCCGTACAGGCTTATTATGTAAGGGTTAAAGCTCGATTTGGTAGATAACCGACTAAGCATCAAATCGGCGTGTAGCCCCCGTTAAATGGGCTTTTGGAGAGAAAGTTGCCTATCGTTTCATGCGTGCGATCAATCCATCCAGCTGATCGAGGCTTGCGTAGCGAATCACCAATTCGCCCTGCCCGCTCGCCTGATGGGCGATTTCGACGTAGGTGCCGAGGGTGTCGGCGAGTTCGGTCTCCAACCGGTCGAGGTCAGCGTCGCGGGGCATCACGAGGCCGAGCTTCTCCTGCTTGCTGCGATGGGTTGGGACGCCGGGGCGCTTTTTGTCGGCGTTGCCAGCTTCCTGTTTGACCAGCGCTTCGGTGGCGCGCACGGAGAGGCCGTTGATCGCGATGTTTTCGGCGAGCATCACCTGGCGATCCTTCGGCAGCGGTGCCAAGGCACGCGCGTGGCCCATTTCCAGCGTGCCGGCAATCACACGGTCCTGCACCGGGGCTGCGAGCTCTAACAGCCGCAACAGGTTCGACACGGCGCTACGCGATTTGCCGACAGCGTCAGCCGCCTGCTCGTGCGTAAAGCTGAATTCTGCGATCAGTCGTTGCAGGCCGAGCGCCTCTTCAATCGCGTTCAAGTCCTGACGTTGCAGGTTTTCGATCAGCGCGAGGGTGAGCGCGGTGCGGTCATCGACGTCCTTGACTATGACGGGCACTTCAGCGAGTCCGGCCAGTTGCGCGGCACGAAAGCGGCGTTCGCCTGCGATGATTTCGTACGCAACACGCTTTTCGCCGACGGCTCCACCAGAGCTGATTTTGCGCACGACGATAGGCTGCATGATGCCCTGCGCCTTGATCGAAGCCGCCAGCTCGGCGAGCGACGCATCATCAAAGCGACGGCGTGGCTGGAACTTGCCCGCCTGCAATTCGGCGATTTTGAGCAGCGACATGCCGTTTGCGGGTGTGTCGACCGGCGTCGGCTCTGGCATCAGCAAAGCGTCGAGTCCGCGGCCGAGGCCTTTAAGTTTTACTGCCATAGCGTTTTCTCTGTCTTCTCAGTAGGGTGGGCAGCCTCTGCCCACCGGGTGTTATTTGGCGGTTTGGTGGGCACGGGGCGCCCACCCTACCCTCGGCGAGCGATGTCAAAGTCTGATCGCGCCAGTCGGAAGAACGGAATTTCACCGCGTCCGTTGTAGTTGAGCGTGCCGTCGCGCTTGAGGCCACATTTGCTGAGCACATGCTGTGAGGCCGCGTTATCCGGGTGCGTCACCGCCGTGACTTCGTTCAGCCCGCCCGCGTCAAAACCGTAGGTGATCGCCGCGCGCGCCGCCTCGGTGGCATAGCCTTTTCCCCAGTGGGCTTGCGGCATGCGGTAGCCGACTTCGATGTGGGGCGTGTCCTTCACCGGCTTCAAAAACACAAGGCCGAGAAAATCGCCGCCACCGAGCGGGCGCATCACCCACATGCGGCAAATCGGGCTCATCCAGCTCTCGATGCGCGCGCGAAAATGCGCGCAAAACTGGTCAAAGGATCGCGTCTCACCCGTACCGTCGCCGATGTAGCGCAACACCAACGGGTCGCGATCCGTTTCATAGGCCGCCGCGAAATCTGCCTCCGCGATGTCAGCGAGCGTCATGCGCGCGGTGGCCAGTGAATGTCCGGCGTTCAGTGCCATCAGGCTGCTACCGCAGGTTTTGTCTCGGTCGCTTCATGCGCTTTTTCGTGCTTCGCCAGCAGTTCAGCCGCAAGCTGCATATACGCCTGCGAGCCCTTGCTCGCTTTGTCCAGCAGCAGCACTGGCAGACCGTGTGACGGCGCTTCGGCGAGTCGCACATTGCGCGGAATGATGGTGGCGAAAAGCTTGCTGCCGAAGTGTTGTTCGAGCTGGGCGGCGACCTGTTGGCACAGCGAGATTCGCGGGTCGTACATGGTGCGCAGCAGGCCTTCGATTTCGAGCGTCGGGTTCAAGTGTTGCTGCATCTTGCGCAACGTGCCGACGAGGTCGGACAATCCTTCGAGCGCGTAATACTCGCACTGCATCGGAATCAGCACGCTGTCGGCGGCGCATAGCGCGTTGAGCGTGAGCAGATTGAGCGTGGGCGGGCAGTCGATCAGGATGTAATCGTATTGATCGGCCACGGCGGCAATTGCGGCTTTCAGCGTGTGAATCGCGTCCTTCAACTTGGTCTCGCGGTCGGGCATGGAGACCATCTCGATTTCCGCGCCTGCGAGCTCACGATTGGCTGGGATCAAATGAAATCCGCCCTTCGCCTCCACCCGCGCATCGAGCATCGACGCTTCTCCGAGCAGCACGGTGTAAACGCTGGTTTCCAGCGCATTTTTATTGACGCCCGCGCCCATCGTGGCGTTGCCCTGCGGATCAACGTCGATCAGCAGCACGCGACGGTTGTGCGCTGCGAGCGAGGCCGCCAGGTTCACGGCAGTGGTGGTTTTGCCGACGCCGCCTTTTTGGTTGGCTATGGCGATGGTTCTAATCATTGAATGTTTTTCTTCCGCCGTAGGATGGGTGGAGCGCAGCGATACCCATTAACCGCGTCTGTTCGCATCGCGCGATGGGTATCGCTTGCGCTCCACCCATCCTACGTTTGCTCGCTTCGCTCGTCATTTCTGCAACGCAAACTTCACGCTAAAACTGATCAAAGCCGCACCGGCAGCTCGCTTGAGCCACATGCCCGCGGACGGAAACCGCACGAACACGCGTTTGGCAATCTGCGCCGCGACGATAAGCCATAGGCAATACAAAAACACGATTCCGAGCACCAGCGCCATCATGCGTGCATACGTTGCGACGCCATCAAAAGAGGCCGAATCGATGAACAGCGGAAAGAACGCGACGTAAAAACCAATCACTTTCGGATTCGCCAGCGACACCAGCGCCGCTTCGCGAAACCACTGCCTTGCTCCACGCCCCTGCTCCGTCGACACAACGCCTTCGCCCATCGTTTGTTTCGAATCGCGAATCAGCGTGTAGCCGATCCACGCGAGATAGGCCGCACCCGCGTAACGCAGCAGGTCGAACGCGCGCGGATAAGTCGCAGCGAGCGCGGCCACGCCCGACAACGCAAGCACCATCCACACCGCGTCGCCCGCCATCAGCCCCAACGTGCTCCAGAATCCTGCACGTGGCCCGCCATTTTTCTCCGCCATCGAAGCGAAAATCTTGATCGTTCCAGGGCCGGGAATGGCGAGGAAGATGAGCGTGGCGACAACTAGCGCCCAGAGGTCGTTGATGCCGGTCATTTGAGCACTCCGGTTGTTTGTAGGGTGGGCAGCCCTCTGCCCACCAAGGCGTCGCCGTTGCGCAATCGTTGTGGTGGGCACGGGGTGCCCACCCTACCGGGTCGATGCATTTACGCCCGCTCCAACCAAACCAAGCACCGCTCCGCCTCAAGAAACGGTACAGTAAGCGCCCGCTTACGATCCACGACCCAGCCGGTTCCGGCCAGTTCGCCAATCTCGTCATCCGGGCTTTTGCCCTTCATGGCGAGCAGCAGGCTTTCTTCGTCGTCCACCAAACAATGCTCGGCGCTGACTACAAAATCCTTGAGCGAAGCGTAAGCCCGCGAAATCACCACATCGTAGGTGACCGGGTGATCCTCGATACGAGTGTGCACAGCGCTCAGGTTGCCGATCTTCAACAGCGTCGCGGCCTTCTCGATGTAGTCGGTCTTTTTGCGCACGGAATCCACAGCGACGACCTCCAGATCAGGCCGCATCACGGCAATCGGCAGCGCCGGAAAACCGCCGCCGGAGCCAACGTCGAGCAACGTGGTTGCCTCTTTGGGTATGCAATAGACCACCGAGAGCGAATCCAAAATGTGTTGCACGAGTTGGTCGTGCGGGTCACGAATAGCGGTCAGATTGATCACCGCGTTCCATTCGTTCAGGAAAGCTAGCGATTCGATAAGCTGATTCTTTTGCTTTTCGCTCGCGGTCAGGCGCAATTCGCTCAAGCCTGCGTCCAGCTTGATGCGAAGCTCGGCTCGCAGCTCGGGAGTGAAATCGATTTGTTCGCGTTTCAATGGTCGGTCGATCACGGGGCGCAGCCCTGCGGAAGTGGTCATGCCTTGGCCTTGTGGGTTGATTCCGGGTTTAATTGAGGGGCGGGTGCCGATTTTGTTGTCAGTCATAAACGTGGGGTGGCGGGTGTCACGCAACCATTTCGGCGAGACGCCCTTTTTTCAGGTGAACAAGCAGCAGTGAAATCGCGGCGGGCGTGACGCCAGAGATGCGGCCTGCTTGCCCGAGCGTCTCCGGACGTTGCACGGATAGCTTGCTTTGTACTTCTTTGGAGAGGCCGCGCACTTGCGTGTAGTCGAGATCCGCCGGGAAGCGCAGGTTTTCGTTAGCAAATTGGCGGTCGATTTCGTCTTGTTGGCGCTCGATGTATCCGGCGTATTTGGCGGCGATTTCTACTTGTTCGCTGACGGATTCGTCCAGTTCTGCCCCCTCTCCCGCAGCGCGGGAGAGGGTTGGGGTGAGGGCGGTGGATTCGGTGTGCGGCGCTGGCTCTGCTGAGTCATCGCCCTCACCTTCCGTCCTCTCCCGCGCTGCGGGAGAGGAGACTTGTTCGCTCTTCGCCTTAAGGCTCAGCTCATCACGCAGCGCGGAAATCGCCGCATGCGTCACGCCCGGTCGCCGAAGTAAATCGAACAGGCTGTATTCCCGCTCAATCTTTGTTCCGAGCAACGCGGTGGCCCGCTCATTCGACAGCAACGCGGGATTCACCCACGTCGATTTCAGCCGCTCTGTTTCACGTGAAACACTGTCGCGCTTGCGGTCAAACGCCTCCCAACGGGCATCATCAACCAATCCAAGTGCCCGCCCCTGCTCTGTCAGGCGCATATCGGCGTTGTCTTCACGTAGCTGCAATCGGTATTCGGCGCGACTGGTGAACATGCGATACGGCTCGCTGACGCCTTGCGTAGTGAGGTCATCAACGAGAACGCCGAGGTACGCCTCATCACGTCGCGGAACCCAGCCGTCTTTGCCTTTGGATTTCATCGCAGCATTTACGCCCGCGAGCAGACCTTGCGCTGCCGCCTCTTCGTATCCCGTGGTGCCATTTATCTGCCCAGCCATGAACAGGCCGTCAAGATACTTGGTCTCCAGTGTTTGCTTGAGCTGGCGCGGATCGAAGTAGTCGTACTCAATCGCATAACCGGGACGCAAAATGTGTGCGTTTTCTAGGCCCAACATCGACCGAATCAATGCGAGC
>JAYSUK010000283.1:0-9737 GCA_043719085.1 Burkholderiales bacterium | reverse complement strand
TTGGTTTCGGGCAGTACGGCGATACGCACGTGCGCTTCGCGCTGATCGAAAATGAAGCGCGCTCGCGGCAGGCGGTGCGCGGCATCAAGGACATGTTCAAGAAGGACGGGCTGCTTTAAGTTCTCGTAGGGTGGGCACCCCGTGCCCACCGTCACGTCGCAAACACGGGTCGTTGACCGGCCACCGCTTGGTGAGCACGGCGCATCTGCCAAACTCGCTACCCTACATTTACTCCCGCGTCGCGTGAGAGTGAATTTACGTAAATAGAAAGCTATGAAACCACTCAGAATCGGACTCCTCGGCATCGGCACGGTAGGCGGCGGCACCTTTGAAGTGCTCGCCCGCAACGCCGAAGAAATTTCACGTCGTGCCGGGCGTCCGATTACGATTACTCACGTTGCCGATAAGAACTTGACGTTGGCCAATCAGGTTGTTGCCGGTCGCGCTGTCGTCACTGACGACGGCATGAGCATCGTCAAAAATCCTGATATTGATGTTGTCATCGAATTGATCGGCGGCTATGGCATTGCCAAGGCGTTGATTCTTGAAGCCATCAACAACGGCAAACACGTCGTCACCGCTAACAAGGCACTGCTCGCGCTGCACGGTAACGAAATCTTTGCTGCGGCGCGCGCGAAGGGCGTCGTCGTCGCATTCGAAGCAGCAGTCGCCGGCGGCATTCCCATCATCAAAGCGTTGCGTGAAGGCCTGGTGGCCAACCGCATCGAATGGATCGCG
The DNA here is from genome assembly GCA_043719085.1 of Burkholderiales bacterium. Lineage (GTDB taxonomy): Bacteria > Pseudomonadota > Gammaproteobacteria > Burkholderiales > Casimicrobiaceae > Casimicrobium. The sequence continues at coordinate 8,999 of JAYSUK010000283.1, read as the reverse complement.
GGCATCATCAACGGCACCACCAATTTCATTCTGTCCGAAATGCGCAGTAAGGGCGCGTCATTCGCCGATGTGCTCAAAGTAGCGCAAGCAAAGGGTTACGCCGAGGCCGACCCGACCTTCGACATCGAAGGCGTCGACGCGGGCCATAAAATCAGCATCCTCGCCGCCATCGCATTCGGCATCCCGCTGTCGTTTGATAAGGCACACGTCGAAGGTATCACCCGGATCGAGGCCATCGATATCAAGTACGCCGAAGAGATGGGCTACCGCATCAAACTGCTCGGTATCGCACGTCGTCGCGAAGCTGGCATCGAGTTGCGGGTACATCCCACACTCATCCCCACCAAGCGCCTGATTGCCAACGTTGAAGGCGTGATGAACGCCGTGCTGGTAAAGGGCGATGCGGTTGGGGCAACGCTTTACTACGGTGCAGGCGCTGGTGCGAATCCAACCGCGTCGGCTGTGATTGCAGACCTCGTGGATGTGGGGCGCGTGATCGACGCCGATGTGGCGCACCGTGTCCCTTATCTCGCGTTTCAACACGACAGGATTGGCACCGAGCCGGTGCTGTCGATTGACGACGTAGAGACCTCGTATTACTTGCGTCTGCGCGTGGATGACAAGCCAGGCGTGCTCGCCGACATCACGCGTGTGCTGGCCGACAATCACATCTCGATTGACGCGATGCTGCAAAAAGAACCGGAAGAAGGTGAAGCGCAAACCGACATCATCCTCCTCACGCACGAGACGATTGAGAAGAACGTGAAGCGCGCGATTGCGGCGATTGAAGCGCAGCCGACGACGGGCGCGAAAGTGGTGCTGTTGCGGTTGGAGAATTTGGCGTAAGCAGCGCAAATTTGCGCATTCGAAGCCCTCTCCCGCAGCGCGCTGCGCCATGCTTGGCGCAAGCTTGCGCCGGGCTGCCCGACAGGGCGGGTGAGGGCGGTGGCATAGCTCGCCACGACGGTTGCGCGAGCGACGGCCCTCACCCCAACCCTCTCCCGCCTGCGGGAGAGGGAGCAAAACAGAGCGAAAGAAAAATGAAATACATCTCCACTCGCGGCAAATCACCGACTCAATCCTTCAGTCAGGTTCTCCTCTCCGGTCTAGGCGAAGACGGTGGCCTCATGCTGCCGGAAACGCTGCCAAAAATCTCCAACGCTGAGCTCACCGCGTGGCGCACGTTGCCCTATCACGCACTGGCGCACGCAGTGCTGTCAAAGTTTGTCGCAACCGACGACATCGATTCAGCAACGCTCGCCGGGTTGACGCAAGCCACCTACACAAAAGAAGTGTTCGGCACCGAAGAAATCACGCCGCTGCGTTCGATTGACGCCTACGCAAGGGGCATGCAAATTCAGGCGCTGTCCAACGGCCCAACACTCGCGTTCAAAGACATGGCGATGCAGTTGCTCGGGCGCTTGTTCGAGTTTGAACTGGGCCGCCGCAACGCAACGTTGAACGTGCTTGGCGCAACCAGCGGCGACACCGGCAGTGCCGCCGAATATGCGATGCGCGGGCGCAAAGGCGTCAACGTGTATATGTTGTCGCCGGCGGGCCGCATGAGCGCATTCCAGCGTGCGCAGATGTACTCACTGCAAGACGCGAACATTCACAACATCGCCGTTGAAGGTGTGTTTGATGATTGTCAGGACATCGTGAAAGCGGTGTCAAACGACCTCGATTTCAAGCGCAAGCACAATATCGGAACGGTGAATTCAATCAACTGGGGCCGCATCTCGGCGCAGATTGTTTACTACGTTCGCGGCTATCTCGCCGCCACGTCCAGCAATGCGCAGCAGGTTTCGTTTGCGGTTCCGTCGGGCAATTTCGGCAACATCCTGGCGGGCCACATCGCGCGCGAGATGGGCGTGCCGATCGATACGCTGGTGCTCGCGACCAACGAAAACAACGTGCTCGCTGAATTCTTCAACACCGGTATTTATCGGCCACGCCCGAGCAAAGAAACCTTTGAAACATCGAGTCCGTCGATGGATATTTCCAAGGCTTCAAACTTCGAGCGCTTCGTGTTTCATCTGTTCAACGGCGACGCCGAACGTATCGCTGCAATGTGGCGCGAGGTCGATCAAGGCCGCTCGTTCGACGTGTCGCAAACGCCGGAGTTCAAGGGGCTGCGTGAACGCTTCGGCATTGTTGCGGGTAGCAGCACCCATGCGGATCGTCTTGCCACCATTGCCGAGGTGTACGAAAAAACCGCCGGTCTCATCGACACGCACACCGCTGATGCGGCGAAGGTCGCACGCACAATGATCAAGCCTGGCGTGCCCATGATCGTGCTCGAAACGGCGCTGCCGGTGAAGTTTGCGGAAGCCGTCAAGGCAGCCACCGGCATTGATCCGCCGCTCACGCCAGAGCAACAAACCATGATGGCGCTGCCTGTGCGGATGGTTCAAATTTCGCCCGATGTGCAGCGCGTGAAAGCAATCATCGCCTCCAACTAACGCTGTTGGAGCGGCTCTGCCGCGACCCACCTGATTCGAAGCGCCATCGAGGCGCGGCAGAGCCGCTCCTACAATACCTGGATGCCCAATGCTCTCGAAGTCAGTCACCTAAGCCATCAATACCCGCCGCGCGGCCGTGAGCCCAAGCGCGACACGCTGCATGATGTGAGCTTTCGGGTAGAGGCGGGTCGTGTGGGCTGCCTGCTTGGGCCGTCTGGCTGTGGCAAAACTACGTTGCTGAGATCAGTCGCGGGCCTGGAGCGCATTGGTAACGGCACCATTCGAATTGGTGAACGCATCGTCGCTGATTCACGCACCCACATCGAACCCGAAGATCGCGGTGTGGGCGTGGTGTTTCAGGACTATGCGTTGTTTCCGCATCTCGATGTAGCAGGTAACGTTGGGTTCGGCCTGCACAAGCTCTCAGCCACGGAGCGCAGCGTTCAAGTTCAAGCCGCGCTCGATCTGGTGAACCTGCGCGACACCTCACACGCCTATCCACACGAACTTTCCGGCGGTCAGCAGCAACGGGTAGCGCTCGCTCGCGCACTGGTCGTTAAGCCCAAATTGGTGCTCTTCGACGAGCCGTTCTCCAATCTTGACATTGAAACGCGCCAGCGACTATCAGCCGAGGTACGCGCATCGCTCTCCGAGGCCCGTGCTACTGCGTTGCTAGTGACTCACGATCAGCACGAAGCTTTCGCCCTCGCCGACGAAATTGGCGTGCTGCGTGACGGCCACCTTGAGCAATGGGACACTGCATACAACCTCTATCACCAACCCGCGTCGCGCTTTATCGCTGACTTTGTAGGCGAGGGCGTATTTCTGCCGGCACGCGTGATTGACGGCGTTCACCTGGACAGCGAGCTCGGTGTACTGCAACTATCAGCGCCCACGATGCGCGCAGCGGGTGACAAAATTGAGCTGCTATTGCGCCCGGACGACGTCGTTCACGACGACGCCAGCCCCAACACGGCAAAGGTCATCGCGCGCGCCTTTCGCGGAGCCGAATTTCTCTACACCCTGGCGCTTCCAAGCGGCCGCAGCGTGCTAGCTCTGGTGCCCAGCCACCACAATCACCGAATTGGCGAGGCCATTGGAATACGCGTTCAGCTGGATCACGTCGTTGCGTTTTGACGCAGCAAGCGTTTACTGGCTATAATTAAAAGCTAGGCGGCTGTAGCTCAGTTGGATTAGAGTACTTGGCTACGAACCAAGGGGTCGTGGGTTCAATTCCTGCCAGCCGCGCCAGACACTTCAAGGGTTAGATGGATAGTATCCACTAACCCTTTTTCTTTTTTCGCTGTTGCGATACGGATTCCGATACGGAATTGGGTTTGTAGTAGGGTGAAGCACGAATTCAGTTGTTAGGAATCGCGCTTGAATGTAGCCTGCGAACTCGCTATTTTTCTTGATGATTGCGCACGTATGCAGCTTGATGTTGCCCCCGCCGTTGACTATTGGTTAGAGGTCGGCCACAAGGACTTTCTGGCGATGGTGAAATCGCTGAAGCTTGGCAAGGGCCAGGGAGGAAGGTTTCGGGTGGAATCCAGCGTGCAGATTGCGATGGTGGGCAATGAGGCTATTTTCGCCATGGCTGGGGCCGAGCGGCGATTGAAGGCGCGCGGCCATTGGCCAGGGCATTCGACATGTAGCTATCAGACGCTTGCGAGCTTCCTGAAGATTCCGCCGCCGCTGGGCGACGTGATCATCCGATATGCGAACGACCGGCTATTCATCAGCACGTTGCAAGTCACTGCGCGTTGGGTGGCGAAGAGCGCAGCGCCGGTTCCTTATGACGCTGTACCGGCCTCTACCCGCATTCGCGCGCGAGCCTGTCCAGAGTGCGGCAAGCAGCAGGGCTACGCGCAGATCAACGTAGATTGGAATGCGTTTCTGGGCCTCGCCGAAAATAATCCCGTCGCACAGACCATCAACGAACTTAACCGATTTTCGGCGCTGCCGCGAATTACGGCGCTTGCCTGTCGCAAGTGCGAGTATCGGTGGTTGGAGTTTCAGCAGACAAAACCCGTAGCTGCGGGCGAGTCTTCAACTGAGACCTGATTCGGATGGTTCGCGCTATTTCACCAACTCCATCAACTTCGAGAAACTGTCCACCACGTCATAGGTCACGTTCGCCGACGAGATTTTTGGGAAGAACTTGCGGGCGCAGTCAATCTTTGATTTTTCGATAGCGCGCAAATCCATTGAAGACATGGAGCCTTTGGTTTCCGCGACGAAGTAGACATGCTTGACTTTACCCTCCTGGAAGGCGATAGCCCAGTCTGGGTTGTAGTCGCCCACCGGTGTTGGGATTGAGAAGCCCTTGGGCAGCTTCGCGTAGACCGCCACGTCGGTGCAGGTATCGAGTTCTTTCACGAATTCGCGCTCGTTGTTTGAGTCGGTGAACACGTAGTCGTAGATGTGCAGGTTGGCTTTCACCGCTTTGCTGAAATCTTCCCGTGGTTTGTCCTGCGTGAAGATGTCTAGCGCGTGCGTATCTTCGGTCATGTCGTAGGCGATGTGCTCCACGATGGTGGTCGCCTTCTGCTCGTTGATCAGCCGCGCAGCCTTTTGCATGAAGTCTTCGGGATTCGCCTTGTACTGGATGAACACGGCCACGTTGATGCCTTGCAATACGCTCGCCACCGTCGTCCGGGTAAGCTGCGTTTCGCCCGCCAGTCGGCCAATCAGGTCGTACTTCACGGCTGAATGCGCCGATGCCCGATAGGTCTGCGCGGCGGTTTCCATGACCTTGAACGACTCGCCCTGTTTCAGCTCTTCGAATGTTGATTCTTCCTTCTGCTCGCCGACAACTACGGTGTACTGCATCGGGCTCACCCGGAGTTCAGCGTTCAGGGCCTTGACGCATTTGCCGACGAGTTCAGTCGTCTCAAAATTGACGGTGTACGCGGCTTTGCGGTTGATGTGGTTCCAAAGCGCCTTGAACTCTGCCTTGTCAAAGTTCGTATTGAGCGGATTTAACTTTGCCTTGCGGTCATCGCTGATGAGAGGCAGCTGCGCGTCGCTGAAAACGGTGTCGATAAGCGCGAAGACTTGGTAAGTGTGCGCTGTCAGTTCCTCGGGAAGCTCGGCAAGCAGTCCTTCTTTCTTCGCGTCGTGATATTTCTGAGTAATCGCACGCTTTTTGTCCACGTAGCCGTTTTGGATCAAATAAAACTCGATGTCGGTTGCCATTTCCTGAGTTACGACGACGTCACCAGCGTGCGTTTGGAGAACTTTTCCTTTGAAGTACGCTTGATCTGCCACACGCGGGCGCTCCGACAAACCTTCGCTGATGTCGCGCTGCAAGCCCGTCACAAAATCCTTGTAGCTCTCGCTCGCCACCACGGTCAGCACATTGATTTGATGCACCGTGGCCGCGCTGTCCATGCGGTCGCCGTTCTGATTCACTGAGAGACGCAAACCACGTCCAACTTCCTGGCGGCGACTGATCGTGTTGTCGCTGTGCTTCAGTGTGCAGATCACGAACACGTTCGGATTGTCCCAGCCCTCGCGCAATGCGGAGTGCGAGAAGATAAAGCGCACCGGCTCGGCAAAAGACAGCAGCGTTTCCTTGTCCCTCAGAATCAAGTCGTAGGCGTCCACATCATCCGTCTCGGATGACTTCTTGCCCGTTTCTGGGTCGATCAGGCGCTTGGTTTTCTTGTCGATGGAGAAGTAGCCGTTATGCGTCTTGGCGGTCGCTATGCCCTTCAAGTAACGGTTGTACTCTGTGTCCTCAAGCGTCAGCACTTCATTCAGCTGCGCGTTGTATTCTTCTTCGAACATCTGCGCGTATTCGCCCGCTTGCTCGATACCCTCATCGTAGCGGCGGTATTTGGCCACTGTGTCGATGAAGAATAGGGACAACACCTTGATGCCTTGGCTGAACAGCGCCTGCTCCTTCTCAAAATGCGCTTTGACCGCCTCACGAATCTGAATGCGGCGCAAGGTTGATTCGCTCACGTCACCCGTCGCTTCACCCGCGACAAGCTCATGTCCGTTGGTAAAACTCACCGTGTTGGTACGCGCATCGATGTCTGCCACGACAAAGCTGTGGTACTGCTCCAGGTTGCCAGATAGTTCGAACAGATTGTCATTGCGGCGGAGTTTGCGCAGCACACGCTTGATGCCGTTGTTTTGCTTAATCTCCAGCTCCACGCGCGCCACCGGCGCGCTGACGGACACCTCGATAGCCTCCAGATATAGGTAGGCATTGGTGCCAGTCAAGCCCTTGACCGAAATCCCACGGACGTTAATCTTCTTCACCAGCTTCTGGTTGTAGGCATCGAGTGCATCCAGGCGGTGAATCTTGTTGTGCGTGGTCTTGTGGGTGGCGGAATAGCGCAGCACGGCCAGCGGTTTGAAGTTCACCAGCGAATCGAGCGTTTTGCCGCCTTCCATCTTTTGCGGCTCATCAAGGATCATGATGGGCCGATTGGCGCTGATCACATCAATGGGCTTGCGTGACTGAAAGTCGTCCAACTCTTCGTAAATGCGTCGCGCATCTTTGCCCGTCGCGTTGAACGCCTGCACGTTAATCACCATCACATTGATGCCACCGTCGGACGAAAAGCTCTCCAGGTTGTGCAAAGCACGCGAGTTGTAAATGAAGAAGCGGGCGCGCTTGCCGTAGTCCTGCAAAAAGTGCTCTGCCGTGATTTCCAGCGATTTGAATACACCTTCGCGGATGGCAATGCTCGGCACCACCACGATGAACTTGCTCCAGCCGAACCGCGCGTTCAGCTCGAACATGGTCTTGATGTAACAGTAGGTCTTGCCAGTTCCGGTTTCCATCTCCACGTCAAGATTGATCTTGCAGACTTTGGTCGACACCAGAGCCGTCGACAGCGGCAGGTTTTGCCGTCGCTGCACCGAGTGAATGTTGCTCAGCACCTGATCGGGCGACAGGGCAAGGTCAGCGTTCTTGAAGCCGTCTGTGGTCGCGTCGACCATCCCTTGTCCGCGCTTGTCCTGCGACGAGCCGGGGTCAATGCGGTAGACGATGGCCGTTTGCTTGGGCTGCCCGGCAAAGCAGTCCGCCACCGCCTCGACCGCGTTGGTTTGATAGGCCTGCTTTTTGAATTTGAGCTTCATGACTCTCTTTTAAATCTCTCTTAAATCTCTCTTAAATCTCTACTTTTTTTACTATTTTCCAGCTGGGCACAGCGTCCGATCCACTGTTGAAAATTCGCCCAGACAGCCGAAGTTTTGTTAATAAGTTATTGATTTTGTTGGATTTTTGCTTTTCAGTCAGGGCATCGCTCAACTTGTTCAGCAGCAGTTGTTTGATCTCTTTTTTTGAAGCGTGGTCATATTGCTGCAAATAATCCATGACCAACTTTGCATAGTAATCGTCGTCTTGAGCGCGCATACGGATGTAAGTCGCCTTGCTGTCGGTCGCCTTGGCTACGCTGGCGGAAACATACAAGTTAGGCTTGCGGCCTTCTATAAAACCTGCATGCCGCAGATGCTTGGTCATTACATCGCTTACAGGGAGTTTCTTCTGCACCCGATCCAACGCGAGAATGTCAGCGAGTGGCAGATTTGTTTTCAGCATCAGCATCTCGCTATAGGCTTGGTCGATCACGCCCCCATACAGCGTCATGCGCGTCACATTGGCTTCACTCAAATCGTAATCGGGCATTGGAAAATATCGTCGCGCCTGTCCAATGTGCATTTGATAAATACCGTATCCCATCGTGTCAATCATCCCAAGCTCAGCCATTGCATTGACCAGAAACGGGTTGCGATAACGGCGGGGTGTTTTGGTGCCTAGCAGATAGTCCGCAGGTACGCCCTCATAAAAACCGCCATCATTCTCAAACGTCAACCGGTCTACACGCTCGGTCACAACAATGCGGCCATTCAATGCGTAGTCCTGGTGGGCAATGCTGTTGTGCAACGCCTCCAAAACAATCTTGCGGTCGTACTTGGCCACCTCAACGGCCAGCAGAGAGTCCTTGGGCAAGATACGAATCTGAATATTTCGAATTTGCTGATACAACGCCGTCGAGTTCAACAGAAACGGCAAAGAAAAGTGCTGATACGCACTCTCCGCCCCTTCCAGCCGCCAAGTAAGCTGCGCCATATGCGGTGACAAGTGCCAAGCTGCTTCAGGCTTACCCAAAAGCAGCAAAGCTGCGCGGGTCACCTGCCCATTTTTTGTTAATCGGGCACGATCAAGAGAAGTGGCCAAAGGCCACGCCATCACGTCTATGAACCGAATGCTGTTCTCATACTTTCGCGCGAATGCATCCCGTGCGGATTGCAAGGCGCGCTCATCCAAGTCATCGAGGCTGGCCGACGGTATGACTTGTGCCGTCCAATCGCTTTGCAGCGTCTGCCCACAGATTTCGTCTTGTTTATCCAGCCCTAACGACGTGCGACTTTCACCGGCACGCGCGTAGTAATGCCCCTTCCAGGCAATGGGCATGCCGCGTGGCGCGGGGGGCACCTCTAAAAACACCACACGCCCGTCCGCATGCGCCAATTCATAAATGTTGCGCAATGTGATGCTGGGTTCGGTGTTTG
>JAYSUK010000282.1:0-3449 GCA_043719085.1 Burkholderiales bacterium | reverse complement strand
GGCCAAAGGGCGGGCAGGGTGCGCGCGCCCAGCGTGGACTCGAACGCGAAGGTTTCTGAATTCTGGATCGCGCGAAACGGACCACCATCGCGAAGGTGCGGCGGAACTTTGATTTAATTGCTTGTTGCCTATTGCCTATCGTCCATCGCGAGGTCTTCATCATGCATCCGACACCAGAGTCATGTCTGTTCAACAGCAGCTCGTTTGCTGCATTCGAGGCCGACGCGCTCGCTGCTGGCTACCATGAAGCGTTGCAGCGCCAGTGGCCCGCCGACACCGTGCTCGACACACATTCGCATGCGTTCGACGCTGAGGCCGTGGTGACGCAGGGCGAAATGTGGCTGGCGTGCGGGGGGCAAACGCAGCATCTGACGACAGGCGCAAGCTTCAAACTGGCGCGCGAAGTGCCGCACAGCGAGCGCTACGGCGCCGACGGCGCAACGTATTGGGTGGCGCGGCGTAACTCAGTTTGAGGCGTCGTTCTAGGCGCGTCAAAAACTGTACAGCTTTTGGCTATACGCCTTTGTTTGTATGGGCAGGTAGCACTTTTGTTCGCTAGTCGATAAACAACAAAAACGATAGTCTAGCCCCGGTAGGGAGGCACTTTACGCTGCAAGCTGTGACCGCTTTTACACGCCTGGACTCACGCCGCCGCAAATTGCGTGTCGTTCACCTGTTGCGCACGGCCGAGCGCCACCAGCGTGGCGAGGATGTCTGGCAGCTGCGTCTTTTGCTCCTTTTTGGCGTCGATGCGGGCATAGATTTGCAGTGTGGTGAGCGGCGTGGCTGACTCGACCAGCATCGTACTGACCACTTTCATGCGCTCCGGCAGGCCGCGTGGCCACGTGAGTTTGCGGGCTTTGGCGAGGATCCGTGATTGTGGCGTGGCCACTGCGTCACTCAGCTGCGGCGTGTCGATGGCAAGCGTGGTTTGCTCTGCCACCGGCTTCGTCGCCTCGGTCGCCGAGCCGCGCAACGCCGGGTTTTGATACTCGGGACGCAGGTAGGCGATGCTGCCCTTGCCGCCTGCTTCTTGAGCAACGCGTTCGGCGTTCAGTGCTACCAGTCGGGCCAGCAAGCTCTGCTCGTCGCGCGGCAATTCAATGTCCGCCCAGCCGTAGGCTGCGAGTACCGCAGCGTCTAATTCATCATGCAGCGACTTGAGCACCGCCACAAGTCCAGCCTCATGAATGGCCTTTTCTTTCGCCGTCAACGCGCGACCTTCACGCAGCGCTTCGAGCACGTTGTACAGGCCGGTCAGGGTCAAGGCTACGGTCTGGCTCCCTCTCCCTGGGGGAGAGGGTTGGGGTGAGGGACTTTGCTTGAGTGGCATGGTCGATCCGCCACCACCCTCTCCCCAACCCTCCCCCCGGGGGGAGGGAGCAGAACTCGCTTGCGATGCGCGTCAAGTTCCTCGGCAAGGCTCGCGATTCGCGCGGACAGCGTGGGCGTGAGGCCGGTTTCAGGCGTGGGGAAGGGGGAAGGTTTCGAAGCAGCGGGTTTTGTTGTATCGCGGGCGATCCTCGAGAGTGCCGCCCGTCGCCAGGGCCCACGCAATGTGAACGCGGCTCGACAGCACGCCAAGCAGGTGCGGATCGTCGGAGGCGATGGCGACGAGCATGTTGTCCGGCAGGATGCTGGCGTCGAGGAATTGAAACGTGCGGTGTTTGGCGGTTTCGACGGTGGCAATGTAGCGGGGGAGGCCGCGTAGTTGGTCGCGCAAGTCTTCGCGGAGACGTCGGTGAAGCCACCAATTCAGACGAACGCTAGGCATCGGATTTTGGTCGCGCTCTGGCTTAACTCGATGCAGCAAATGCTGGAAGATTGCTGGATACTGCTTTCGTACTTCGTCGACGGTCAGTCCGAAGAGGTCGATCACTTTTACGTTGCGCGGGGCGTCGGTTAGGTCGCGACCGTTTCGGTATTCGCGGATGACGTTGGGGCTCGCGTTTGCGTGACTTCCCCCACCCCAACCCTCCCTCGCCGGGGGAGGGGGCAGAACAGGCGGGAGTAGGGTGGCGGATTCTGCTTCGGTGAGTATGAAGCCTGCGCCGCCGAGTTCATGCCCTCTACTGCTGACGTTGGCGTTTGATTGCAACGGTTGCGCAGACGCGACGTTCGCTCCAATCGTCAAATCGGCATGAATCTCGCCCTGTTGTTCGGCAAGCGTGACGTTCACTTCGCCGTCTGCGCCTGGCGATTCGGCGGTGACGGTTTGCAGGCTGCCGGGTTGGTCGCTGGCATCAAAGGCGAGCATGCCAACGGTCATGGCGATGCGCACGGCAGCCCCGTCCGCGCTGTCCACCCACGGATGGTCGGGGATGGCGAAGGCGAGCTTTAGCGCGGGCAGGCTCCCTCTCCCTGGGGGAGAGGGTTGGGGAGAGGGTGTTTGTATGGAGCTTAATAGCCTTTTGGGCGTCTTCGTGACACCCTCTCCCCCGCCCCGGCGCGCACTTGCGCCAGTCGTCGCAGGCCCAGGAGGAGGGAGTACAACCGCAGCCGCGCTATTTGCAAGCTTCGGATGCAAGTGCGCCTCCACCACCCGCCGGTTAAACGTTTGCCGCAAACTGTTGGTGGTGATGAAGCCGAACCGGCGCGTCTTGCCGCTCCTCACGGCGCGTGCCGCATGCTCCCACCAGAACATGACGAAGTCTGCGCTCTCGGGCACTTCCGGCCACGCGCCGCGCAGCGCTTCAACGTAACCGTCGCCGAGCGTCAGCCGCATCGGCCCGGCGCCAATAAACGGCGGGTTACCGGTAATGAAATCTGCAATCGGCCATGTGGCTTGACGAGCGTTCACGTAGCGCTCTTTGGGAACAAGCGCTGCTTCATCCGGCACTTGTTTGCCAGTGACGGGGTGGTTTTTGAAGGTGCGACCGTCCCAGCGCGTGACCGGAACGCCCTTCGCATCCAGCTCGTATTCCATGCGATCCCACGACAACACAGCGTCACGACATTCGATATTTTTAAAGTCGCGCAGCACGGGCTGTGGCGGTGCGGCATTGCTGCGGGTGCGGAAGTGCCATTGCAGGTAGCCAATCCACAGTACCGCCTCGGCAATGGCCGCAGCGCGCGGGTTGACCTCGATGCCGAGCAGTTGATGCGGGTCGACGGTCAGGCGGTCGGTTTCCATGCGTACTTGCGTGTCGCCAAATGCTTCAAGCTGAATCAACACTTCACCCTCAAGGCGCTTCAAATGCTCCAGCGTGACGTAGAGAAAGTTGCCGCTGCCGCAAGCCGGGTCGAGCACTTTGAGCGAGCACAGGTGGAGCTGAAATTCGCGCACCAGCTTTTGCGCTTCATTCATCTTGCCTTCGTTAGCCCTCAGCACGGCAGCCGCCTGCACGTTGGCCCAATCGTCGCGCAGCGGCGTGATGACGGTGGGCAGCACCAGCCGCTCCACATGCGAGCGCGGCGTGTAATGCGCGCCAAAGGCGTGGCGTTCGTGG
>JAYSUK010000281.1:0-9777 GCA_043719085.1 Burkholderiales bacterium | reverse complement strand
CAATCGCTCGGTGCCGCCTTCGTCGCCGTATACGGTGAAGGTGATGCCGATGCGTCGAAACAGCAGGTCAGCCTGCGCACGACGTTGCGTCAGAGCCTGCTCGGGCGTTGCTTCCAGCCACTGGTTGTACGCCAGATAGTGCTCGCGCGGCCCAAACTTGAGGGGCTCCAGCGGCGCGATGGCTGCCATGGGCTTCATCTTCGCCAGCGTTGCCGTCGATTGCAGTTGCGATTGAAACTGCCCCTGACTTTGCAAATTTGACTGCGATTGAGACTGGGTTTGCGCTGCGAGCATCTCGTCGAAATGGCTGGCGGGTGGAGGCGAAATGGTGTGCATGATCATGATGGCGCGACGGGTGGACTTTGGTAATAGTAAGCAAACGATGTGCCGTTGTCTTGTGAAGCATCGTTCACACGCCAATCAAGCAGGTATTTATTATGGCTTTTTGCTGGGATCGTTTAGCCACGGGCGATAGCCAGTGAAATAAGTAAATATCGACTTTGGTCGAAATTTAGATGATCGCCCCGTTCAAATAAGCGATTCACTAAAAAGCTGATACTTGGGACGAAGCGCGAGGTGGTGCTTGCACCTTGTAGCCGCGTAAAATTCAAAACAATGTCCTTTCCTTCCCGCTACGAGCTTGAGCTTGGCGTGCGCTACGTCCGCGCCAAACGTCGCAACAGTTTCATCTCTTTCATCTCGCTCATCTCCATGCTCGGCATCGCGCTGGGTGTCGCGGCGTTGATCATCGTCATATCGGTAATGAACGGCTTCCAGAGTGAGCTGCGCGAACGCATGCTCGCTGCCACCGCGCACATTGAAGTCAAGGGCTTTGAGAGCCCGCTGAACGATTGGCAATCGGTTGCGGCGATGCTCAAAAAGAATGCCGACGTGGTCGCCATTGCGCCGTACGTGCAGGGCGAGGGAATGTGGATCAACGGCGAAATCAACAAACCGTCTTTGGTGCGCGGCATCGATCCGGCCACCGAAGTACTCGTGGCCACGGTGCAGCAGCACATGAAAGTCGGCACGCTCGACCTGCTGAAACCGGGTGAATGGGGCGTGATTCTCGGCATCGATCTGGCGCGCAGTCTCGGCGTTCGCGTCGGTGAGAAAGTGGCGCTGGTCACGCCGCAAGGCACCGTGACGCCAGCGGGCACCGTGCCACGGGTGAAGAGTTTTACGGTGACCGGCTTGTTCGAAATCGGCTGGATCGAGGCCGATTCTCGTGTTGCGCTGATTCACATGAACGACGCGCAGCGACTCTATCAACTGGGGGACACGGTGACTGGCCTTCGAGTCAAAGTTAAGGATTTGATGCGAGCGCACGACATCGCCAATCAGTGGTTGCGCACGCTGCCGCCAGGGCTCGGGGTGTCCGACTGGACGACACAGAACGCCAGCTTCTTCAAAGCCGTGCAGCTTGAAAAGAATGTCATGTTCATCATCCTGACGCTGATCGTCGCCGTTGCTGCATTTAATCTGGTGAGCACGCTGGTGATGGTGGTGACCGACAAGGAGAGTGACATCGCGATCTTGCGTACGCTCGGCGCGCGACCATTCAGCATCATGCAAATTTTCGTGATTCAGGGCGCGATCATCGGCGTCATCGGCACGTTGATTGGCCTGGCACTGGGGCTCGCCGTGGCGTTCAATATCGATATCGTTGTTGGCACCATTGAGAAAATATTCGGAGTTACCTTTATCGATAAGACGGTGTACCTGATCACAGAGCTGCCGTCGAAAGTGATCTTCGCTGATGTGGCGTTCATCACCCTGATGAGCCTCGGTTTGTCGTTGCTCGCCACGCTGTACCCAAGCTGGCACGCCAGCCGCGTCAATCCAGCCGAAGCGCTGCGCTATGAGTAACCTCGCGCCCAGCTCGATCTTGACCGCATCGGGTTTGGGCAAACGCTACGAGAGTGGCCCCGCTACGACGCAAGTGCTGACTGACGTGACTTTCAGCGTCGCCGCAGGCGAATCGGTCGCGATTGTCGGCGCGTCCGGCTCCGGCAAAAGCACCTTGTTGCATTTGCTGGGCGGCCTCGATACGCCGAGCGCCGGGAGCGTCAGCTTGCAAGGCCAGGCGCTCGCTGCTATGTCTGACGCTGCGCGGGGTGATCTGCGCAATCTTGCGCTCGGCTTCGTCTATCAATTTCATCATCTTCTGGCAGAACTCACCGCGGTGCAGAACGTGGCACTCGCACTGCGCATTCGGCGCACGCCCGTTGCCGCAGCCAATGCAAAAGCGATCACACTGCTCACCACCATGGGCATGGACCATCGGCTGCATCACTTGCCGTCTGAGCTCTCGGGCGGTGAGCGCCAGCGCGTGGCGATTGCCCGCGCGCTGGTGACTGAGCCCGCGTGCGTTCTCGCGGATGAGCCAACGGGTAATCTCGATCGTGAAAATGGGGATCGCGTGTTTGAACTGTTGCTTGGCACCACGCGCAGCCGCAATGCGTCGCTGATACTGGTCACTCATGACCGCTCGCTGGCTGCACGTTGTGATCGCGTTTTGGAGCTGACAGCGGGGCAACTTCGGCAGCCACAGCAGAGGCCCGTGAGTGAAGCCTGACGAGCGCGCGTCCCTCGGGTGGCTGTTTATTGGCATCGGTCTATTTGCCACGATGGATGCCGCTGCCAAATGGGTGGGGCGTAGTTACCCGCTTACCGCAGCGGTGTGGTTGCGCTATCTGGTGCCCACGCTTCTTATCGGCAGCTATTTGGTCGCTACACGCGGTTGGAACTTCGCCCGCGCCCCACAGCCTGGTGTGCAAATTTTGCGCGGCATTTTGTTGGTAACAAGCACCCTGTGTTTTTGGACTGCGTTGGCGCATTTGCCGTTGGTTGAGGCCGCGACAGTGTCGTTTGTATGTCCCACTATGGTGGTTATTTTTTCCGCATTGCTGCTGGGCGAGCGCCCGCAGCGCGCACACTGGATTGCGCTGGCAAGGGGTTTTGTCGGCGTGTTGATCGCGCTGCGTCCAGGCTTGGCACATGCTGGCGTGGGCGCGATTGCGGCGCTGAGTTCCGCAGCGTTTTATGCGCTCTATCTGGTGCTGACCCGAAAGGTGGCCGATCAGGCTGATTCGTTAGTGCTGCTCTTCCACGCCAACGCGATTGGCGCGCTTGCGTTATCGGTGGTGGCGCCAGCCACCGCGCGCATGCCCAGCGGGCTATCCGAGTGGCTGATATTGCCAGCGCTTGGCGTGTTCGGCGCCTTGGGGCATTGGTGCTTGATAAAAGCGTATGCGAAAGCGGACGCCGCAACGCTCGCGCCGTTCATGTACGCGCAGTTACTGGTGGCCGCATTTTACGGTTGGTTGATTTACGATGATTTGCCGGATGGCTTCACGTTACTCGGCATGACCGTGATTCTCGCCAGCGGCTTGTACGTGCTCAACGAAGGCCGAAAGTCGGCCCGTGCCAGCCGCGCCACAGAGGTGGCCGCTACTCCCGAGTAGCCCGTGTCACCGCGCCTGAGTAGCCCGCTCACCGCGCGCAAGTAGCGCGCTTAGCCAAATGCAAAATTCGGCCGCTGGCATCGGATGGGCAAACAAATAGCCCTGCATGGCGCGGCAGCCCATCTCCTCCAGACATTGTCGTTGCGCCTCAGTCTCCACCCCCTCGGCGACGGCGGTCAACCCTAGACCACGCGCAAGCTCCAAGATCGATTTGACGATGGCCGCGGCGCTGTGGGTTCCCGGCAGCTCCACGATGAAGCTGCGATCAATCTTGAGCTTTTCGATGGGCAGCATGCGTATCCGCGAAAGCGAGGAAAATCCGGTACCAAAGTCATCAAGGGCGAGCGTAACTTTCTCGTTTCGCAGAGTGTTGAGCATCTGCGGAATCAGCGCATCCTCATGCATCAACATACGCTCGGTGAATTCCAGTTCAAGGCAGTCGCCGTGCAAGCCCTGGCGCGCCAGCGCGCGCAGCACGCTGTCGGTGAAATCGGGCAAACGGAACTGGTTTTCCGACAGATTGATCGACACCCGCGCGTCTTTCCAGCCGAGCTCCCGCCATCGCGGCACCTCGGCTAACGCCGTGTCGAGCACCCATTGGCTGATTGGCAGAATCAAATACAGCCCTTCTGCAATCGCGATGAATTCATCCGGCCCAAGCAAGCCGCGCGTTTGGTGCCGCCAGCGAATCAACGCCTCAACGCCCACCATGCGGGTACCGTCGATGGATACTTGGGGCTGGTAGAAAAGCTCGAATTCGTTGTGCCGCAACGCGTGGTCAAGTTCGTGTTCGATGATCAGCGCACGGTCGGCGCGAATGGCCACCGAAGGATCGAAAAAGCGAGTGGCATCGCGACCCGCATCCTTCGCCAGGTACATGGCCGCATCAGCGTTTTTAAGCAGTTCGGAGGGTGTGCTGCCGTGATGCGGGAAAGTGGCGACTCCCACCGATGCAGTCACCCGGATTTTTCGACCTTGAATGTCAATCGGATGCTGCAGCGTGGCTTGCAATTCAAGGCTAAATGCCTCGTTCTGCTGCCGCCCCGTTTGCGGCAAGATGATCACAAACTCGTCGCCGCCCAGACGCGCGAGCCACGGCTTCTGCTGCGCGACACGGGGCTGTTCGCAGAACGCAAGCAGGCGGTCCGCTACACCGATCAGCAGCAAATCACCGACGCTGTGCCCCAACGAGTCATTAACCCGTTTTAGCTGGTCAAGGTCGATGAAAAACACCGATAGGAACGAGCCGGTTCTCGACGCGTCGGCCACGCTCACGCGCAATTGATCATCGAGCTGAGCGCGGTTGGGCAATCCGGTCAGCACGTCATGCAGTGCCAAAAAGCGAATGCGTGCTTCGGCCGCGCGGCGCTCTGAAAGATCGCGAACGTTGATCAGCCGTTGCGTCTGGCCATTCCACTCGAAATTGCGAGCGCTGTACTCCACCGGCATTTCGCGGCCACTCTTGTGAATGGCGAAACTTTCATAGGTAACCTCGCCGCCCGCGCTTAGTGCCTGTTGAACCAGCGGGTGATGAGGCGCGGGAACAAACTCAAGCGTTTGGTGGCCCACCATCTCTTCGAACGTGTAGCCGAGCAATTTCAGCAGCGGCGGATTGACATCGGTAATGGTGCCTTTAACGTGAAAAGCCAGTCCTTCGAGACTCGCCTGCATGAATTTACTGAGCCGTTCGCTGCTATCCCGGCTGCTCAGCTCGGCAACGCGATTTGGGGTGATGTCAAACACCATTACAAACACCCGATCAATCAACGGCAGTCCGCAAGGCACCAGTCGCACCTCAATCCAGTGCGGGGCGTCGCCGGGTGCGCTGGTAGAGCGTGTGTAGGTTACCGTGCGCCGCTCGGCCAGCAACAACGCCAAGTGCGGCTTGACCCGCTCGGCGGCATCCGGGCCGATGATTTGTTCGATGGTTTTGCCGAGCACCTCATCACATGTCATGGCGCCGAGCGCTGCGTATTCGGCATTGGCGTAAATGCAGCGGCGGGAAGCGATATCGAAGCAGGCGAGCATCACCGGAACTGCGTCGGTCAGCGCTCGCAGTTCGGGAAAGGTGATGTGCGGGAGATCTGCGGACACGGGAGCGCTGGGAGGTGAAGTGCGATTAGAGCGTCGCTTTAATATTGGCCCTAGTCTAGCGCGGTGTGCGCCAAGTGGGGTTGGCGCGAGAACGCGAACGATTTTTGGTTCAAGCGCCACGACCTCTACAGATCGCAAAATGTTGCGCCGCGATAGAATTTGGTTACCGCTTTAGTCAGGCGCCTGGGTTGCGATCCGATCCGTTACGCGTTGACTGCAAACACGCACTGCACAACCTATAAACGCCCGACGATTAACCCGAGCGCTGCTGACATGACGCATGCCCGCAACCGGCGCTCCACACCACACTCCCTCCTATGAGCCACCCGACCTACGCCCCCGGTATTGAAATTAACGCGCCTGTTTCGGCCGAATTTGCAGCAATCCTCACGCCCGAAGCGATGGCGTTGGTCGCCAAACTGCATCGTGCGTTTGAGCCGCGCCGCCAGGAATTGCTGGCCGCACGCGTGGCGCTCGCCAAGCGCCTCGATGGGGGCGAAAAACTCGATTTCCTGGCCGAGACCAAGCACATTCGCGATGATGCGTCGTGGAAGATTGCGCCGCTTCCCAAAGCACTCGAATGTCGGCGCGTGGAAATCACCGGCCCGGTCGAGGCAAAGATGGTGATCAACGCGTTCAACTCGGGCGCGGACAGCTACATGACCGATTTCGAAGATTCGAATTCACCCTCATGGGACAACCAGATTCAGGGCCAGATCAATCTCGGCAAGGCCATTCGGCGCACGCTGACGCTGGAGCAAAAAGGCAAGACCTACAAGCTCAACGACAAGATCGCCACGCTGCAAGTGCGTCCACGCGGCTGGCATCTTGAAGAGAAGCATGTGCTCATCGACGGCAAGCGGGTTCACGGCGGCATCTTCGATTTCGCACTGTTCATGTTTCACAACGCGAAAGAGCAGATCGCGCGCGGCTACGGACCGTTCTTTTACCTGCCGAAGCTGGAGTCGCATCTTGAAGCGCGGCTGTGGAACGACGTATTCGTGTTGACGCAAAACGAACTCGGCTTGCCGCAGGGCACGATCAAGGCGACGGTGCTGGTCGAGACCATTAACGCCGCGTTCGAGATGGAAGAGATGCTTTATGAACTGCGTGAGCACAGCTCGGGGCTGAACGCAGGTCGCTGGGATTACATCTTCTCGTGCATCAAGAAATTCAAGCTCGACAAGAGCTTTTGCCTCGCCGATCGCGCCAAGGTCACGATGACCGCGCCGTTCATGCGTTCGTATGCATTGCTGTTGCTGGAAACCTGCCATCGCCGCGGCGCGCCAGCCATTGGCGGCATGAGCGCGTTGATCCCGATCAAGAACGATCCGGAGAAAAACGCCATTGCAATGGGCGGCATCATTGCCGACAAAAAGCGCGATGCAACGGACGGGTACGATGGCGGCTGGGTGGCGCATCCGGGGCTGGTTGAAGCGTCGATGAAAGAATTTGTTGACGTGCTTGGTGACAAGCCGAATCAATGGGAAAAGCAGCGTCCGGACGTCAAGGTGACGGCGGCCAATTTGCTTGATTTCAAGCCTGAAGCGCCGATCACCGAAGCGGGTCTGCGCATGAATATCAACGTCGGTATTCACTACCTCGGTGCATGGCTTGCGGGCAACGGCTGCGTGCCGATTCACAATTTGATGGAAGACGCTGCAACCGCCGAGATTTCGCGCTCGCAGGTATGGCAGTGGATTCGTACGCCGAAGGGCGTGCTTGACGATGGCCGCAAGGTCACCGCCGATATGGTCAAGCTGATGGTTCCCGAGGAGCTCGCGAAAATCAAAGCAGGCGGTTTTGAAGGTAAATTTGACCGCGCGGCGGTGATCTTCACCGCCATGAGCACCCAGGACGCGTTTGAGGAATTCCTGACCCTGCCGCTGTACGAGGAAATTTAGGTTGACATGCTGCGTTGCAGCATGCGCGTCAACGCTTCTGAGTGTTTTTAGTCAGAAACATCTTAAAACGCACCTCTCTGGTGCGTTTTTCTGTTGTTAGAGCGAAATCCCCGTCGCGTAGCACTGGCTTTTCTGGAACTGCCGACCTAAAATCAGAGTCTACCGCCAATATGAGTGCGCGCAGGAGAAGGCTTCAAGACTAACCATTTTGGAGCAGCGTAGCGCCGAATTCGGTATATCGTGCCGGGAGCCAGTTAAGAAGCAAACCCGCCGATTGGATGTATCGATTACACACGGATTGGATTATGGCTAAGAAGTCAACGCCTGTATTGTCACGGGCAAATTTGTGGTCTCTCGAAGAGTACGCCAAACGTCGTCCGACGTTTCGTCCCGAGGTGATTGCACACAAGAAAAACCGCACGGTTCATTTGGGTAACCATCTCGCACTTCAATTTGAAGACGAGATGACGGTGCGCTATCAAATTCAGGAAATGCTGCGCGTTGAAGCGGAAGACGACGGCCTGGCCAGCGAGCGCGACGGTGTGCAGGGCGAGCTCGATGCGTATCTGCCCTTGATTCCTGACGGCAGCAACCTCAAAGCCACGATGATGCTCGAATACACCGACGAGATTGAGCGGAAGCGCCAGCTCCCGCAGCTTATCGGCATTGAGGATCGCGTCTGGATTCAGGTGGAAGGCAGCTCCAAGCTCTATTCCATCGCGGATGAAGATCAGGGCGAGAGCGACTACAAAGCGTCGTCAGTGCACTTTCTGCGCTTCGAATTGACCAAAGAAATGAAGGCGGCGCTCAAGTACGGCGTCGGACTCGCTGTCGGCGTGGATCATCCACGCTACAAAGCGGCCATCAACCCGATTCCGCAGACGGTGCGCAATGCGCTGGTTGCTGATCTTAAATAGTTGGCAGTCGCAGCACGCAAAAAAGCGGCCTTCGGGCCGCTTTTTTTGCCTACAGATCTCACAGCTTTTTGCTGAAAGCCATATAAATACGGGGCTAATAGCACTTTTTCGCGAATATCGACAGCAAGCATTTCAGCTGTGTAGCCCCATTGCATAGGGCGCCTAGGATAAAAGCTGTTCACGAATCGTCGTCTGCAAACTCAGGCCGGTCGCGGCGCTCTAGCGTCCCGTAGCAGCAGCCACATGGCCGCGACCAGCGCCGCGGTCACGAACGGTATCGCCGCGTAATTCACAATCTCCCAGCCCCGGGCGTTGACCAGCACGCCAGCGCTTGATGACGAAACGGCCATCGTTGCGAACACCAGCATGTCATTGAAACCCTGCACCCGACTCTTTTCGTGCGGCTGATAGGTTTCGGTGAGCAGCGCCGTGCCGCCGATGAACATGAAGTTCCAGCCGATCCCGAGCACCACCAGCGCAAACCAGAAATGTGCCACGGTGACGCCGGAGAGTGCGATGCCGATGGCCACAAAGTTGAGCAGCGTGCCGGTGATGATCACCTTCATCGCACCGAATCGCTTGATCAGGTCACCGGTGAAAAAGCTCGGCAGAAACATGCCCACCACGTGCCACTCCAGCACGAATACGCCCTCCTTGAACGGATGACCGCAGAAGTTCATGGCCAGTGGCGTAGCCACCATCAGCAGGTTCATCACTCCATAACCCAGCGCCGCTGACATCACCGCCACGATGAACTTCGGCTGCCGGGCAATTTCAGAGAGTCGGCGCGCTGGCTTATCGAAGCTCTCCGCCGCGATCGGTGGCAAATTCAACCGCGATTGCACGGCCATGGCCACCACGGCAAACGCCACCAGTGACAGATAGGTGCCGGCGTAAGTCACGCCGAGAAAGTCCTTGGTGAGCTTGGCGCTCTCGGGGCCGATCAGGCCGCCGATAATGCCGCCCGCCAGCACTAGCGAGATGGCGCGCGCCTTGTCGCTGCCAGTCACTGCATCGGCTGCCGCAAATCGATAAAAACCGCCGGTGGCGTTGTAGCAGCCGATAAAAAACGTGCCCAGGCATACGCCCCAAAAGCTCTTCGCCATTACCGCCGCAGCGCAAATGCAAGCACCGACTATCGCCAGCACACTGCCGGACAAAAAGCCCAGCCGACGCCCCCGTTTGCGCATGAATGACGAGATGGGCATCGCGGTCAACGCAGAGCCAATCACGTAGGTCATGGACGGTAGCGTCGCCAGCATTTTGTTGTCAGCCAGCATGAAACCGGTGAGTGCATTCACCGCCATCAAGATCACCGTGTTGGTGAGCAGCAGGCCCTGGCACAGGGCCAGCATGAAGACGGTGCGGCGGTGGTCGGGGGTGAAGCTCATTTCG
>JAYSUK010000029.1:0-6480 GCA_043719085.1 Burkholderiales bacterium | reverse complement strand
CGTCGCGCAGCGTGATTCGATCACTGTCCGTGTTCAATTGCGCAGCCTCGCGCATCGCCTGAAGCGAGGCCTCCGGACGCCCTTCACTAGCCAGCACTTCAGCTTCAGCCGTTCGCACCGAGGCTTTCAGCCATACCTGCTCAT
The DNA here is from genome assembly GCA_043719085.1 of Burkholderiales bacterium. Lineage (GTDB taxonomy): Bacteria > Pseudomonadota > Gammaproteobacteria > Burkholderiales > Casimicrobiaceae > Casimicrobium. Next base: position 6,336 of record JAYSUK010000029.1, on the reverse strand, counting down.
CATTCGCCACTGCGGTTTTTGCGCGGTCGAACGCCAGTCGCGCGGCCTTCGGCTGGCCGTCGATGGCGAGCAATCGCGCCTGCTGCAAACTATATCGTGCGCGCAGGATCGGGTCATCAATATGCGCAATCAGCGGTGCCACTTTGTCAGACCAGACAGTCGCCACCGCAAATTGCGAACGCTCCATCGCGATGTCGGTGCGATCCAACGCCGCCACCGTTTGCCCCATCGGATCGGCAAATTGCATCGCGCGCGCATAGCTCGACTCCAGCGAGGTGGCCGCGCGATCCAGCTGGCCCGCACGCGTGAACACGCGGCCCATCGCCAAATCTGCGTACCCCGCGAACTCCTGATTGCCCGATTGCAGCGACAGTTTGAGCAATTTCTCGGCCGCAGCGAGCGCGGCGTTGGTGTCGCCGATGGCGCGCAACAACTCGGCGTGCGTGTAATAGACCCCCAGCGCCACCGACGAAATTATTCCGGACTTAGCAGTGCTTTCCGCTTCAACCAGCGTCACTGCCTCATTGCTCATGCGCATAGCATACGCAAACTCGTTGATTTCCTGCAGCAACGTGGCGTACTCGCTGAGCTGTCGCGCCAACGGCAGCGCACGACCGGTCGCGCGCTGCGCTTTCAGAGCGCGCATGATGCGGTCACGCGCGAGATTGGACGCTCGGTTCGACGCGAACTCCATCTGCCCCGCAAGACCGTCGAGCGACGCGGCCATCGACGCGTCGCCGCTAGCCGTCGCCAGCGCATAGGCCGCCTCAACCGCAGGCAACGCCATGTGGCTGGCGCCGTACGAATAACGCAATTCGCCAAACAAAAAAATCAGCTCTGTGATGAGTTCCGGCGGGTCCGTTGCGTCGAGGCGTTGAATGGCGTTGACGAGTTCGGCGTTGAACGTGGGGCTGCCGCGATCACTCAGTTGCCTTAACTTTACAAGTTCAGCCTGGTTGAAACGAGTTTGCGCGTGGGTCACATTCAACCAGGACAACGCAAAACACAAGCACGCAGCTGGGCCGACCGAGCGCACGAATCGCCGTGCATTGAATGAGTGTTTGAATCGCATCGAGGTCATGTGTTCACTACGCGCAGACCGCTAGCGCTGGTGCGCCGCGCCGCGCCGAGCGCTCGCGGCTGCACCACCCGCTTGTTGTAAGCATCACGAACGTCGCCGCAATGAGCTTGCCTGCGTTGGTGATGCCCCAACCCGCAACACCACCGATGACTTTGCCGATTGCCATTCCGCCAACACCAAGATCGGTCGCTCGCGCGCTGCCGGTCGCGGCGGCCAGTGGCTCCGTTGTTTGGACGGCAGGCCGACAAAATGGCACGTATTGCAAGCAAGAACAGAACGAATACGCGATTCATATCGGCACAAAGATTACGATTGCTACTTATTTAACCTGAATGTTGCAGCATAGCGCTCCGGCCTGCGGCTGCAATCGTCAATCGGAAAGTCAACTTCATGCTGAAACTCTGGGGCCGTAACAACTCTTCCAATGTCAAAAAAGTCATGTGGGCTTGCGCCGAACTGGGCGTGCCCTATGAACGCATTGATGCAGGGCTGCATTTCGGCATCACCACTACCGACGAATTTCGCGAAAAAAATCCTAACGGCATGATTCCTGTGATCGATGACGACGGTTTTATTTTGTGGGAATCGAACGCGATCCTGCGCTATTTGTGCGCCAAACACCCCAAAGCACCGTTTTGGCCGAGCGATCCAAAAATTCGCGCCTCCGCTGACCGCTGGATGGATTGGCAATGCACCACGCTCGGGCCTCCCATTGGCCCAGCGTTCATGCAGCTGGTGCGCGCGCCGCAGGAGCAGTGGGACATGAAGATGATCTCGGCCAACATTCCGAAAGCCGCGCTAGCGTGGACGATTGCCGACCGGCAACTGGGTAAAACAAAATGGCTCTCGGGCGACGATTTCACCGTCGGCGACATCCCTGCCGCAATTCTTGCCTACACCTGGTTTGAAATGCCGCTTGCTAAAGCTGGGCTTGAGCAACACCGCGTGCCATTGGCCAACGTAGACCGCTGGTATGCGCAGTTGAACGCCATGCCGAACTTTCGCGAAATCGTCGCGATTGGGCTGACCTGAACCGAGATTGCTTAGCAGGCGAGGCGCTGCCCCGACGCGGGATTGAGCACCGGCGATGCCGAAGAAGCCGCAGTGAAACGAGCGCTGCATGAGCGCGCGGCTGACACCATCGTGCTCGCGTCCGCCGAAAAGCTGATGGCGGCTTCGCCGTTTCAGGTGACCACGCTCAGCGAACTGAGTTTGCTCGTTGTGGCTGCGGAGACCGACGAAAAAATGCTGCGGGCGTTGCGGGTGATCGGTGTGACGGTACAGCGAGTAAAGTAGTTTCACTTCGTCCGAACGGAAGTCTTGCGCTCACCTCAAGGGTTCAACAACAGGGTGATCGAAAGGCCGCCAACCTGTCTGGACAACGCACGGCTCAAGCGAGAAATGAAAATAGTTGCCGCCGCCGTTGGCCGGTTGATCGTAACGACGGTCGATTGGGTGGCCGCTGAGCTGGCAGAAGAGCAGAGCGCCAACCGCTCCATGAGAAACAATGGCGATAGATCCGGCGGCGGAGTCGGCAGCAATCAGTCGAGCGACAGCGCTCACCACACGCGACTGCGCGTCAACAGCCCGCTCCCAACCGCGCACGGAGGTCATTGGTTTCGCAAAAAATTCGTCTGCAACTGCCTCGAATTCTTCGGGCGGCAGAAAGCCTGTCGAAGAACGATCATTTTCGCCAAGTTCGGCGATTGGCCTGAAGCTCAGCCGCAGGTAATCGGCCATGATTTGTGCACCATCAATGGCTTTGCGTTCGCTGCTGCTGTAAATCGACGTTACGCCGCTTAACCACGGCTGGGCGAGCCCGCGGGTCATTCGGGCACGACCCAGTTCAGACAGTGGCCATTGTGGCACCGGAACGTCGCGACTGATGACGACGTTAGGGTGCGTTACGAAGTACACCGAGCGGATCATAGTTGTCACGGTCATTTCCTCAAATTTGGACGCGCTCACCGAAAGCAGATCATGATGGGATTGAGAGTGTGTACGCATCGAAAAGTCAGTGCAGCGGCGATCATCGCGGTGAATTAAAGCGAACGCAATGGCAACGCCGACGCAAACGCGCGCAATTGGCCGGTAACGGGATCAACAAACGCGATGGATTTTGCAAGCAATTGCAGTGGCTGGCTGTAGTCCGGTTCCTCCGAATCCCACGCCTGTAACACTGGGTAAATGCGGTCGTTCAAAATTGGCGCGCCGAGTGCTGCCATGTGCGCGCGCAACTGATGTTTTTGCCCAGTCAGCGGACGCAAAATGTAGCGCGCCAGCGAGCCTTTCACCTCGGCGATTTCTATAGCGGTGAGCGCATTCGCAGCACCTGCCTCGGTCTGCATCTGCATGAAAGCAGCGCCCTCAGTCAACCGATTGCGATAAACCGTGGGTGCCATGAGTTCAGCACGCCAAGGGGCAATGGCTTCGTACGTTTTTTCGACGCGACGTTCGCGAAATAATTTTTGGTAAGCGTTACGCGTGTGCGATTGAACGGTGAACAACACCAGCCCCGCCGTGTCACGATCAATGCGATGCATTGGCGCGAGCGTATTGATGCCGAGTCGGCGTTTCAGGCGCACCAACAACGTCTCCTGAACGTACCGGCCCGCTGGCGTGACCGGCAGAAAATGCGGCTTATCGGCGACCACAATCAGGTCGTCCTGAAACAACACGGTTTCCTCGAACGGGATACGCGGTTCGTTACAAACGCTCCGAAAGTAATAAAGCTTGCTGTTGGCACGATAAGGCGTGGCAGAATTTATCGTCACACCATGCCCATCGACGACGCTTTCGCTGTTGACTCTGCCCAGCCATTGGTCGTGACCGACGGCAGGAAATTTCTGCGTCAGAAAATCTAAAAAAGTTGGCCAGTTTCCTGCCTGCGTCGCAATCACACTGGCACCGACGCCGTCACGATCCTGGGGTTTGCCGACGATCATGCGTCGACGCCGTCAGCTCGCACCATCAAGGCGTCGCGCACGTGCAATGCGCCATCCGCCGTCCGGCTCGCCATCGTAAACCTGCTCCAGAGTGGTGTTGGTCTCCTGCAGTTTGGTGTCAAGCGCGATGCGGTTGTCAAACACAAAACACTCGCCTTCCCAGTCCCTCTCGGCATCGGGCATCGACTGAAAGTAATTCAGAATTCCGCCTTCGAGCTGGAACACCTCAAGGCCCTGTTCGCGCATCCACGCGCTCGACTTTTCGCAGCGAATGCCGCCGGTGCAATACATCGCGACGCGCTTGCCTTGCGCCTTCCAGTCGGGTGCATTTGCTTTAACGTATTTCGGAAAGTCGCGAAAATTCGGCACTTCCGGATCAATGGCTGATTTGAATTTGCCGAGGCGATATTCAAAACTGTTGCGATTGTCGATGACCACCACGTCGTCCTGGGCAATGAGTTCGCGCCACGCTTGCGGACTCACGCTTGATGCGGCAGAAGCTGGTGCCACGCCATCCACACCAAACGCCACAATCTCCTTTTTGCAATGTACTTTCATGCGCGCAAACGGCACGGTTTTGCAAGCACTGCGTTTGAACACGGTTCTGGCGAAATTCCCGTCAAACGCAGCATCGTGGGTCAGCGCATGCTCAAACGCATTGAGCGCAGTCGAAGGCCCCGCCACGACGCCGTTAATGCCCTCCTGCGCCACAAGAATGCTGCCGGTGAGGTTCTGCGTGAGTTCGCGCAAGCGAGCGGCCACAGCATCGAGATCAGGCAAAGCGACGAAGGTGTAGAACGCGATATGCCACAGCGATTGCGGGGCGGCTGGCTGGGTGGCGCTTAAGTTCACACGGGAGTTCATACCCGAATTGTCGCAAGAAGCGCACCGTGCGCGTACGTTCCGTCAATCGAAATCGTGTGAAATGCTAAAGTTCTGTAACTAACCAGAGAGAAAACTGTGGCCACACCAAATTACGGATTCGAAAAACGCCAGAAAGAACTGGCGAAAAAGAAGAAAAAAGAAGAAAAACTGAAGCAGAAACAAGCCGACAAAGAGGCTGGCTTGGTGAGTGCGCCTGAGGGTGGCGCGGAGCCGGATGACGATGCCGAGGCCGGTGCGGCAACTCCGCCGCAACCTTAGTCGTCGTCGGACGAAAAAACCAATCTGGCATCATTCTCAGCGACGCTGGGAATCCAGAAACGCGACTTTCGCAATGCTTGAGTCTCTGGATCCCCGCCGGTGGCGAGGATGACGCCGTAGATAAGTACCGCGCCCAAGCCGCGCTACGTATCCGCTTTAAGCGGCAACCTTCGCCCGCACAAACCGCCCCGACTGAAAATCCTGCATTGCCTGCATGATTTCAGCTTCCGAGTTCATCACAAACGGGCCGTAACCGACCACCGGCTCACGCAACGGCTCGCCATTGAGCACCAGCACGGTCGCATCAGTGCCCACCGCTTCAAGCCTCGCCTGTGTTCCTTCACGATCAAGAATCACCAGTGCTGGCGACGGCACCGTCTGCGCGTCGTTCACTTTCACATTGCCCTTGAGCACCGCAAATAGCGTGGTGTAGCCGTCCTGCACCGTCAGGTTGAGCGTCTGACCGGCACCGATCTGCGTGTCCCACACATTGATCGGCGAATAAGTCAGCGCGGGGCCGCGCTTGCCATCGTATTCACCGGCGACCACCTGCACCCGCGCACCACCCTCGGCAACCACGGTCGGAATCTGCGCCTTGACGATCTCCTGATAACGCGGTGGCTTCATCTTGTCTTTTGCAGGCAAGTTCACCCACAGCTGCGCCATTTCGAGCACGCCGCCACGAGCGTTAAATGACGGAGAGAGCCATTCTTCATGCACGATGCCAGACGCGGCCGTCATCCACTGCACGTCGCCCGGCCCAATGGTGCCACGATTGCCTTCAGAATCATGATGCTCAATTTCGCCCTGATACGCCACCGTCACTGTCTCAAAGCCGCGATGCGGATGCTGGCCGATACCGCGCGGTTGCGTGGACGGCGCGAACGATTTTGGAGCGCCGTAATCGAGCATCAAGAACGGGCTGAGCGCCGCAGCATCCTGCTCATATAAAAACAGCGAATTCACATGGAACCCATTGCCAACCCAGTGCGCCGCAGCGCTCTGCTGAATGTGTGCGATTTTTTTCATGAATTACCTTTGGAACAAATTGAGGGCATTATCGCGAAGCGCACGCCGCGTGTTCACGCTCAGGTATTCTCCTGCGTGCATGTCCAATCGGCGGCGAAACCCTGCATAAAGCGATCTCACCATGAACCGCCTTCAAAC
>JAYSUK010000280.1:0-3465 GCA_043719085.1 Burkholderiales bacterium | reverse complement strand
TGGTGAATGGGCGGCGGGCGAAGCCTTTGAAAACTTTTCGCCACCACCGAAACAGAAATCCGAATTCGCATCCATTGGTCGTTCGCCCTTGCTGGGCAAGCGCTAGATCCGCCAGCAAAAAGAATCCATAGGCCCAAATGACCACATACCTTGCGGACCTGCGCAAAGACAGCGCCTACCGCCTCATGCAATACAAAGCTCCCTATGCACGAGCCCGCACACCCCGGCGGCGTGCTACGTGAGTACTTTCCCGTAGGGGCCACCGTAACGGAAGCGGCCACCGCGCTGCACATTTCTCGCTTCATGCTGTCCAAAATTCTCAATGCGCGCGCTCCCGTGAGCGCAGATGTGGCGCTGCGTTTCGCGGCATGGTTAGGCACCGCACCTGCGTTTTGGCTTGATATGCACGCCCGCTTCGATCTGTGGACACGGGCGCAGCGCAATGCGCCGACCTATGCGGCGATTGTGCCGACGGTGCAGCATGGGTGATGGGTTTACGTGACTGCGCACATGCCATGCAGGCCCGCTCAATGCGTTTTTTAATTTGGGCAGGATGCATACGCGGAGCGAACCGGATACCTGCGTGAATATTGGAGCGTGCAATACTTCGCGATGACCAAAAGGTAGCCGTCGGGATACCTGCGCGCTGCGCTCCTCCACCACAGGCCGCTGGTTTGCTGCTTTGTCGCCAATGAGCAACAGGCTCCCTCCTATAATCGATGCGCTAGTTACTTCAGTCGTTTTCTGATGTAACGGCGGCGCGGATTTTTGCGGGCCAAGTGCTGGAGGACAGATGCAGACACGCAGATGCAGCCACCCAAGTACGGAAGCCGTGCCGCGGGGAAAAGTTAACGATCAATAACAAGGGAGATCACACCATATGTCAGCCACCACCTGGCTCATCATTTCGCTCGTCTGCGGACTGGCGGCAATCGCGTACGGGGTCATATCGATTTCGTGGATTAACAGCTTGTCCGCCGGTAACGCGCGCATGCAAGAAATTGCAGGCGCGATTCAAGCGGGCGCAAAGGCCTACCTTGACCGGCAATACCGAACCATCGCCATCATTGGTGGGATTCTCGCGGTCATCATCTATTTCGTGCTCGACGGCAAAACGGCACTGGGCTTTGTGCTCGGCGCGGTGCTCTCGGGCGCAGCGGGCTTCATAGGCATGAACGTGTCGGTGCGCGCCAACGTGCGCACCGCCGAGGCGGCGCGCTCCGGCATCAACGCCGCGCTGGCGGTGGCCTTCCGTGGCGGTGCGATCACCGGCATGCTGGTGGTGGGCCTGGGCTTGATCGGTGTCGCCGGTTTTTACTGGTTCCTGATCGGCACGGCTCCGCACAGCGCAAACCCGATGAAAGAAGGCCTGCACACGCTGATGGGGCCGCTGATCGGCTTCGCGTTTGGCTCATCGCTCATCTCGATCTTCGCGCGTCTCGGCGGCGGCATCTTCACCAAGGGTGCCGACGTCGGCGCTGACCTGGTGGGCAAAGTCGAAGCCGGTATCCCGGAAGACGACCCGCGCAACCCCGCCGTGATCGCTGACAACGTCGGTGACAACGTAGGTGACTGCGCTGGCATGGCCGCTGACTTGTTCGAGACGTACGCGGTGACCATCATCGCCACCATGCTCCTCGGCGCATTGCTGATGAAGTCGCACGCGGCTGCGGCTGCGGTTTACCCACTCGCGCTCGGCGCGGTGTCAATCATCGCATCGATCATCGGCTGCTACTTCGTGAAGTACAGCGGCAAAGGCAAGATCATGAACGCCCTGTACAAGGGTTTGGCGGTTGCCGCGATTCTGTCGCTGATCGCCTTCTTCTTCGTCACTAACATCGTGTTTGCTGGCGTTGATGGTGTGAATACGTTGCGCCTGTTCGGTGCCTGCGTTGTCGGTATCGTGCTCACCGGCGCGCTGGTAATGATCACCGAGTACTACACCGCGACCGAATACGCGCCGGTGCGCCACGTTGCACAGGCATCGACCACCGGCCATGCCACTAACATCATCGCTGGTATCGGCATCTCGATGAAGTCGACCGGCTACCCTGTGATTGCCGTGTGTATCGCCATCCTCGCGTCGCATTGGCTGGCCGGTTTGTACGGCATTGCAGTGGCAGCCACCGCAATGCTGTCGATGGCAGGCATCGTGGTTGCGCTTGACGCCTATGGCCCGATCACCGACAACGCTGGCGGTATCGCTGAAATGGCTGATCTGCCAAAAGAAGTTCGCGCAGTGACCGACCCGCTCGACGCCGTGGGCAACACCACCAAGGCCGTCACCAAGGGCTACGCCATTGGCTCAGCAGGCCTGGCGGCCCTCGTGCTGTTCGCCGATTACACGCACGGTCTTGAAAGCCGTGGCCTGCATGTGTCGTTCGATTTGTCGAACCACATGGTCATCGTCGGCCTGTTCATTGGTGGCCTGATTCCGTTCCTGTTCGGCGCGATGGCCATGGAGGCCGTGGGCCGCGCAGCCGGTGCGGTGGTGGAAGAAGTTCGCCGCCAGTTCCGCGACATCAAGGGCATCATGGACGGCACCGGCAAGCCTGAATATGGCCGCGCAGTTGACATGCTGACCACCGCTGCGATCAAAGAGATGATCATCCCGTCGTTGCTGCCGGTATTTGTGCCAATTCTCGTCGGCGTGTTCCTCGGCCCTGAAGCGCTGGGTGGCCTGATGATGGGTGCCATCATCACCGGTCTGTTCGTCGCGATCTCCATGTGTACCGGCGGCGGTGCATGGGACAACGCCAAGAAATACATCGAGGACGGCCACCACGGCGGCAAAGGCTCGGACGCTCACAAAGCAGCCGTCACCGGCGACACCGTGGGCGATCCGTACAAAGACACGGCCGGTCCTGCGATCAATCCGTTGATCAAAATCATCAACATTGTGGCGCTGTTGATTGTGCCAGTCGTGGCCTCGTTGCATGGTGGCAAAGCGGATGCGGGCAAAGTGGCCATGACGGCCAGCGCGCCTGCGGCAGCTGTTGTTGTGGCAGCACCTGCAATCGTCGCTGTCGCACCAGCAGCGGCTCCTGCCGCAGCAGCGACGGCTCCTGCCGCACCAGCGGCGGCTCCAGCCGCAGCAACGGCGGCTCCAGCCGCAGCAACGGCAACCACCACCGACCTGGGCAGCTACACCGTCACCACCAAGCTCGACGGTGACAAGAGCACCGGCTTGATGAAGGTCTACTTCGCCAGCGGCGCGGCGTCGCTGCCAGCGGGTGCGGACAAAGGTGTTGCCGAAATGCTCGCTGCGTTCAAAGCCAAGGCGGGTGCCAAGCTCGCCTTAAGCGGCTACGTTGACCCGAGCGGTGATCCGGTGAAAAACGCTGAACTTGCCAAACAACGCGCGTTTGCGGTTCGTGATGCACTCAAAGCGGCAGGCGTCGCTGATGACAAGATCGAGCTTAAAAAGCCTGTGGATCTTACGGCTGGCGCAACGTCTGCCGCCGA
>JAYSUK010000279.1:0-3468 GCA_043719085.1 Burkholderiales bacterium | reverse complement strand
TTTCGCCGCATGTAACGGGCAACGCTTGGCGTTGCTCGGCGCAATCCCGTGGCTAGGTGCTAGCGTTGCGTGTGATGGTGACCCCCACCATCGCCGCGTTTCTCACCGCGCCCGGTTTGCCCACGGTCACTTTGACCCACGGCGCATGAAATTCGCTAAGTACGACGTGGGCGATATGCTCGGCGAGACGTTCTACGGTTTTGTAATGCAGTATCGTCAACGCCTCGGTCAGGCGCTTCGAAATACTGTCGTAATTCATTAATCCCTTCGCGCTGTCATGCTCGAAAGACTCCATGGATGCGGCGCCGATCTCCAGATCAAGCAACACCGGCCTTAACGACACGCGTTCCCAGTCATACACGCCGAGCGTGGTTTGGCACTTGAGGCCTTTGATGAAAATACTATCCACGGTAAAAATGTCCCTGAAATCGTCGCTTACACTGACTTTATTCTAGAGAGCGCACAGACTTTCAATGCGAGCGTTATCCGTACAGGGCAACGACACAGCGGTTCGCGTGCTTAACAGTTACGTACTCTTTGCAGATTGAGGCAGGCAAATGTTCACCACAACCGACATCATCGCAGCAGTGGCGGCCTACCTTGTTGGCTCGTTGTCGTTCGCCGTTATCGTAAGTCGCGCGCTCGCGTTGCCCGATCCGCACAGCTACGGCAGCGGCAATCCAGGCGCGACCAACGTGCTGCGCAGCGGCAGTAAAAAAGCAGCAATTCTCACGCTACTCGGCGACACGTTGAAGGGTGTTGCCGCGGTGTTGCTGGCCAAGGTTTTTGCGGTGCAGCTGGGCATCACTTCCACAGGCATCGCCCTGGTTGCACTGGCCGTGTTTCTCGGCCACCTGTGGCCAGTCTTTTTTGCGTTCAAAGGCGGAAAGGGTGTCGCGACCGCCGCCGGCGTGTTGTGGGCGCTGGACTGGCGAATCGGATTTGGGCTGACGCTGGTTTGGGCGCTGGTATTCGTGATGAGCCGAGTGTCGTCGCTGGCCGCATTGATCGGCAGCGCTTGCGCCCCGGTGCTGGCCTATTTCTTTCTAGGCCTTGGGCCGTCGTTTTACGCAACGCTTGTCATGACCGCATTACTGTTTTGGCGACACAAAGAAAACATATCGCGACTGGCCTCCGGTGATGAGGGCGGCTTCAAAAAAACATGAGCAGTCGTGCCTCCGTGCGCTGCTTGCCAGGCTGAAGGCGCCGGATTACAAAAACTCCGCCAACACCGCGCCCGTATGCGATTTTGCCCGCGCCTTGAGTAGCGTCGGCACATCGCCCGCAACGACCACATTGCCGCCGCCGGTGCCACCCTCTGGCCCCATGTCGATGATCCAGTCGGCCTCCGCGATCAGGTCGAGGTTATGTTCGATCAGGATCACTGTGTTGCCGGCGTCCACCAGGCGATGCAGAACGTGAATGAGCTTTTCTACGTCGGCCATATGCAGCCCGACAGTGGGCTCGTCGAGCACGTACAGCGTGTGCGGATTCAGCGCGCGCCGTCCGTGCGCTTTGGCTTTCACGGCAACGGTAGGGCCAACTAGCTTAGCTAGCTTTTGCGCGGCCTTGGAAAGCTTTGGGGCGTCCGCAGGATTCGTGCTTTCGGTCAGGATGATCGGCGCCTTCACCTTTGACAGCTCCGTCACCAGCTTAATGCGCTGCGCCTCGCCGCCTGACAGCGTGGGACTCGGCTGGCCGAGGGTGAGATAACCCAGGCCAACGTCCTGCATGAGCTTGAGCGGATGATGGATTGACGGCATGGTGGCGAAGAAATCCACCGCGTCGTCCACGTCCATTGCGAGCACGTCGCCGATAGACTTTTCACGCCACAACACGGCGAGCGTTTCGCTATTGAAGCGCACCCCGCTGCACACATCACACGGCAATTTCACATCGGGCAAAAAATTCATCTCAATGGTGATCAAGCCCGCGCCAGAACACGCATCACAGCGGCCGCCTGCCGTGTTGAACGAGAAGCGGCCCGGTCCGTAGCCACGCATTTTGGCTTCGGTCGTTTCGGCGTAAAGCTTTCTGATGTTGTCCCAGAAACCAATGTATGTGGCGGGGCAGGAGCGTGGTGTTTTGCCCACCGGCGTTTGATCAACTTCGAGGACACGGTCAACGTCTTCCCAGCCTTCGAGCGACTCGCAACCATGCAGCGCGGGCGTTTTCTTGCGGTTGTTGCGCGCACTTACCAGCGCTTCGAGATTGCCATACATCACCTCGCGGGCGAGGGTTGACTTGCCGGAACCGGAGACGCCGGTGATGACCGACAGACGCGATAGCGGCAGCTTCGCGGTGACGTCGCGCAGGTTGTTGAGCGTTGCGCCTTTGACCTCGACGAACGGATCGCTCTTGCCGACGGGCGGTCGCTTGTGAAGAGGATGCTTGAGCGGATTCTTGAGGAAGCGACCGGTGATCGACGCCGGGTTGTCCTTGATTTCCTGGTAGGTGCCTTCCGCCACGATCTCGCCGCCGCGCACGCCTGCACCGGGGCCAAAATCGATGATGTGATGGGCGCGCTTGATGGTGTCTTCATCATGCTCAACGACGATCAGCGTGTTGCCTTTCGCCTGCAATTTTTCGAGTACGTCGAGCAGGATGCGATTGTCGCGCGCATGCAGTCCGATGGTCGGTTCGTCAAGAATGTAGGCGACGCCCTGCAAGTTGGAGCCAAGTTGAGCGGCGAGGCGAATGCGTTGCGCTTCGCCACCGGAGAGCGTCGGCGCAGAGCGATCCAGCGTGAGATAACCAAGCCCAACTTCTTGCAAAAATTGCAGCCGCGATTTCACTTCCGACACGATGTCGCGAGCGATTTCTTCTTCGCGCGTACCGAGCTTGAGTTCGGACATGAAACGTTCAACCTCAATCACCGAATGCTTCACCAGCGCATGGATGCCCTCGTCGCGAAAACGCACGTTGCGAGCAATCGGATTCAGGCGCGCGCCATCGCAGGCGATGCAGACTTCAAACGCCTCTTTCGCATCAAGGAATGCATCAAGTTCGCGATCCGCAAATTCCTCGCTCACGCGATCATCGCGTTTGTAACCCTTGACACTTTCGCCCATACCCTGACAGGTCACACACCAGCCATGTTTGCTGTTGAACGAGAACAGGCGCGGGTCAAGTTCCGCGAAGCTGGTGCCACAACTCGGGCAGGCGCGTTTGGTGGAGAACACGACGAGTTCGGCTTCGCCGCTGCCCTTCTTCCATGCGAGTACATGCACGACGCCCTTGCCGTAGTCGAGACCGGATGCGAGCGCTGCACGCAGCGGCTTTTCTTGCTTTGCGTTGACGTCGCAGGTTGCAATCGGCAACTCAATGGTGTGCTCGGCAAAGCGGTCTAGTCGTGGCCACGGCGCGACTGGAATCAATTCGCCATCAACGCGCAAATGCTCAAAGCCTTTGCCCTTGGCCCACTTGGCAAGATCAGTGTAGAGCCCCTTGCGATTGATCACCAGCGGT
>JAYSUK010000278.1:0-3470 GCA_043719085.1 Burkholderiales bacterium | reverse complement strand
TCACCCGCCTATCGCGGCTTTCGCCGCTCCTACATGAGCAGATTCATGGCGCTTGGGTGACAACCGTGATCTACCCGAAATTACGGCAAAAACGAAATCAGCTTTTAGTTGAAAGCCCCATTCAACTTGGGCTTATCGCCATAAAACGCTGTTTATCGACTTAAGCTATTTTAGCCACCTGAGCCCATATTAAATGGCAATTACAGCCAAAAGCTGATACGCCACTACCCCTTCGGGCGCTTCGTCTCGTCAATGTCCATCAAGTGCCAAAAATGCTGGCGGTAAGGCAAGCGTTTGTAGTTGAGTAACCACGGCTGCATGACCACGTTTTGATAGCGAAATACGCCGGGTTGCCACACCGAATTCACGGTGACGATCTCGTTCATCGTTTTGTACAGCGCCCAGCGCTGCGGCCCGAGCGGCTGCGTCTGCGCTTTCTCGTAGATTTCGTCGTACTGCTTCAAGTTCATGCGGGCGAAATTCGATTGGCCGATGCTTTTGCTGTAATGCAGTTGCAGGAATGAATTGCCATCGGTGCCTGAGGAGTTCCAGCCCAATCCCCAAAATTGCAGTTGCCCGGCGCGGCCTTGCTTCAGTAGATCGGGCCATTTCTGCGTGTTGTACGCGATCTTGATGCCAATCGAGTCGAGCGCTTTTTTCCACAGCTCATCGTTTTCGCGATCTGTCGCACGCGGCGAAGAGGATCGGGTAATGACCAGTGGTTTGCCGTCAGGCAGTTCGCGATAGCCGTCGCCATCGCGATCCTTGTAGCCAAATTTATCTAGTAATGCGCGTGCCAGCGGTACGTCATTGCTGTTGATATTTGGCTTGTTGGGAATGTGTCCCGTCTGCGTTGGCGGCAGGATTTGGTTGGCCGGCGTCGCTTGATTACGAAACACAATGCGCACGTAATCATCAATCGGGTAGGACATGATGATGGCGCGGCGTAGCGCAATTTTGTCGTTGGTGTAGCCACCGACCACCGGGTCTTCCATGTTGAAGTAGTCAAACGCCAGCGCAGGTTCGAGCGCGCGCTGATGTTTCACGCCTTTGTCGGCATACTCGGGGGCGAGTTTGCCGTTTATCACCACATTTCCGATTAAGTCTTGACCCACAAATTCGTAGTCGAGCCCACCGGCTTTGAACGTCAACAGGCGTGGATTTGCCTCTTCGATAATGCTAATTTGCACGTTGCCCACCAACGGCATCTCCTTGCCCTGATGGGCGGCGATGATTGCTTTATCTTCGGTGGTTTCACCTTCCGCCAGGGGATATTTACGCGAGTAATTCGGATTTTTAGTCAGCAGCAGCTTGTTGCCCTTGATCCATTCCTTGATCATGTACGGGCCGGCTCCGACCGGATTGGTCATGATGCGCCCACCCGGATCGCGATACGCCTCAACCACTTCGCGTGCCACGGGCGACCAGTTGTATTGGTTCATCAGCTCGGTCAGCAGATAGTCCGGCTGTATCAGCTTCAACTGCACGGTGTAGCGATCCAGCGCTTTCATGCCATCAATCGGTTTGTCGTAGTCGAATTTGCCTGACTTCTTGGCCTCGGCGACCAGCTCATTCGCGCCGATGAGCTTGTTGTCGATGTGCCAGAGATTGGGCGACGCCATCTTCGGGTCAAGCATGCGCTTCCACGAATAGACGAGATCGTCGGCCGTCGCCTCACGTTTTTTGCCTTTGAACACGGGGTCATCGGAAAAGTACGCGCCTTTGCGCAGGCGAATTTTCCACGTCAACCCGTCGGCAGAAATCTCGGGCATCGCCTCTGCGAGCACCGGGCGCAGGCGCGGCGGGCGCACGTAATAATCAAACTCAAACATCACGTCAAAAACCGCGTTGTTGACGTGACCGGAGTACAGGTCATTGGTCGCTTGCGGATCAAAGCCCGTCACGTCGACCGGGAACGCGACCTTGAGGGTCTTGCTCATATCCGTGGCGTGGGTGGGGACGACTAGCGCCAATACGGCGGCTAAGGCAAAGAGATATCGCTTCATACTTCAGCGCTCAGAAAATTGAAGTGGTGATTATGCAATCGGCGGCGCGTTTGTAGGAGCGGCTCTGCCGCGACCTGTGCGCCGACGTCACGCGCCGGTCGCGGCATGGCCGCTCCTACAGTCCGCTAGCGTCGCGCTTCATCAATATCGACAAACTTCCACGGTGTGCGCCAGAACGGGTGCCGCGCATAGTTTTTAAGCCACGGCTGCGACAGATCGTTCGCGTACGTGTGAAAGCCGAAATCCAGCACGGAGTTGGCGGCAGCGATTTTCGACAACGCCGCGTACACCGCTGTGCGCTCAGGCCCGAGCGGTTTGGTTTGCGCGAGGTCGTACAGCCGGTCGTATTCGGCGTTCTTAAACTGCATGTCGTTGATCGCATTGATGTTGCGCGACACCAAAAGGCTCGCATAACCATCACCTCCGGGGCCGCTGGCAATCCAGCTCCAGCCCCACGACTGCAGCTTGCCGGTGCGCGACATTTCGATCAGGTCGGGCCACTTTTGATTGAAAAACTGCACGCGGATGCCGATGGCGTCCATGCTTTGCTTCCAGATTTCGTCCTGCAAACGAGAGCGACTATCGGGTGGGTTGGATCGGGTGAAGGTAAGCGGCTTGCAGCCCGGCGCTTCGCGGTAACCGTCGCCATCGCAGTCTTTGTAGTCAAAGCGATCCAGCAGTGCACGGGCCAAGGCTGGATCGTACGGCGGACGAAGATTAAGTTCAGGCGAGTGGCCGGACTGTGTCGGCGGTATCAGTTGGGTGGCCAGCTCGACTTGGTTTTTGAATGCGAGCTGTGCTTCGCGTGTCTTGTTGTAGCCCATCAAAATGGCGCGACGCAGTGCGTTCTTCTCAAGCGATGTGCCGCCGACCACGGGGTCGCTCATGTTGAAGTACTGAAAGCTGAGTATCGGCTCCATAAACCGGGTGTGGCGAATGCCCTTCGCCGCAAATTCTGGCTTGAGCGTGTTGCCGTTGAACATGCGCTCATGCAGGTCGCGCGGCACGTCCACCTGCTCCAGTTCACCGCTTTGAAACGCGAGGGTGCGCGGCAGCGATTCTTCAAGAATGCTCACCTCGATGCGGTCGATTTGTGGAACGCGTAGCGCGGACGTTGCGCCACCTGTGAGCGGCATGGTTTCTTCGCGATACGTAGGATTTTTGCCCAGCACGATTCGGCTGGAGCGCTTCCACTCGGATGGGATCAGTTGGTACGCGTTAGTGCCAACTGGATGCTCGCGCACACGGCCACGCTCATCACGATATTTTTCGATGACCTCGCGGGCGACAGCGGAAAACGTCGATGAGGCGAGGTCGTAGACGAACTCGAATTGCGGTTGCTCAAACACAATTTTCAGTCGGTAACGATCCAGCGCTTTGAGCCCAGAAATCTCGGCGTCGTAGTCGAACCGACCCGACTTTTCCGCCGCCGCGCGCACCGGCTTGGCACCGACGATTTTGTTT
>JAYSUK010000277.1:0-3481 GCA_043719085.1 Burkholderiales bacterium | reverse complement strand
CAGGCGAAAAATGGTCGGCATGAACCAGCGCGAACGGTGGCAGGCCGTACGGCGTAGCCCAGATGTCAAAGAGGGGATTGCTGCTCATGGTGCGGCTTCAAGCTATAACAAAGGAAGCAGGCATTGTAGGAGCGGCTCTGCTACGACCGACGTGTGGCGAAACACGGTCGCGGCAGAGCCCCGCCGACAGCACGATCACTCGGTCGCCGCCGTCGCCCCGGCGCTGCGCCCTTTATGCCACAGCACATCAGGCTGGCCGTTCACGCGATTCAACACGCGCGACAGCACAAACGCCATATCGCTCAAACGATTCAAGTAAATTCGCGACGGCATTGATACTTCTGCCACGTCAGCCAGCGCGATCAACGTTCGTTCAGCGCGCCGTCCAACGGTTCTCACCAAATGCGCATAAGCCGCAGCTCGCGAACCACCGGGCAGGATGAAATCTTTGAGCATCGGCAAGTCCTCATTCAGCGACTCGGTCAGCGCTTCGAGCCGTTCCACATGCGCGTCAGTAATTGCGTAATAACCAGGAATCGACATCTCGCCGCCCAGATCAAACAGATCATGCTGCACGTCGGTTAGTGACTCGCGCAACGCATCTGGCAAAGGCTCGGTGAGCAGCAAACCCACCACGCAATTGAGTTCATCAATGTCGCCAAGCGCTGCCACGCGCGGATGGCTTTTTGCGATGCGCGAGCCGTCACCCAGGCCGGTGGTGCCCGCATCCCCCGTTTTCGTTGTAATCTTGGATAAACGATGGCCCATAAGGTGGCTTTCAATCTGTGTTTGAACCGAATAAATGAGTGTAGAAGAATCATTCGTCTTGACCGAAACCGAAGGGGCCGTTGCAACGCTCACGTTAAACCGGCCTGCGCAATTCAACGTTTTGTCCAGCAGCATGCTCAGCGCGTTGCAGGGCGCGCTTAATCGCATCCGCGTCAATCGTGCGATCCGGGTGGTCGTGTTGGCGGGTACGGGCCGCGCATTTTGTGCGGGCCATGACTTGCGCGAAATGCGCGCGCATCCTGAAAAAAGTGATTTGTTAGCGCTGTTCGCCCAATGCTCAGCCGTTATGCTCACCATTAACCAAATGCGGCAACCCGTAATCGCCAGCGTTCAGGGGGTGGCAACCGCTGCCGGCTGTCAGCTCGTCGCCGCGTGTGATCTGGCGATTGCGAGCGATACGGCCAGGTTTGCGACCAGTGGCGTGAATCTCGGCCTCTTCTGCTCAACGCCTGCGGTTGCTGTCACCCGATCGCTTGCGGCCAAGCACGCGGCCGAGTTGTTGTTTTGCGGTGAGTTCATCAACGCCCCGCAAGCCGAGCGATGGGGCCTCGTCAACCGTTGCGTCGATGAATCGACACTCGCACAGGCTACGCGCAGTTGGGCGCGGGCCATTGCGTCGAAATCCGGCGCGGCAATAATGTCGGGTAAAGCGCTACTTAACAAACAACGCAACATGTCGCTCGGCGACGCATACGCCGCTGCAGGAGAAAATATGGCAACAGACATGCTGACCGAAGACGCCTCTATGGGCATTGACGCATTTCTCGGTAAACAACCTACGCCCGATTGGAGACACCAATGAGTCTGTTGCGGCGCGACGCCCCACCCCCCCCGGAGTCCTGGGATGACCTGCGCGAATGGGCTCAGCGATCATGGTGGCACCGGTACCGCGCAGCGTTGCGGGTGATGCTGCCCTTTACCTCCGTAGTGCTAGCGCTGGCAGGCGTGGCGTTAATGATCGCCGAGCCTTCGTGGCGCTCAGCGCGACTGATTGGCGCGTTGTGGCTTTTTGGCGTGCCCGTCACCGCGCTGGGATACATGCGGCGTATGGGTCGCGCGGCAGCGCAGGTGCCGGCGATTTCTCCTGCCAGCAGCAACCCCACGACAGCAGTCGATATTCGAGGCAACCGAGAACTGCCGCCGCAATAAGCCGCCGGTGCCTGGCGTCACGGGCCGTGCATTTGCCGGGATCACGGGCCGTGCATTTGCCGGCGCGCCGCGAAAAAATTAACGCAAAACCCAAGTGCAGCGCCGACAAAAATCGCGCCCCATATTTGCCAGACCAGACGGTCGGACGCATAAATCAAACTCGACGAAACGGCGAAGTTGAGCGCCGAGCCCACTGATTGCCGCATCAGGTAATGTCCCCAATCGACAAGGCTCGCGGCCTGTTGCGGCGTAAAGGTGAATCTGCGATTGAAAAAGTAGGTCGTCGTCACGCCGGCGATCAAACCCATCAACCGCGCAACCAAAACCGGCAGCGCCAGTTGCACCCCCATCGTGACTATCGCCGTGTCAATTGCCAAGGCGATGAACGCGCCAACGAGATAGCGGCCAGCTTGTCTCAACGTCTCGCGCACCGCACAACCCCGCTAATTTGATTAACGCAGCCAGCGTAGCAGAAGGCCAGAATGAGCCCAGTCCTAGAGCACCCGCTCAAAGCAAACTGCGACGCTTACACCTGGCGCAGCAAATTTCTATAATTGAACAGATTCGGTCAGTGCCTCGGCGGTGACCGCGCCTGTGAAGGCGAATGTACTCACAAAGGAGCGTTGCGTGAAGATTTTGGTGCCAGTAAAACGAGTGGTTGACTACAACGTGAAAGTACGGGTCAAGCCCGACAACTCGGGTGTGGACATCGCCAACGTCAAGATGTCGATGAATCCGTTTTGCGAAATCGCGATTGAAGAAGCGGTTCGTCTGCGCGAAAAAGGCGTTGCGACCGAAGTGATCGCGGTGTCAGCGGGCGTGTTGCAGTGCCAGGAGACGCTGCGCAACGCGATGGCCATTGGCGCTGATCGTGCAATTTTGATTGAGACCGATGTTGAGCTGCAACCTTTGGCCGTAGCCAAATTGCTCAAAGCGATCGTCGACAAGGAACAACCTGGTCTGGTGATTCTTGGCAAGCAGGCCATCGACGACGACGCGAATCAAACGGGGCAAATGCTTTCGGCGTTGCTGGGCTGGGGTCAGGCTACGTTTGCATCGAAAGTAGAAGTTAGCGGCGACATCGCGACCGTCACTCGCGAGGTCGACGGCGGACTGGAGACCATTGCGCTCAAACTGCCAGCGATCATCACCACCGACCTGCGCTTGAACGAGCCGCGTTACGCAACGCTGCCCAACATTATGAAAGCAAAGAAAAAGCAGCTCGATAACGTCAAGCCCGGCGATCTGGGTGTGGATGTAACGCCCCGATTGACCACGCTAAAAGTCGAAGATCCGCCCAAGCGCCAGGGTGGCGTGAAAGTCGCCGACGTTGCGGCGCTGATTGATAAATTGAAAAACGAAGCGAAGGTGATTTGAACATGGCTAACCTCGTCATCGCCGAACACGATCACGGCTCGCTTAAAGCGGCCACCCTCAACGTTATTTCCGCTGCTGTTGCCATTGGCGGCGATGTGCACGTGCTGGTCGCGGGTGAAAACGCGAGCGCTGCCGCTGCTGCTGCCGCACAGGTTGCAGGCGTCTC
>JAYSUK010000276.1:0-3489 GCA_043719085.1 Burkholderiales bacterium | reverse complement strand
CGCGAATGCCTTTTGCTTTCAGCCGCGCGATGAGTGGCTGCACAGCCTGCATTTCCTCACCCGCTGCAAATCCACGATTGGAGGTGGGCGTGTTCACTGCGTCGGGGACAAAGGTGGCCTGCTGCGGCAACGCGGCTTCTACAATCTGCATCAGGTTGTGATGTGGATTGC
Organism: Burkholderiales bacterium; assembly: GCA_043719085.1. Taxonomy (GTDB): domain Bacteria; phylum Pseudomonadota; class Gammaproteobacteria; order Burkholderiales; family Casimicrobiaceae; genus Casimicrobium. Next base: position 3,318 of record JAYSUK010000276.1, on the reverse strand, counting down.
CCTCGATGTTGAACTCGCGACCGGGGTATTTCGCGACCAACGTGGCGAGCGGCGCGATATCGTTCAGGCGAATGTGGCGCTCATCGGGTCGCGGGTGAACGGTGATGCCCGCAGCACCAGCGTCGAGTATGGTTTTGGCCGCATGCAGCAAATCAGGCAGCCCGTTGTCACGGCTGTTTCGAAGCAGAGCGACGCGATTGATGTTGGCAGAAAAATGAGTCACGGCAGGAGGCCATTTGCAAACGGTTACGAACAGAGTCGACATTGTGCAAGAAATGCGGGCCAAAGGCTTTTGCCTGGTTGCGCCCGCCGCGCTTGAAACCTGTTTTGGCGTCACGGCGGCGGCGTTGACGGCGCTTGACGCAACGTGGAACGATTTGCCGCGCGATGGTTACCTGAAAGACGGCGGCAAGTACCGCGCACGGCGACACAGCAGTTTTGTGCAGACGATTGCGCCCTCTTCACTCGTGCAAAGCCCGCACCGAGCGCATTGGCAGCCAGTGGACTACAACGCATTGCACGGCGGCATTGAGCGGTGGTTTGAGCCGATTGCGCCGGAAGTTTGTGCAGATGCGGCGTGGCGCACGTTGTTGAGCGGGCTGGGGGATGTGTTCGCTGGTTCGATCCCCTCCCCCCGGGGGGGAGGGCTAGGGAGAGGGACTGTGCTGAACGACCCTGCCTCGATAAGCCGCCACCCTGTCCCCCAGGGGGAGGAAGTAAAACAATGGTTCATCGAAGCCCACCAATTTCGCATTGACACCACCGACGGCATTGGCCGTCCCACGCCTGAAGGTGCGCATCGGGATGGTGTGGATTTTGTGGCGGTGGTACTGGTCAATCGTCACCACGTGAAAGGCGGCGAAACGCGTGTGTTCGAAGCAAATGGCCCGCGCGGTGTGCGCTTTACTTTGACCGAGCCGTGGTCGGTGCTGTTGCTTGACGACGCACGCGTGATTCATGAATCAACGCCCATCCAACCTGATGGCGACAAGGGCGCTCGCGACACGCTGGTGCTGACCTATCGGACGGCCGGATTTCAGGATCCGGTGTAACGCGCCCAAAAAAAACGGCCCCAAAGGGCCGTTTTGTTAAAGGACAGCTGTTACACCGCCTTCTTATCCATATCCCGCAATTCACGCCGCAGAATTTTGCCCACCGGGGTTTTCGGCAAATCAGCACGGAACACCACGTGCTTCGGCTTTTTGTAGCCCGCCAGATTCGCCTCGCAATAATCACGCACTTGTTGCTCGGTCAGCGCCGGGTCCTTCTTGACGATGAACACTTTCACCGCCTCGCCGGACTTGTCGTCCGGCACACCGATCACCGCACATTCCATCACGCCAGGACAGCTAGCGACAACGTCTTCGACCTCGTTCGGATACACATTGAAGCCGGAGACGAGCACCATGTCTTTCTTGCGATCGACGATCTTCACGTAGCCCTGATCGTCCATAACGCCGATGTCGCCGGACTTGAAGAAGCCGTCGCTGGTCATCACCTTGTCGGTCTCATCCTGGCGCTGCCAATAACCGGCCATCACCTGCGGGCCCTTGATGCAGATTTCGCCGGGCTGGCCCAGTGGCATGTCGTTGTTGTCATCATCGCGAATGACAATGATGGTGGACGGAAATGGCAGACCGATGGTGCCGGTGTAGCTCTCGATGGTGACCGGGTTGCTGGTCGCGCCAGGCGAGGTTTCGGACAGGCCATAGGCTTCCAAAATCGGGGTGCCCGTTTTGGCTTTCCACGCTTCAGCCACGGCGCGCTGCACCGCCATGCCGCCGCCGTTGGCGATGCGCAAATCCGAGAGATCCAGGTCACCAAACGTGGGCGCATTAACCATCGCGTTGAACAGCGTGTTGACGGCCGGAAACACGTTGATTTTGTGCCCTGCCAACTCTTTGATCATCCCCGGAATGTCGCGCGGATTCGGAATCAACAAAATGTGTCCGCCACAGCGCACACCAAACATGTAGCACACGGTGAAGGCAAAGATGTGATACAGCGGAAGAGCGCACGCGATCACCAATTGTTCCGGGGCGGGACGCTGGGGATTGTTCAGCGCTGGCGCAATCCACACTTCGGTTTGCATGAGATTAGCCACGATGTTTCGGTGCAGCAAGGTCGCGCCCTTGGACACACCAGTGGTGCCGCCGGTGTACTGCAACACGGCCACGTCTTCGATCTGCGCCTTTGAGGGCGACAGCGCCAGCGGCTTGCCGCGAGCCAACGCGTCATTGAACTTCACCGCCGTGGGCAAGCTGTACGCAGGCACCATTTTCCGCTTGTTGCGCACTACATAGTTGACGATCGCGCCCTTGACGAATCCAAGCAAATCGCCCATAGCCGCGAGCACTACGTGTTTTACCGGCGTTTTTTCGAGCACGCTTTGCAACGTGACAGCAAAGTTTTCAAGGATGATGATGGCCTTGGAGCCCGAATCTTTCAGCTGATGCTCAAGCTCACGCGGAGTGTAGAGCGGGTTGACGTTCACCACGATGTAGCCGGCACGCAAAATCGCGGCAATTGCAATCGGATATTGCAGCACGTTGGGCATCATGCACGCCACCCGATCACCCTGCTGCAAACCGAGGCTCTGCAGGTATGCGCCCAGAGCGCGCGATTGCGCGTCGAGCTCGGCGTAGCTGATGGTCTTGCCCATGCAGGTGAAAGCTTTGCGACCGGCAAATTTTTGAAAGCTTTCTTCCAGCAATTGCACCAGCGAGGTGTACTGATCAAACTTGATCGTTGCCGGCACGCCGGGGGGATAATTTTTAAGCCACGGGTAGTCCATGGGGGCCTCCTTGTTCGTGATGGTTACGTGAATTTCTTTTGGGTATCTGACTGGGCCGCGTGTCTGCATAGTCCTCGCACGACGCCCTGCTATGCGAAGCATGATAGCAGCGGTTTCGCATGCTGCAATGCACAGAAACCGTTGTTTTGGCGGTGTTTTCTGCACATCAACTTTTGGCTACACGCGCCGCTGCACTTAGCAGCAGTGCGATTAAAACGCCTAAGTCGACTTGATACGATTTCTGTCGCATCTCCATGTATTACGGTCGATGTAGAAGAAAGCTGTATTCACGCTGACTACACTTGCTGCATGGCTTTATTTACTCTCCACAACGCTCACCTCGCCTTCGGTCTCGCCCCGCTCCTCAATGGTGCGGATTTTGCAATTGAAACAAGAGAAAGAATCGGCCTGATCGGCCGCAACGGCGCAGGCAAAAGCTCGCTGCTCAAAGTGATCGCAGGCACGCTAGCGCTTGACGATGGCGCGATTGCCCAGCAAGGCGGATTGCGCGTGGCGACGGTGCC
>JAYSUK010000275.1:0-9915 GCA_043719085.1 Burkholderiales bacterium | reverse complement strand
AGGATGTCTTTCATTTGCAATTCACCCAACCGCCGTCATTCCCGCGTAGGCGGGAATCCAGAAGTGTGGCCGCTGTGCGAAGCACACAAATATTGCGCCTCGCGTGGATTACGTACTGGATTCCCGCTGTCGCGAGAATGACGCCAAATTGAGTTGGTTCTGTCATCGCGAACCTACAGCTTGCTGCGCGCGACATGCTTTATCAGCTCGTCGACACTGGTGTGCATGACCTCGGTGAATGGCGCGGGGTAGAGGCCCATGCCGAGCACGCAAGCGGCGACGACTGCAAGCATCCAGAACTCACGCCGCGTTAAATCCGTCATGTTGCGAACGTGGTCGTTACCGATCTCGCCGAAGATTACGCGCTTGTACATCCACAGCGTGTACGCCGCGCCGAGCACCAGCGCAAGACCCGCTGCCGCTGCCGTCCAGAACATGCCCTGCTTTACCGCCGCGAGCGTGATGGTGAATTCGCCGATGAAACCTGAGGTGCCCGGCAATCCTGCATTGGCCATGCCGAACAGCATGAACAACGCCGCAAACTTTGGCATGACGTTGACCACGCCGCCGTAATCCGCAATGTTCCTGCTATGCAGACGGTCGTAGAGCACGCCGATACACAGGAACATCGCCGCCGACACAAAGCCGTGCGAGATCATCTGCATCAGGCCACCTTCGATACCGAGGGCACTACCCTGCCCGCCGACGAACAGAAAGAAGCCGAGCGTGACAAAACCCATGTGCGAAATCGACGAATAAGCAACCAGCTTTTTCATGTCGGTCTGAATCAGCGCGACGAAACCGATGTAGACGATGGCGATGAGTGAAATGCCGACGACAAATGGGGCCAGCATGTGCGAGGCATCCGGCACGATAGGCAGGATGAAACGCAAAAAGCCGTACGCGCCGAGCTTGAGCGTAATTGCCGCCAAAATTACGGAGCCGCCCGTCGGCGCTTCAACGTGTGCGTCAGGTAACCAAGTATGAACCGGCCACATCGGTACTTTCACCGCGAAGGCGAGGAAGAACGCGACGAACAGCAATAACTGCGGCGTTTTTCCGAGCGGCACTTTGTGAAAATCAGCTATGGTGAAGCTGCCGCCGGTCATCGTGTACAGGTAAATCAGCGCGACCAGCATCAGCAGTGAACCGAGTAGCGTGTACAGGAAAAACTTGATCGCTGCGTATAGTCGATTCGGCCCGCCCCAGATGCCGATGATGAGATACATCGGGATCAACATCGCTTCGAAGAACACATAAAACAGGATGCCATCTGCCGCTGCAAACGCACCGTTGATGAGGCCCGACATGATCAGGAAGGCGGCGAAATACTGCGCTGGTTGCTTCTCGATGACCACCCAGCCAGCGACCACGACGAGGATAGTGGTGAAGCTGTTAAGTAGCACAAACCACATCGAAATGCCGTCAACGCCGAGGTAGTAGTTGATTTTGTAACGCGCGATCCACGGCACGTTTTCAACGAATTGCAGCGCGGCGGTGGCTGGGTCAAAGCCCGTGTAGAGCGGAATCGTGACGAGAAAGCCTGCGATGGCAGCGATCAGCGCGATCCAGCGGGTGGTGTTTGCGGTTTTGTCACCCGCAGTGGTCAGCGTGGCGAGACCGCCGAGGATGGGGATCCAGATGGATAGTGAGAGCAGCATGATGTGTGTAATTATTTTGTAGTTGCGCTCTGTGTTCAGCGAAGCAGCAGCCAGGTCAGAAAGGCGAGGACGCCTGCGACCATGACAAATGCGTAGTGATAAACGTACCCCGTTTGCAGATGGCGCATCACGCCGGAGAGTGCGCTGATGCCCTTCGCCGAACCGTTGACCATCACGCCGTCAATCAGGGCGCGGTCCCCGAAGCGGAACAGTCCCTCGCCCAATTTGCGTGCGCCGCCCGCGAAGACGAAATCGTTGAAGCGGTCGAAGTAATATTTTTCTTCGAGCAGCGTCACTACCGCGCTAAATTTGGTTCGCAGCTTGGCGGGCAGCGCGGGATTCATGACGTACAGGTAATACGAAAGCGCAATGCCCAACAGCGCTAGAAGCAGGGGCATCGTCGACAGACCGTGAATAGCCATGCCCATCGGGCCATTAAATTTTGCGGTCAACGCGGCGATGGTGTCATGCTCTTTGGTCACCGCGATCACGCCCTTGAACCAATCGCCATGAACGATTTTTTCGACACCGAAGTAACCCAGAATCGCAGATGGAATCGCGAGCAATACCAACGGCAACGTGACCACCCACGGCGATTCATGCGGCTTTGCGCTGTGGCCCTGACCGTGATCGTCATGGTGATGCTCGTCATGCGGGGCCTGGTCGTAGCGCTCCTTGCCGTGAAAGACGAGGAAGTACATGCGGAACGAATAGAACGCCGTGATAAACACGCCAGCCATGACCGCAAAGTATGCATAGCCATGACCGAAGATTTTGCTCTCGTGAACCGCCTCGATGATGGTGTCCTTCGAGTAGAAGCCGGAGAACAGCGGAAAGCCAATGAGTGCCAACGAGCCGATCAGGGAGGTGATCCACGTAATCTTCATGTACTTCTTCAACCCGCCCATGTAGCGGATGTCTTGATTGTGGTGCATGCCGATGATGACTGAGCCCGCCGCCAGGAAGAGCAACGCTTTGAAGAAGGCATGTGTGACAAGGTGGAACATCGCGGCGCTATAGGCCGATACGCCGAGTGCGACCGTCATGTAACCCAATTGCGACAGAGTGGAGTAGGCCACGACGCGCTTAATGTCGTACTGCACGATACCCAAGAAGCCCATGAACAAGGCAGTCGTGGCACCGATAATCAACACGAACGACAATGCCGTGTCAGACATTTCAAACAACGGCGACATGCGCGACACCATGAAGATGCCAGCCGTCACCATCGTTGCAGCGTGGATGAGTGCTGAGATAGGCGTCGGGCCTTCCATCGAATCGGGCAGCCACACATGCAACGGCACCTGAGCGGATTTGCCCATCGCGCCGATGAACAACAGGATGCAGGTGGCGGTGATCAGCGACACAATCCCGAATGGCCCCATCATGATGGAAATATTCGCTAACGACGGCGCTTTTTCAAACACGGTTTTGTAGTCAAGACTGCCGGTGTACGCGAGCACCAGTGCGATGCCCAGCAGAAAGCCCAAGTCACCCACCCGGTTGACGAGGAACGCTTTCATATTGGCAACAATCGCCGTCGGCTTCTTGTACCAAAAGCCGATCAACAGGTACGACACCAACCCCACCGCTTCCCAACCGAAGAACAGTTGCAGAAAATTGTTGCTCATCACCAGCATCAACATCGAGAACGTGAACAGCGAGATGTAGCTGAAAAAACGCTGGTAACCGGGGTCATCGTGCATGTAGCCGACCGTGTAGATATGCACCATCAGCGACACGGACGTTACGACCAGCATCATCGTCACAGTCAGTGAGTCGATCAGAAATCCGACTTCGAAACGAATGCCGCCGGACACCATCCAGGTGTAGAGCGGGCCGTTAAACGTGTTGCCTTTGAGCACGTCGGCAAACACGATACAAGACGCGATGAACGAAACCAGCACACCAAGAATGGTGAGCCAATGAGCACCGCTGCGGCCGATTTTCTTGCCGAACAAACCGGCGAGAATCGACGCAATGAGCGGCGCGAACGGGACGATGAGATAGGTAAGTTTCATGCCCTGCCCTATCCCTTCAGCTTGCCGATTTGGTTCACGTCAATGGAGCCCACGTTGCGGAACAGCACCACGAGAATCGCGAGACCAATGGCTGATTCGGCCGCTGCCACCGTGAGGATAAAGAACACGAACACCTGACCGCTAAGGTCGCCCAGATAGCTTGCGAACGCGATGAAGTTCAGGTTGACGGCGAGCAGCATCAGCTCAATAGCCATCAACAAAATGATGACGTTGCGGCGGTTGATGAAGATGCCGATGATGCTGATAGTGAACAGCGCAGCGGCCACGATCAGATAGTGATTGAGGGTTGGCTCAAGGGACATTACTTGGTCGCCCCTGCGGTTGGCGCAACTATTGCAGCGACCGGCGTTTCGGCAGCCGTCGGTTTTTCTGAGGCGATTTTCAAGACGCGCAGACGATCATTGCGCTTCACCAGCACCTGTTCACCAGGATTTTGGTAACGCGTTTCGCGACGATCACGCAGCGTCAGCGCAATGGCAGCAACGATGGCCACCAACAACAATACGCCAGCAATTTCAACGGCGTAAATGTATTTGGTAAACAGCTCGATTCCGAGCGCTTTGGTATTGCTGCCATCCATCACGATGGCGTTGGTGCTGCCCGTAGCGCCGATTTTTTTGCCGAATGAAAGACTGAGCAGCAAGACCATCTCCACTAGTACCGCTGCCCCCACCAGCAATCCAACCGGTAGGTAGCTGCGGAACTGTTTGCGCATTTCCTCGACGTTGATATCGAGCATCATCACCACGAACAGGAAAAGTACCATCACCGCGCCGACATAAACCAGCACCAGTGCGATGGCGAGAAATTCCGCCTTCAGCAGCATCCAAAGTGCCGAGGCCGAAAAGAATGCCAGCACCAAAAACAGCGCGGCATGAACGGGGTTTTTTACACTGATAACGCATGATGCCGCAAACAGCATCACCGCAGAAAAAACGTAGAAAACGATAGTGGCGAATTCAGGCATGATGAGTGACCGCGCTAGCGGAACCTAGCGTCAGCAGCTCTATCGGCTGCAATTTGTTGTTCATAACGATCACCGACGGCGAGCAGCATTTCTTTGGTGTAGTACAGGTCACCGCGTTTCTCACCGTGATACTCAAGAATGCGCGTTTCGACGATGGAATCGACCGGGCAGCTCTCTTCACAAAAGCCGCAGAAGATGCATTTGGTGAGATCAACGTCGTAGCGCGTAGTACGGCGCGAACCGTCTTCACGAACCTCGGATTCGATGGTGATCGCCATCGCCGGGCACACCGCTTCGCACAGTTTGCAGGCAATGCAGCGCTCTTCGCCATTTTCATAACGGCGCAGCGCATGCAGGCCGCGAAAGCGTGGGCCTTGCGGCGTCTTCTCTTCGGGAAACTGCACCGTGATTTTGCGCGCGAACAAATAGCGTCCGGTGATCGAGAGGCCCTTGAGCAGCTCCCACAGCAGGAAGGTCGAGAAAAAATGTTTGACGGATGCAATCATGTCAACCCGCTCCTAGTGGAATGCCGAAGCCCACGGCGTCTGCATAACGATCGCGAGGAACACGATGTAGACGAGTGTGACGGGGATAAAAATTTTCCAGCCGAGGCGCATGATCTGGTCATAGCGGTAGCGCGGGAACGACGCGCGAATCCACAGGAAGAAGAACAACACGAAGAACACTTTGGCCGCGAGCCAGAAGAAGCCGTCGGCAAACGGTTTCATGCCGAACAAGTAGAGATCGTTGGTGATGGGCAACGGCGACAACCAGCCGCCCAGGAACATCACGGCCACCAGTACCGCGATCAAAATCATGTTCGCGTATTCGGCGAGGAAGAAAATCGCGAAGGTCACGCCGGAATATTCAACGTGAAAGCCTGCGACGATTTCAGATTCGCCCTCGGCCACGTCAAACGGATGACGGTTGGTTTCGGCCACACCCGAGATGAAGTACACAATGAACAATGGAAACAGCGGGATGAAGTACCACTGTGACAAACCGCCCGCTTGCGCGTTGACGATGTCGCTCAGGTTTAGGCTGTTTGCCGCCATCAGCACGCCCACCAGCGCGAATCCCATAGCGATTTCGTAGGACACAATTTGCGCAGCGGAGCGCATGCAGCCGATGAACGCATACTTTGAATTTGATGCCCAGCCTGCCAGGATCACACCGTAAACACCGACCGAAGTTAGCGCGAGGATGTAGAGCAACCCTGCGTTCGCGTTGGCTAACACGAGCGTTGGATCAAACGGAATCACCGCCCACGCCGCGAGCGCCGGGCCGATGGACAGTAACGGCGCGATGAAAAACAACGTCTTGTTCGCACCGGTAGGAACGATGATTTCCTTAAGCAAGAGTTTGAGCACGTCGGCGAACGGCTGCAACCAGCCGAAACCGACGCGATTCGGCCCGATGCGCACCTGCATCCAGCCGATGACCTTACGCTCCCACAACGTGAGGAACGCCACACACAACGTAATCGGAACGACGATCATCAAAATTTTGGCGAGCGTCCACACGGCGTAAGACAACGTTTCGTAGGGCTGCCCAAAGCCCCACATCATCAGCGTTTCAACGGGATTGTTCATGCCGCCACCACCGTGATGGGGCCATTCGCAGCGCCGAGCTGCGCTGACAACTCTGTCGCGAGCGGCACACGCACAGCGCCGTTGGGTACCGAAGCATCAACAGACAGCGTTGACGTTGCGCTACCTGCGCCTTGTGCCACCGTGACCGTCGCGCCATTCGCCAGATTCAGTTGCTTTGCCGTTTCAGCGTTCATGCGCACATGCGCCTGCTTGCCGTATGCCGAGCGAGACAGCGCAAGGCCGCGACGCACCAGCGGATCAGCGTGGTAAATCGGCACATCGGCGACACGTTCTAAGCCCGAGTTAACCGAAGGCGCGACCGGTGCGATTGCTGACGGTATCGTGCCAAGTTTTGTTGCGTCGAATCCTGCGAGCGCGGCTGCTTTCACGTCTTCGCTGCTGTTAAACGCCCCCACATTTGCATGCAGCAAATCACCTAAAACTCGCAGCACTTTCCAACCCGGACGGGTCTCGCCAAGCGGACGCACCACGCCGGTGTACGATTGCACCGTACCGTCTTGCGAAACGTACGTGCCCGATGTTTCGGTGAACGGTGCAATGGGCAAAAGCACATCAGCTTTGTCTCGCATCGCTTGATTGACATGGGCTAGCAGGGCGATTACTTTCGAAGTCGACTTTAGCGCATTTGATGCATCAAGCCCATACACAGTATCGAGTTCAGGCTCCAAGCCAATGAGCAACATGGCTCCCGCGCCACTAGTCAAAGCCTCCCGCGCCGACTTGCCACCAGCACCCGGAACCGCACCCGCTACGTACGCCGAAACACTAGCCGCCGAAAGCACCAATCGTCCACTCGTACCGCCGGACATTTCGGCAATGCACGCGGCCAAAGCCTCAAGCTGCGACGCGTCCGCGCCGGACAGCGCGAGTTCGCCCAGCAGCACGGCCACTTTTTTGCCCGACACCAACGACGCGGCGATACGCTCTGCTTCGACGGATGGCGTCACGTTGAGCGCAGGCGGTGCCTTGTCAAGTCGCTTCGCAAGCGCAACGACCACGCCTGCAAGCTCGGACACCATACCCGACGGTTTGACGATTACTTTGGCCGCTACTGGACACAGCAAATCATCATCCACCGAGGAAATCACGGAGAGCATTGCGCCCTTTTTCACACGAGCACGAATTCGGCTGGCGATCAACGGCTGCTCTTGACGAAGGCTTGCGCCGACGACCAAAAAGCGGTCGACCGTCGCGAGGTCAGAGACCTTAAGTCCCAGCCACGGAATGCCGCCGCCAGCGTCAAGCGACGGATCGGTCACACGCAGTCGATGGTCGATGCTGCTTGAACCAACCGCCAATGCAATTTGTTTAGCGAGGTAGGATTCTTCGAGCGTGGAGTGCGGCCCCATCAGCACGGTCAGCGCGTTGCCGCCCTGCGCCTTGACGGTTGACGCAATCGCGCTCGCCGCTGCGGTCAACGCGTCTTGCCAGCTCGCCTGATGCCACACGCCGTCGGTCTTGACCATCGGCGAGGTCAGGCGATCTTCGGAGTAAAGCCCTTCGTAACTGAACCGATCACGATCCGAAATCCAGCATTCGTTGACCGCCTCGTTTTCGCGCGGCAACACGCGCATCACGCGATCACCCTTAACCTGAATTTGTAGATTGGCGTTGAGGCCGTCGTGCGGACTGACCGACTTGCGACGCTGCAGCTCCCACGTGCGGGCACTGTAGCGAAACGGTTTCGATGTAAGCGCGCCAACCGGGCACACGTCGATCATGTTGCCCGACAGCTCGGAATCCACCGACTTGCCCACGAACGAGAGAATTTCGGAATGCTCGCCACGGCCGCCCATGCCGAGCTCCATGATGCCCGCGACTTCTTGCCCAAAACGTACACAGCGTGTGCACTGAATGCAGCGGCTCATTTCGGCAGCACTAATCAGCGGACCGATATTCTTGACAAACACGACGCGCTTTTCTTCCTTGTAGCGCGAGCCTGAATTACCGTATCCGACCGCCAAATCCTGGAGCTGACATTCGCCGCCCTGATCGCAAATCGGGCAATCGAGCGGATGATTGATGAGCAGAAATTCCATCACGCTTTTTTGCGCTTTTTTCGCGTAATCGCTGGCCGTGTGCACCTTCATGCCCTCGGTCACCGGCGTCGCGCAGGCAGGCATTGGCTTCGGCGCTTTTTCGACCTGCACCAGACACATGCGGCAGTTCGCCGCGATGGACAGTTTCTTGTGATAGCAGAAATGCGGGATGTACGCGCCTACCTGATTGGCAGCATCCATCACCGTGCTACCCGGTGCGACCTGTACTGCTTTGCCGTCGATTTCTATATTCAACATCTATTGAACTCTGTAGGAGCGGCTTTGGCGCGACCAAGGCTTGCGAATAGGGATGTGCGTCGCGGCGGAGCCGCTCCTACAAAAGCCGTACGGTCACTAAACATACGCAGGCACAAGGCAATGCTTGTGATCAATGTGATACTGAAATTCATCGCGGTAATGCTTGATGAAAGCACGCACTGGCATAGCGGCGGCGTCACCCAGCGCGCAAATGGTACGGCCCTGAATGTTGTCGGCAACAGAGTTCAACATGTCAAGATCGTCATTGCGACCTTCGCCATGCTCGATGCGATGAACCATGCGCCATAACCAACCAGTGCCTTCACGGCAGGGCGTGCATTGGCCGCACGATTCTTCGTAATAAAAATACGACAAGCGCAGCAACGATTTCACCATGCAACGCGTTTCGTCCATCACGATGACCGCGCCCGAACCGAGCATCGAGCCTGCTTTGGCGATGGAGTCGTAATCCATGTTGGTATGCATCATGATGTCGCCCGGTATCACCGGCATTGACGAGCCCCCAGGAATCACGGCCTTGATTTTTTTGCCGTCGCGCATGCCACCAGCAAGTTCGAGCAACGTCGAAAACGGGGTACCTAGCGGCACCTCAAAATTACCTGGACGCGCCACGTCGCCGGACACCGAGAACAGCTTGGTGCCACCGTTGTTCGGCAAGCCTAAATTCAGGAAAGCCTCGCCGCCCTTGCGCATGATCCACGGCACCGCCGCGAAGGTTTCGGTGTTGTTGATCGTGGTCGGTTTGCCATACAAACCGAAGCTCGCAGGGAACGGCGGCTTGAAGCGCGGTTGGCCTTTCTTGCCTTCCATCGATTCCAGCAACGCGGTTTCTTCGCCGCAGATGTACGCGCCGTAGCCGTGGAAGGCGTGCAACTGAAAATCAAAGCCTGAACCCAGAATATTGGGGCCGAGAAAGCCTGCGGCACGCGCCTCCTCCAGCGCCTCTTCGAACTGCTCATAGACGGAAAAAATTTCGCCGTGGATGTAGTTGTAGCCGACGGTGATGCCCATCGCGTAGGCCGCAATCGCCATGCCTTCGATCAGCATGTGCGGGTTGTAGCGCATGATGTCGCGGTCTTTGAACGTGCCCGGCTCGCCCTCGTCTGAATTACAGACAAGATATTTTTGGCCGGGGAACTGCCGCGGCATGAAGCTCCACTTCAACCCCGTCGGGAATCCTGCACCGCCGCGGCCACGCAAAGCAGACTTTTTGACTTCAGCGATTACCTGATCTTGTGGAATTTTCTCTTTGAGAATTTTCTTCAACGCTTCGTAGCCGCCGCGAGTTTGATAGGCACCGATGCGCCAATCGTT
>JAYSUK010000274.1:0-9935 GCA_043719085.1 Burkholderiales bacterium | reverse complement strand
CTGGGCATGAGCGCGCAGGCGATTGGATTTAGCTATGTCGGCATGGGTGTGGGCACGATTCTGGCCAGCGTTTACGGCAAACGCGTGTCTGACAAATTCGGGCCCGGGCCAACTATCGTTGCGGGCATCGCGGTGAGCGCGGTGGGTTGGCTTGCGCTGTCGGTTGCTCCGGTTAATGCGTTTGGTGTGGTGTTGTTCGGATTCATGCTGACCTGTTTTTCAGGTGGTGCGACGCTGATGTTCGTGAACTTCTTGTCGCTGCGGCAAGCGGTCACGCCGGAGCCTTTGCTTGGCCGCATGACTAGCACGATGCGCTGGCTGATTTTGATTGGCGCAGGCCCCGGGGCGTTGATCGGTGGCTATGTGGGCGAACATGTCGGTTTGCGTGCGTCCCTGGCGTGCGCCGGCTTGGGCGCACTGGTGTTGACGCTGTTCGCGTGGCGCAGCACAGTGATGATGGGCACGCGCAGTTTGCCGTCGCCCGCGGCTTTTGCCAAGAGCTAATGATGTATCAATTTTTTGAACGCCTGATCGAGCCATATCCCGACGAGACACCGGTCGCCCCTCCTAAATCGCTACGCGCGTTCCTGTGGGAATGTACGCGCGGTTTGCGTCCATACATACTCTTGATGACATTCGCGGCCGGCATCATCGGCCTGATTGAGGCGCTGCTTTATGCAATGCTGGGCCGTGTGGTGGACTGGTTGGCAAAGACCGAGCCATCAAGGCTGTGGGACGAACAACGCTCCGGATTGCTGCTGTTGGTTGGGTTGCTTATCGCCAGTCCGGTGATGGTCACGATGTTTGCGTTTGTCAAACATCAAACCATCATGGGCAATTTTCCGATGCGCTTGCGCTGGAATTTCCATCGTCTGATGCTCGCGCAGAGCATGAGTTTTTATAGCAACGAATTCGCCGGTCGCATCGCTGCAAAGGTTATGCAAACCGCACTCGCGGTTCGCGACGTGTGGATGATTTTGACCGACGTGATGGTGTTCGTGATCATCTATTTCGTTACGATGGTGATCAGCGTCGGCGGCTTCGATTGGCGCATCACGGTGCCGTTTTTGATTTGGGTAGCGGGCTACAGTTGCGCCTGCTGGTACTTTGTGCCGAAGCTGGGTCGGGTCGGCCAGGCTCAGGCCGATGCCCGGTCGCTTATGACCGGACGCATCACCGATGCGTACACCAATATTTCAACGGTGAAACTGTTTTCACATTCGCAGCGCGAAGCGTCGTTTGCCAAGAGTGCGATGCAGGACTTCATGTCGACGGTGTATCAGCAGTGGCGCTTGATCACCGCGTTCGACATCGTGCATCACTCACTGTTGATTTTGCTCGTGCTGTCAACCGTTGGCGTCACACTGTGGTTGTGGGCGGACGGTGCAGCGGGCGTCGGTGCGGTAGCGGCTGCCACAGCTATGGCCCTGCGTTTGAACGGCCTGTCGAACTGGGTGATGTGGGAGCTGGCCAGCTTGTTCGAGCACATCGGCACCGTGCGCGACGGCATGGCCACGCTGTCGCAACCGCACACGGTAAACGATGTGCCGGATGCCACGATTTTGCATGTGCCGCACGGGGAAGTTCGGTTTGAGAACGTGACCTTCGCCTATGGGCAGGAGCGGCACCTGGATGCGCCCGCAACAGAGTCTAAGTCGGTGACGAAGGCGGTCATCGAAGGCTTGACGTTGACCATTCGCCCCGGCGAAAAAATTGGTCTCGTAGGTCGTTCGGGTGCGGGTAAATCAACCATCGTGAATTTGCTGTTGCGCTTTCATGACCTCGAGAGCGGACGCATTCTGATCGACGGTGCCGACATCGCAAAGGTCACGCAGGACAGCCTGCGCAGCAACATCGGTATGGTCACGCAGGACACCTCGTTGCTGCATCGTTCGGTACGCGACAATATTTTGTATGGCCGTCCCGATGCGGTCGACGCGGACATGTTGCACGCTGCCACGCGCGCGGAAGCGCACGAGTTCATTGCGAAACTCGCCGATCAAAAGGGCCGCACCGCATATGACGCGCACGTCGGCGAACGTGGCGTCAAACTCTCAGGTGGTCAACGGCAGCGCATCGCCATTGCACGCGTAATGTTGAAAGACGCGCCGATCTTGCTGCTCGATGAAGCAACTAGCGCGCTCGACTCGGAAGTTGAGGCCGCCATTCAGCAAAGCTTGTATCGACTGATGCAAGGCAAGACGGTGGTTGCGATTGCACACCGGCTGTCGACCATTGCAGCGATGGACCGGCTGATCGTGCTCGACGAAGGTCGCATTGTCGAAGAAGGTGATCACAAGTCGTTGCTAGTTAAGGATGGGCTGTACGCAAGGCTTTGGGCCCATCAAAGCGGTGGATTTTTGGGGGAGTCGGATTAGTTGTGCGAATGAGGCGTGCTTTGCCTCTCCCCCACTAGGGGCGGGCCTGCAACACGCTCGGCAAAGTCCTTACCAGTAAGCCTCAACCGTTATATGCCCCGAGTGTTTCGGTCGATGCTTGCGTAACCCCCGCGCTTGCAACACCTCCATCGTGTCGTTCACCATGTCGGGGTTGCCACAGAGCATGCAGTGCGCGGTCTCGGCGCTTAACGCGACTCCAGCGCGTGCTTCGAGGCTTCCGTCAACAATCGCCGCCGGGATGCGTCCATGGATCGCGCCCGGAAAATCTTCGCGCGATACAAAAGGGATGTACTGAAAGCGTTCGCCGTACCTCCGCGCAATCGCATCAATCTGATCACGATAGGCCAGCTCTGCTGCGCTGCGCACTGCATGCACAAACACAATGCGCTCGAATTTTTGCCAAGGCGAATCGGTCTTCATGAACGATAAATAGGGGCCAATCGCAGTGCCTGTGGACAGCCCCCAAAGCACCTTGGCAACGGGAACCTCTGGCATGGTGAAGAAACCATTGGTGCGCGGCGATGCAAACAACACGTCTCCGACTTTAAGCTGATGCAGATGCGGCGACAGCACACCGCCCGCCGCCGCCGCCACTTTGTTCAAAATGATTTCGTAAGGCCGCTCGTCGGGCGCGTTCACCAGCGAGTAAGCGCGCATAACAATTTCTTCAGCGCTTTCTGCGTCGTACAGGCGCAGCCCGACCCGACAAAACTGCCCAGCGGTAAACGGGTCGAGTTCAGCCTCGAACTGCAACGAAAACAGCGTGGGTGTGAAGTCGGTGCGACCAACCACGCGGGCTTCGATAAACTTCAGCGACATAAAGACATTCAAACTCCAGAAACGAGATTTTACGTGCCGGTCACCACACTATTTTTTGATCTTGACGGCACGGTGTCGAACAATTTTTTGGGTATCTCCCGCTGCCTGAATTTCGCGCTGGATCGACTCGGGTTGCAACAGTTGACTGATAGCGAGGTATTGCCCTTCGTTGGGCCTCCGTTTCGCGAGTCACTGCCGCTTAAATTTCCGGGCATCAATACCGAGGTCGCGCTAGATTTGTATCGGGAGCGCTACGAGATTTCGGGCTGGCTCGAAAACGATGTGTACGAAGGCATGGCGCAGGCGATTCGCACCCTGCATTTGCAGGGTTTTACTATCGCGCTGTGTACCAGCAAACCACGAATTTTTGCCGAGCGCATCATCCAGCACTTCGATTTAGCGCGCTACTTTGACGGTATTCACGGGCCTGAGCTTGATGGTAAATTTGACCGCAAGACCGACCTGTTAGCGCACCTGATTCAGCACTACAACGCAGCACCGAAAAGCGCGTTGATGATCGGTGATCGAAACAAAGACGTGGAGGCGGCGCTGCATGTCGGCGCGCACTCAATGGGCGTGTTGTGGGGGTTTGGTTCGCGTGAAGAATTAGCGGCGGCGGGCGCGCATATGATCGTTCGGCACCCGGACCAATTAGTACACACGATCCACTCCATCGCATAATTGCGGCTCGCCAACGCAAAACGAGACCCGCAATGGAACTTATCCACACCGTGGCCGAGCTGCGCAAATACCTTTCGCGCGTGCCGAATAACGTGTTCGTGCCAACCATGGGCAACCTGCATGAGGGCCATTTACGACTGGTGGAGGAGGCCAGTCCACGCGGGGCTTGCACCGTAGTCAGCATCTTCGTGAATCGCCTGCAATTTGGGCCGAAAGAAGATTTTGATCGCTATCCCCGCACGTTGCCGGATGACTGCAAAAAGCTGGAGAGTATTGGCTGCGACGTGGTGTTCGCGCCCGACGAGGCCGAGCTGTATCCCGAGCCGCAGACGTATACCGTGCAGCCGTCTGGAGTCGAAGACATCCTCGAAGGCGCGGTGCGTCCTGGGCATTTTCGTGGCGTAGCGACTGTGGTATTGAAGCTCTTCAACATGGTGCAACCGCGCGCTGCCGTGTTCGGAAAAAAAGATTACCAGCAATGCCTGGTGCTGCAAACGATGGCGCGCCAACTGGCGTTGCCTGTAGAGATTATCCTGGCAGAAACTGTGCGCGCAGAGGACGGGTTGGCGCTCTCCTCCCGCAACCAGTATTTGACGCCCGCCGAGCGCGCCGAAGCGCCGCGTTTATTGCGCGTGTTGAACGAAGTCGCTGACGCCGTACGCACTGGAACGCACGCCTACGCAATCATCGAAGCCGAGGCGAAAACCGAGCTTGAGCGCCATGGCTGGCGGCCGGACTACGTGACCGTGCGCCGCCGCACTGACTTGCTTATGCCACACGATGATGACAGCGAACTGGTGATCCTCGGCGCTGCGCGTCTCGGCACGCCACGGTTGCTGGATAATCTGGAAATTACGGTATAGCTTTCTGCCGCCATCCTTGTTTTACTTGGGCGTGACGCGATAAAATGAGTTTATCGACTATTACAGATTTTGAGCCATAAGCCCTGATTAAATTGGGTTTAGCCGTCAAAGCTGATGCATCAATTCCACTGCGGCCACGCTTTCAGGCGTACCAGATAATCCGTCACCACGCCTGTAAAAACGCACATCCCCAGCAAATTGTTGCCGCGAAACGCGGTAAAGCATTTGATGCGATCCCGACCGCAAATCAACCTGATGTGATGTACGGCGAGCACGGCTGCAAGCACCAGTCCGACGTAGTAGAAAACACCGAGTTGTTGCCACACACCGATGCCTGCCATCAGCCCTAAAAACACCGCGTAGCACGTGGCCACGGCCATCACATCAAAGCGCCCGAAAAAAAGCGCGGAGGTTTTGATACCGATGCGGATGTCGTCGTCGCGATCCACCATCGCGTACTCGGTATCGAATGCAAGCACCCAGAAAAAATTGGCCAGCATTAACGCAAAAGCGACCAGCGGAACCTCGCCGCGCACCGCCGCAAACGCCATCGGAATGCCCATGCTGAACGCGATGCCGAGAATCGCTTGCGGAATGGAAATAAAGCGTTTGGTGAAGGGATACACCGCCGCAATCGCAATCGCGGGGATCGCCCAAAATCGTGCCGTCCAGTTGAGCGGAACGAGCAACACCGCCGCTGCCAGCGCGCACACAAGACCGACCCACAGCGCCTCGCGACCGCTGATTTCGCCCGAGGCCACGGGCCGCATTGCGGTGCGCTTCACGGCACCATCAAAATCCCGATCTGCCCAGTCGTTGATCGCGCAACCTGCTGAGCGCATGAGAATCGTGCCGAGTACAAAGATGATGATGAAGCGAATATCTGGCACGCCATAACCTGCAATCCACACGCCCCATAATGTGGGCCACATGAGCAGCATGTAGCCCACCGGTTTGTCGAGCCGGATCAGCCGCTCGTAGGCGCCGAGCTTGGCGACTATTGCTTTGAAGTTCATATCAATGCGCGCTGCAATGCCGCGGCGGGTTTTATGGTGCGCAAGAAATGGGCTGGCGTCGGGTAGCGCAATTGCAGTCGCAGCTCACGTTTCATGCGGCTGTTTCCAATGCGTCGCGATTCGCTCATGAACGAATACAACAGGGGGGATACGGCGCGAACCAGCTCGGCGCGGGGCATACGGGGCGGACGTGGCAGCCCCGTTGCATCGGCAACCTGATCGAAATATTCACCCATTTTTTGCTCGGCATCGTCAACGATATTGAGCACGCGATTGGGCCGACCGCGAAACGCAGCAAGCCACACCGCGCGCGCCAAATCGTCGGCGTGAATGTGATTGGTAAACACGTCATCGTCAACGGATAGTGCTGCAGTGCCCGCGCGAAAACGCGCCACCGGCAGCCGCTCCGCTGCATAAATGCCCGGCGCGCGCAAAATTGTGCAGCGCTGACGATGCGAATGCCGCACCCTCACCTCCGCAGCCACACGACGTTTGGCGCGCGCATTTGCGGGGAGCGTACGACGCGTTTCGTCGATGCGCTCACCCGCGCAGTCGCCGTACACGCCGGTGGTACTCACGTACACATTGCGCAAATTCCGCGGGCGTAGTTTCAAATTTTTCGCTTTGCGGGAAACAGACTTCGACCGCGCTGCGCTCGCCGCAGCAAGCCATCGCCGCATGCGCGGGTCATCAAGGCCCTCGCCCGGTGGCGGTGCGAGATGCAACACGGCGTTCGCTGAGCGCGCCACCGCACCCGCACGTCTCAAACTCGCGCGTCGATCCAGGTCTCCCATGATCGGTAAAATTCCTGCACTGCGCAGTTCAACAGCAGTAGCCGCACTGCGAGCAAGGCCAAACCACTGCGCACGTTGATTCAAACCCACGGGCGAGTCCGGTGCGGTCAGTCGACGCGCCACGTCACCTGCACCGACAATCAGAATTTTCAGCTTCCGCTTATTTGCGTTTTTTTTCACGTCTTTCGTCACGTTTTTTCTGCACTGAACATCATGCCTCAAGTCACTCTCGTTCCCGGTAATCACGTCTTTGACTGCGGCACCGAAGAACCTATTTTGACAGCAGCGCTACGAGCGGGCTTTTTAATCCCCTATGGCTGTAAAAATGGCGCCTGCGGCTCGTGCAAAGGCCGCATTATTGATGGCGAGGTGGTGCTGGGAAACTATCAAGCGACCACGCTGACCGAGCTTGAACGCGTGCAGGGGAAAACGCTGTTTTGCGTAGCGCGGCCTGTCGGTGACGTGACGGTTGAAGCGCGCGACGTGCGCAAAACCGGCGACGTGGTGATCAAGACTTTGCCCTGCCGCATCGAGCATCTGGATCGTGTGGTCGATGACGTGACGATCATGCGCGTCAAGCTGCCTGCTAACGAGCGACTGCAATTTCAGGCGGGGCAATACGTTGAGTTTCTGCTGAAGGACGGCAAGCGCCGTAGCTTCTCGATGGCCAATGCGCCGCACGATGATGCGTTGATCGAGCTGCATATTCGGCACACGCCGGGCGGGCTGTTCACTGATCGTGTTTTTGGTGTGACTGAACCGGCGATGAAAGTGCGCGACATTCTGCGTGTCGAAGGACCACACGGCAGTTTCTTTTTGCGCGATGAATCTGAAAAGCCGATCATCATGCTTGCTAGTGGTACCGGTTTCGCACCGATCAAGGCGATCATTGAGCACATGTTCTACACCAGCAACACGCGCCCGATCACGCTGTACTGGGGCGGTCGACGCCCAAACGATTTGTATTTGAATCGCTTGGCAATGGCGTGGGCAGACAAGCATCCCGAGCAATTCAAATACGTGCCCGTGATCAGCGACGCGTTGCCTGAAGACGAGTGGACGGGGCGTACCGGTTTCGTTCACCGCGCGGTGATGCAGGACTTTGCCGATCTATCGTCGCATCAGGTGTACGCCTGCGGTGCGCCAATTGTGATCGACTCTGCGCGTAACGAATTTACGAGCCAGCGGCGGTTGTCGGAGGAAGACTTCTTCGCCGACAGTTTTACGCTCGCGGCTACCGCTAGCATCCAGTGATCGATCACCTATTCTGGTGTGTAGCGGCAAGGAGAAAGACGATGAAGCAGTTACTCGCGACCTGTGTGGCTCTATTTTTCGCGGCGACCACGAGCGCACAACCCTACCCGAGCAAACCGGTGAAACTACTGGTTGGATTTCCGGCGGGCGGCGGGCTCGATGTGCTGGCACGCATCGTCGGTCAGCGCTTGGGTGAGCAATGGGGGCAACCCTTCATCGTCGACAACCGCCCTGGCGCAGGCAGCAACATTGCGGGCGATCTGGCGGCCAAAAGCGCACCGGACGGATACACCTTGTTGCACACCAATATCGCGCTGATGAGCATAAATCCAGCGCTTTACGGCAAGATGAGCTTTGCGCCGATGAAGGATTTAACACCGGTCATTCAACTGGTGAATTTGCCGCTGGCAGTCATGGTACGTGCCGACTCGCCGTTCAATTCATTGAAGGACCTGGTTGACTTCGCACGGGCCAATCCGGGCAAATTGAATTTCGGTTCCGGTGGTAATGGTGGCGTACCGCACTTGGCGCTAGAGCTGCTGAAGTCGAGTTATGAGCTGAAGATCGTACATGTGCCCTACAAAGGCAGCGCCGACGCGGTCAAAGATCTGCTCGGTGGTCCGATTGATGTGATGTGTGATGCGATCAGCGTGGGGCTTTCGCACATCAAGGCGGGCAAGCTCAAAGCGCTGGCGGTGACCACCGAGACGCGGCATCCCGCGCTGCCTGACACCCTCACTACGGTGGAAGCAGGATTTCCCAAGTTTCAAGTAACCGGCTGGCAAGGCTGGGTAGCCCCCACTGGCACGCCGCGTGCCGTATTAGAGCGCGTAAACGCCGAGGCGAACAAGGCCATGAACGATCCGGCGACGCGCGCCAAGCTATTTGAGCAGGGCTACTTGCCTGCGGGCGGAAGTATCGATGCATTTGCAAAACAGCTCAGTGCCGATCAAATCAAATGGGCGGAGTTGGTCAAGCTCTCGGGTGCCAAACTCGACTAAGCGCGCAGCGGCATGACACTGGAAACCTGGCTCACCTTTTTTGTCGCGTCGTGGATCATCTCAATCTCACCGGGAAGCGGCGCGATCTACGCGATGAGCTGCGGCTTGAATCATGGATTTCGGCGCGGCTTCGTCGGAACGTTCGGCCTGATCGCCGGCATCTGGACGGCGCTCGCGATAGTCGCAATTGGCCTGGGCGCCATTCTGAGCACCTCAACCGCTGCATTCAGCGCGCTGAAGTGGCTCGGCGTGGGTTACTTTGTTTATCTCGGCGTTAAACAGTGGCGTGCGCCTGCGGTACCGCTGGCAACGCTTACCGACGACAAGGAAAAAATCAGCGCCAAAACGCTGATCAGCAAAGGCTGGGCGGTGAATGCGACCAACCCGAAGGGCATCGTGTTCATGATGGCGGTGATGCCGCAATTCATCGATGCTCAGGCCGCGCAGCTGCCGCAATACTTGATCATTGCGGCGACGTTTGGCTTCACCGATCTCGTGATCATGGCGATCTACACTGGCTTCGCGGCGAAAGTGTTGGCGCTGCTCAAAACGCAGGCGCAAATGCAGGCTTTAAATCGGGCATTCGGTGGCTTGTTTGTGGCAGCTGCTGCGGCGTTGGCAACCTTTAAACGCGCCAATGTTTAATCTTCGATCACCCAATGCTCAGCGCATTCGTACGTCCGCGTAGCAGGCCTCGGCTCGGCCGCCCAAACTATCGGTATCGGTCATCAACGCGACACTTTCGACGTCGCCCGGCTCTTCGCCGGGGAACGCGAGGCGAAAGTCAGCGCGCACGTCGCGGTTAAATGATTGCCATTCGTTCAAGCCGTCGCTGCCGCTTCGCACCACCAGCTTTTTTATGCGCGTCGTGTTGGCGTTCGGGATCACGCGCTCAACCGCTGCCTTGCGCGCCCAGATGTACTGAATCGCGGCGTAAGGCAGCTCGACGCCACCCAATGCCTTGCCTAGACTCATCGTCGCGCGCTCCGATGCGTCAAGCTTTGACCGATCGCCTTTGAAGGCGACGACGACGCGGGCGGGCGCGTCGTCCTTGCCCGCGACTTCGTTGTCGGCATCAACCACCAGCGCGGGCACGATCCAGCGCCAC
>JAYSUK010000273.1:0-32045 GCA_043719085.1 Burkholderiales bacterium | reverse complement strand
CGCGCAAGCGGATTAGTTCGTTTGCCACCGTTTGGTGGGCACGGGGTGCCCACCCTACCCGGCTATATAAGTGGCCCATAGGTAGCGCTGTCAATCGTTGATGCGCCGATCACGAAACGCATCAAAACCAATTTACCAATGAACCAGGGAACGCCGATATTCCAATTTATCGTGATGGTAGTTGACCCGTTGGCCGATGCAGATAACGATCCTGCTGCAATAGTTACCCCGGTGCCTGCATCGACATACGAAGCAAGAATCACGGTGCCTGCGGGCACGACGCGGTTCAACGTAATAGTTCCAACGCCGATGTCTTGATCAGCGATGTTTAGAAACTCAGAGACCTTCGACAACGGCAGAAATTGGCAAGTATTCGCCCGCGTCCCCGTAACCCCCACATTCCCCGCCGAATCCACCACAGCCCGCACCGACTGAATGGCATCGTTCACCGACCCCGCATACGTCGTGTTCGGGTCAGGTGCCTGCGCGTTGAGCGAGGGCGCGCTGCCGAGCGACAACGCGGCGATGGCGATGACCGGCAGCAGCACATTCAATGCGCCACGCACACGCCGATTGCGGTACGCCGCGACGCCCACGAGCCCAGCGAGCAACACAAGACCCAACGTGCCGAGCGTGGGCACTGCGGCGGCGGTCGCGCTGCTCGCTTTGGTGAAGGTAATTTGTCGCGACAGCGCGTTGGCGGTGCAGGTGGAGCCTACGGTGAGCGCATCGCTGGTGACGCGTGCGAAGAACGAAAGGGATGCGCCCGGAACCATCGCGGCAATCGCAGAGGGCGGAATCGCGAGATTGACCGTGGCGGCATCGGGCGGAAAGGTGACGTGGGTGGTGACGACCGCTGCGCCGCCCGCGACGGGCACCAGCTCGACAGTTGCGCCGGTTGAGTCGTACGGCGCGAGCGCGAAGGACGCGCTAGAAAGCGCGAGCGCGGTTACCGCAAGCGGCCAAGCGGCCAAGCGGCCAAGCGGCCAAGCGGCATGTGATGCAACGCAAATTCATAAGTTCCCCCGAGTCGTTTGAATTGCGAGGGAATTTATCACGGTGCGCCGGTTTTCGCAGGGTGGGCAGCCTCTGCCCACCGAAGCGCTGCTATACGACGTTGCTTGTTTTGCCGAGCATTGGTGGGCACGGGGTGCCCACCCTACGCACTTTCGCGGGTCAAAACTGGTAGCCGCGAGCGACCCAGTAGTGCCAGTCTTCTACGGCTTGGATCGTCTGTTCGCTGGCGTTTTCTGGCACGCACTGCATTTGCATCAGTGGCACAGCCAGCAGGTCGCCATCTTGGACGATGAGAACCATGATCTCGGCCATGCAATCGTCGGTATCGGCCAGGTCCACCACCTGCACCTTCTCGCCGACTCGGAGCGGCGACGTGGCGCGAGCCTTGACACAGGTGGCGTTGAAGGGGAACTGCATTCGGGCTTGCAGGTAGTAATACCAGCTCGTCGCTCGTTCTGTCTCGTCGTAGGCGTCAACTACGATATCAAAGACAATCCGATCTTCGCGCGTGGGCTCTTCGCGGATCGATGGGCTCGCGACTTTGACCCATGTGCGTTTGGTTGAGCGCGCTTTCACGGCGCTGAGGGGCTCATTGGCCGGACGCGCTAGGGAAAAACGGTGACACGAATGCGAAGTAGGCGCGCGGGCCGTCGTGCGAATGTCTTCGCACTGAGGCCTTGATTTTGTCGATGCGGGCGACAAATTCCTTGAGCGTCAAATCGTTGAATTTGCCGATGCGTTCCACGCCGATTTGTACGCAGAAGGCAACGATAGGAGCGATCGCTTCAGACTGAGATATGCGTTCATTCTGCGCGAAACCGAAGTGCTGCTTGATGGCGATCTTCGCGTTATCAAGCGCGAGTTCACACACGCTGTCGGTGAGCTGCGGATTGCTGCGGTAACAGCGCACGAGGCCCGCCTCAATGTTTTGGCACACGTCAAGATGGGCGTCGTCGTTGAAGTCTTTCATTGGGTAGTCAGGTGGGTTGAGGGACGAGCGATCAACAACCAAGTGAGCAGAGGCATCTCAGTGGCTTACTGTTTCTGAATTTTGGCGCGCTCAATGACAATCGCCCATTTCTTGATATCGCTGTCGAGCAATTGTGCCAACTGCTCGGGTGTGCTGCTTTGCGCGACCAGTGTTAAGTCGGCGAGTCGCTGCTTGACTTCGGGCAGCGCGAGGATGCGCACCAGTTCACGGTTGAGTTTTGCTACGACGTCTTTCGGTGTTTTCGCTGGAACAGCTAGCCCGTTCCATGACGCCGCGCCGAAGTTGGCGAGCGATCCACCGCCTTCGCCTGCGATCGGCACATCGGGCAAAACAGCGGTGCGCTGATCGCCAAGCAGTGCGACGGGGCGCAACGCCTTCGACGTTATTTGCGGCATCAGCGGGCCGAGAATTTCGACCATCGCATCAATATTGCCACCGCGCAACGCGGCGATCACGGGTGGAGTGCCATTGAACGGAACGATCTGCACATCAATGGCAGCAGCGCTCTTGAACAGTTCGGCGGCCAGATTTTGCGTGGTGCCGACTTGTGGGGTGCCAATATTTAGCTTGCCCGGATTGGCTCGGGCGTAGGCGAGCAATTCGGCGAAGTTTGTGAATTTTCCACCTTCGGCGACAGCAATGGCGAGATCGAACGACGCGAGTTTTGATACGGGTGCAAAGTCTTTGCGCGTGTCAAACGGCAACGATTTGAACAGCGCGGCGCTCACTGCGGTGCCGCTCGAAATCAACAATATTGTGTGGCCGTCGGCATCCGCTTTAGCGACCTGTTCGCCTGCGATCACACCGCCCGCGCTGGGCTTGTTTTCGATGACGACGGGTTGGCCGAGCGCCTCCGCCAATTTTTGTCCGACCGTGCGCGCAGTAATATCCGCCGCGCCGCCGGGGGCGTTCGGGACAACAATTTTTATGGGTTTACTGGGGAAGGATTGAGCCGATGCCGCGCCCGCAAAAATGATGGCGAGGAACGCTGTCGCACAGAGAGCCACACACATCGACACGCTGTGGGAGCGGCTCTGCCACAACCTGACGCCTCGACGAAGGTGGGTCGCTGCAGAGCCGCTCCTACAAAAATCAGTCGCGGTCGAAGTGATGAACATGGCGGGCAAAAAAAAATGATGGCGAACCATCATTTTCCATCAGGGCGCTTTTCCCGCAAGTAGGAGGGGTTGAAAACCCAGCTCCCCTGGAAAAAGTGCTTGCTGGGTCTGGACCCAGCCTACGGCGACTACCAGGCTACTCGCCGCCCAAACCTGCTGCGGCGCGTGCTGCGTACTCGGCCTGCTTTTCTGCACGTCGTGCCGCGCGGTTGCCACCGTCAGCAGCGGGGGTAACCGCTGGGCCAGCGGGCCGGTCGCCACGTCGCTCGGCACGATTGTCGTGCGAGAACTCTGCGCGAGAGCCACGCGGTGCTGCGTCTACGCGCGGCGGACGCTGAAACGGCATGTCATCATGACCAGCACGGTCGCTGCGCTCAACACGCGGTGCAAATTCGCGACGTTGCGCAGGCGCTGCATCACCGTACTCACGACGCGGCGCGGCACGATCATTGCCACCCCACGCTGGACGCGAATCACGGTCGCCCGCGCCGCCACCGAACGAACGACCGCCTCCGTGAGCACGTTCGCCGCGATCAGAGAACGCAGGACGATCAGCGCCATAACGAACTGGTGCGCGATCTTCACGCGGAGCAAAACTACGTTCGCCACGATCTGCGAAATCGCGACGAGGAGCCGCGTCACGATTAAATGTTGAAGGCGCGCGATCTTCGCCATAACGTGGACGATCAACCGGAGCACGATCGAATGAACGCGGCGCTGCGTCAGCTACTGGCGCTGGTGAATACGGACGCGGTGCGCGATCGAAGGAGCGCTCGCCGCCGCCTGAGTTACCACCACTGTTACCAAACCCGCCGCCACCCGAATTACCGCCGCCAAAGCCGCGATTGCCGCCTGCATTGCCACGGTCATAACCACCGCGATTGCCGCCGCCGGCGTAACCACCACCGCCGCCGTAACCGCGACCTGCGCCGCCACCGCCATAACCACCACCTGCTGCAGGCGGTTTATTTTGTGGCTCATGACCAGCGACTACGGCCTCATCGATGCGCTGCTGTGTGAAGCGCTCAATGTTGCGAATTTTGTAACGATCACGGAAGCCCGCGAGCGTGATGGCGAGACCACTCTTACCTGCGCGACCGGTGCGACCGATGCGATGGATGTAATCCTCTGGTTTCATCGGCAGGCCATAGTTGATCACGTGGGTAATCGATGGAACGTCAATTCCGCGCGCAGCGACGTCAGTGGCGATCAGCACTTTGATGGTGCCATCGCGCAGCGATTTCAGGCGACGGGTACGAATCATTTGTGGCATTGCGCCGTGCAGACCCGCAGCCGCGTAACCCGCGCCGCGCAGCTCGTCGGCCAGCTCGTCGGTTTCGATTTGCGTGGCCGTGAAAATCACGGCCTGATCCATCGATTCGTCTTGCAGATAATGCTCAAGAATCGCGTTCTTGTGGCTCATGTCGTCGTACCAATGCAGACGCTGCTCGATGTTTTGATGCGCGTCCTGAGCGGTGGCCAGCTCGATACGTTTCGGGCTGCGCATCACGGCAGCAGCAAGCTGCATCACGCGGGGTGCGAAGGTGGCCGAGAACATCATGGTACGTTCACGACGTTGGGTTGCAACATGGATCGCTTCGAGATCTTCGGAGAAGCCGAGGTCGAGCATACGGTCGGCCTCATCTACAACCAGCGTTTGCACGCAGTCGAGATCGATCTGACCGTTACGGTTCAAGTCGAGCAAACGACCAGGCGTTGCAACGACCAGATTGGCACCACGAAGGTCCATCAATTGTTTGCCGAACGCGGTGCCGCCAACGACGTTGGCGATGCGAATGCCACGCACGAAACGCACAAGGCCGATCGCTTCTTCGGCCACCTGAGCGGCGAGTTCGCGAGTTGGGCACAGGATCAAAACGCGTGGCGATGCGCCAGCGCGATGTTTGCGTGCCGCCTGCTCGCCCTTGGACATCGCAGGTGTTTCGAGCAACGCGTGCAGCGCAGGCAACAAAAACGCTGCGGTTTTGCCGCTACCGGTTTGGCTTGAGACCATCCAGTCGCCGCCCGCGAGGGCGTTCGGGATGGTTTGCCATTGGACGGCGGTGGGCTCGGTGTAGCCCAGCTCGGCCACCGCTTGCAGCAGCGCTGGGTTCAAGTGCAGCGCGGCAAAGCCGGTCAGCGGGGGAAGCTCAACGCCGGTGTCGTCGTCGAGGTTGGAGAAATCTTGAGCGGCATCAATTTGCGACAGCGCTAAATCTGGCGTCGCTTCAAAGTTGTTTTCAGTGTCGTGTTGGTTTTGCAAACTCATGTCTATTCTCGCGGCAACAAAATGTGGCTGCGACCTTCAAAAAATTAAGGACGTGTGTTGATCGAATTACGAAGACAAACGCGTCGACCAACAAACGGAACATGACTAAAACCGGAAACACTAGCTTTACAGCTTGCGGGGGCTTTTTTGCGTTCTGCGTCGCTAAACTTACGCACCTTTCGGTGGGCGTTCAGGAACTATGCGGGGCGATGCACTAATCAGCGAACATTTCATGCTTTCTCAAGCAAGCTGCATATTTTGGCATGTTGCAGCGCAAAAAGATAGTGTTTACGGCAAATGGGCTGGAGCAAGCGCTCCACCTCTGTCGGCGAAATTACCGAACCGCGCGCAAAACCAACGCCACCAGCGTGATCAGGCTGCCCACCAACCACACCGCGCAAATTCCTCCCGCTATCGCGAAATGCTTGAAACTCACGCCGAGCGGCGGACGCAGATGGTCTTTTTCGCTACCAAGCGCAGGTAGCACGCGAAAGATCGTGCGCATGGCGTACAGCAGGCAGCGGAGGTGGTTGACGGGCGAATTCACAGCGCCCCAATCTTAATCGATACCCTTTTCAGCTTTTTCATAAAACCTTTGTTTTACCTGGCCTACCAGCACGAAAGGCTGAAAGTCGACAAGTGCCGAATTTGCCTGCTAGCCCTAATAAAGCGGTCATTTCACCTCAAAGTTTATGATTCACCGACACGCGCCCCTCACAGCCAAGCGACTAGCATTAATTTATGACCCAAAAATCTGATTTCTTGTTCTTCCACTCGCTGCGCGTGCGCTGGGCTGAGGTGGATTTGCAGCGCGTTGTTTTTAACGGCAATTACCTGCTTTATTTTGATGTTGCGTTCACCGAATACTGGCGCGCGACCGGGCTGCGCGATCCGCTAGGCCAGCAACAAGAAGGAAAAGAGCTTTTCGTGCGTAAGGCGCAGATCGAATACCACGGCTCAGCGGGGTTCGATGAGCTGCTCGACATCGGCGTGCGCTGCGCCAAACTCGGGCGCAGCAGTATGACCATCGCCATTGCGATTTTTCGCGGTGACGAGCATTTGATAGACGGCGAGCTGGTGTACGTCTACGCAGACGCGCACGCGAAAAAATCAGTCGCCATTCCGGAGGCGTGGCGTGCGCGGATTGGGCAATTGGAGCGAATGAAGCCGGAAGGACTGTAGGCGCGGAGCGAGCCGCGAAGCGTTGGGCAATCGCGGCTTGCGCCGCTCCTACAGAAAACTACACCCCCGCGGTCATCCCACCGTCAACGTACAAGATGTGCCCATTCACAAAGTCCGAAGCAGGCGCGGCTAGGAAAATAATCGCGCCTTTCAACTCATCGACATTGCCCCAACGGCCTGCTGGCGTGCGCTGTTTGAGCCAGCCGGTGAACTCCGGGTTTTGCACGAGGGCTTGGGTGAGTTCGGTGTCGAAGTAACCTGGCCCTAAACCGTTCACCTGAATGCCGTGTTTCGCGAGCTCAACGCACAGGCCTTTGGTGAGCATCTTCAGCGCGCCTTTGGTGGCGGTGTACGGCACGATACTGGCGCGACCCAGCTCTGCGTTCACCGAACACACATTGATGATCTTGCCGCGCCCACGAGGCTGCATGTGCCGCACCACGGCTTGGCTCACGGCGAATGCGCTGGTGACGTTGGTATCCATCAAACGCTGAAAATCAATCAGCGGAAATTCGCTGAACGCCCCGCGAATTTGAATGCCGGTGTTGTTCACCAGGATATCGATTGCGCCGATCTCGCACTCAATGGCATCGATGTTTGCTTGCGTGTTGGCGTGATCGGTGACGTCAAACGCGCGCACCGAGGCGGTCTCACCGCGATCTACAAATTGCGCCGCCACGCGCTCGCATTTAGCCGCGTCGCGACCGTTGAGGATGACATGCGCGCCCGCACTCGCCAGTGCCTCGGCAAGCGCCAAGCCAATACCTTGCGACGAGCCCGTGATGAGCGCGCGTTTGCCCGTTAAATCGAAGAGTGGGTGCGGTGTATTCATGTTTCAAATGTAGCGCGTAGGGCGGAACGCTCGCGGTTCCGCCTCGATTTATCGCCGCAGGCATTTCAAGGGCTGGGCGTGGTGAGCTGCTTCGTTCGGCGGAACCGCAAGCGTTCCGCCCTACTGCGCTATGGCTTTAGTGCATCAATAGCATCACGCACCGCATCATCCGTGCGCAATGAGTTTTTTACACCCGCAGTGAGCGCACTGCCGGAGAGGCCAAGCATGCGCCGCAAGATCATCACGCCGTCGGTCAACGCGCGCGTTTGCCCGTCGCCGTCTACGTCAAACAGCGTGATGTACGTTTCGATATGGGTAACGATTTGCCCCGCATTGCGGCGGGTGTTGGTGCCCAGTGCGCCTGCGGTTAACGCGCTGCCGCGTAGGCCAAATAGGTAGCGCAACAACAGCGTGCCGTCGGTGCTTGGGCTGTAAATATCCGGCGCGTCGCTGTCGTCGATGTTGAGCAGTGGCAGTCGCGTGCAGACCGCAGCACTCGCCCCTGACGTGCTGCCCAATGCGCACGGCAACTGCGCGATGGCCGCAGGGCCAGCGGCATAGAACCCGGCTTGCGCTGGAACGCAGGCGACCTGCCCGCTTGTGGCTTGATAGGTTCCCGGCACACACGGGGTCTGCATCATGGCCCCTGAGCTGGCCACAAAGTAGCCCGGTGCCGCGGGAGCGCAGGGTGCGGTGCCGGACACCGACCACGTGCCCGCCGCACAGGTCGGGGAAACCGGCGTCACTGCGACGGTGGCCGATGCCGTGCCGGGCCCCACACCGTTGGTGGCAACCACCGAGCAGTTGTAGGTGGTGCCGTTGTTCAGCCCCGAAACGGTGATCGGCGAGGTCGGCCCCGTGCCCGTTATACCGCCTGCGTTACACGTCACGGTGTAGCTAATAATCGTACTGCCGCCGGTCGATGCGGGTGCGGTGAAGGCGATGCTCGCTTGCGCGTTACCGGGCGTGGCGGCACCGATGGTGGGTGCGCCCGGAACGGTCACAGGTGTGACGGCAACGGTGGCCGATGCGGCTCCGGGGCCGACCCCGTTGGTGGCAACCACCGAGCAGTTATAGGTGGTGCCGTTAGTCAACCCCATGACGGTGATTGGTGAAGTCGGCCCCGTGCCCGTGATACCGCCTGCGTTACACGTGACGGTGTAGCTAATAATCGCGCTGCCGCCGTTCGATGCAGGTGCGGTGAAGGCGATGCTCGCTTGCGCGTTGCCGGGCGTGGCGGCACCAATGGTGGGTGCGCCGGGGGCAGTGGCGTTCACCGTCAAGGTGTAATTGCGACTCACTGAGAACGGCGCGCCAGTGCCGGTGATCACCGTATCGGTAGCGGCCACACTGATCGGATATGCGCCCGCTACGGCGGGTGTGCCAGACAGCGTTCCGCCGGTGAAACTCAACCCACTAGGGAGCGCGCCGGTAAGCACGTAGCCGAACGGGCCCGCGCTGCCGCCTGCGGTGAAGGTTTGGCTGTACGCGCTGCCAAAGGTCGCCGTCAGCGCACCGGCGGGAGGCGTCAGCGTCAAGGTCGGCGCGGCCACCGTCAGCGTGTACGGGCGACTTGCGGTTTGGCCGTTGCTGTCCGTGACGAAGATGGTGATGTTGAAGACGCCCACCTGATTGGTTGTGCCCGAAAGGGTGCCGCCGGATGCCAGCGTAATGCCGGTGGGCAGCGTCCCTGAGGCGACAATAAAGCTGTACGGTCCGCCGCCTCCGCTGGCCGCTACGGTTTGGCTGTACGCCACGCCGGTGCTAGGGTTGGGGAGCGTCAGGGTGGTGATTGTTACCGCCACATCGTCATTGGTGATGGTGCCGATGCCCTGCGCGTCGGCGATGGTGGCGTTGACCGGCGACGAAAGATTTACGAAGAACGTTTCATTGCTCTCCAAGAGCGTGTCGCCTTTAATCGTGACGCTGATGGTGGTGATAGCCATCGTGCCGCCACTCGGGATTGACCCGGTTCCTGACGTGGCGACATAGTCGCTCGGTGCGGTGGCGGTACCGTCCGCAGTGGCGTAATTGAACGTGACGGTCGATGCGGTGGTTCCGGTGCGCGTGACCGTAAACGTCATCGTCTGAGTGCCCGCGTTACCTTCACTGACCGTAACATCGTTGATGCTCAGTGTGGGTAGCGCGTTAACGGTGTGGGGCTCGGTGTCGCTGCTGGCGGTGAAGTTGGCGTCACCCGAATAAGTGGCCGTGAGCGTGCGCGCGCCTGCGTTGGTGAGCGTGATGGAGCAGGTGCCCGCCGCGACCGTGCCGGTGCAGGTTTCAGCACCACCGCTCACGGTGACGACCACATTGCCGGTCGGTGTGCCCGCACCGGGCGCATTCACCGCCACGGTGTAGTTCACGATGACCGCCGCATTCAGATTTGAAGGATCGGGCAAATCGCTGGTGATCGTGGTTGTGGTGCTTGCTTGATTGATGGTGATGGCCGCAGCAATCGCTTGCGAATCGACGACGCTGCTTGCGCTGCCTGCGCCATTGCTTGTGCCGGTGAACGTGGCCGTTGCGGTGCCAGCGGCTTGAACAACGGTTTGCGCCGCCGAAAGGGTGCCGAGCAGCGGTGAATTGAACGCAATCGGCGTGCCGATCATCGCATCAAGGTTCGCGAGCGCAACGGCCGCAGGCGTTGAATTTTGCAGAAAGTCGGCCGTCAAGGTGCTGGATTGCCCTACGACAATGGTGCTGGGCGACGCGCTGTGGCGCAAGGTCAATCGCGGTGCCGTGGTCAGTGTGCCGCTGGTGTTGATTGAGCGGTCGCAGGGCGCGCTGCCGGGGCCAGCATTGCATCCCCACCAGTTGTTGGCCGCATTGATGGCGGCACCTGCATTGTGAATGCCGCTGCCGCCGCTGGTTCCGGCCAAATTGCCCGCGATACGGTTAAACGTTGCGTTCACCGTGCCGACAATTGCGCCAATGGCGCCGCCGCCTTGAAACGTGCCGGTGTTGGCCTGATTGCCTGCGAAGGTAGTCTCAGTAATCGTTGTGGTGTTAGCGGCGGTGCCGACGAAGATGAATATGCCGCCGCCGCGCGATTCAGTAGACGCAGCCGTGCCTTGCGAAACGTTGTTCAGGATCGCCGAATCATTAACGATGGCGAGCGATGATGCCGCCAAATTGATGTTTGAGATGCCACCACCACGACTTGCCGCTGTATTGCCCGAGATCGTGGTGCCGGAAATTGTGATCGCACCCCCATTGGTGTGACGGACGACTACACCTCCGCCCTCCCCCGCACTGGTATTACCGCCGATGGTTGAGTTGGTGATGTTGACGTTATGCTGATCGCCGAAAAGGTTGATGCCGCCACCGGTATTGTTACCCAATGGCGAGAGGGTTCTGTTGCCGTTGATGGTGCTGCCGACGATGGCGAAGGTACCGTTTGCCGCAAAAGTATCGAAGTTCACGCCGCCGCCATACGCCGTGGTGTTGGTGTTTTGATCCACCACCACGTTAGTCATCGTAAAGCCGCCGCTGCCCGTACTGCAAACGTCAATGCCGCCGCCGGTGTAACTGAAATCGGGGGCTGAAGTGGGTTGCGTGTTGCGCCCAAAGCGTATCGTCACGCCGGAAATAGAGACGTTCATTGGGCTGACACAAATCGGATTAACAGCGATCACTTTGTCGATGCCGTTGCTGGTCGTGGTGCCCGCCTGAATGATCGTAGTGGCTGCCCCCGCGCCCACGAGCGTCACGTTGTTGTTGATATCCAGGTCGCCTGTCGCGTTATTGTCTTCGTTGACACCACCGGCGTTGGCGCGAGTGAGCGTGTACGTCCCTGCAGGCACACTGATCGTGTGGGCACCACCCGCCGCATTGGCCGCGCTGATGGCTTCGCGCAAGCTGCAATCGGCGTCGCACACGCCGTCATTCGTGTCAGCCGTTTTAGTCACCGTAAACAGCGCCAGCGGGACGGGCGGTGCGACGCTCGGCGCTGCCGCCCCTTGACCGAGCACGACCAGACTCGGCAACACAAACGCACTGGTTTGCAGTGACAGCACCGCAACGGGCGCCTGACTCGCGCTCACGCTGGCGCTGACACTGTAGCGCTTGCGACCGCTGCTTTCGTCAGTCAAGATGTCAACGGTTTGCTTCAGCGCATCGATCACCAAAATGTCATCGGCGGCAAGATTCGACAATCGCGCCCGCAGCAGTTGGGGAGCCGCGTCCGCGCCGGATGGGCCTGCGCGGCTTTCAGCTACCCTGACAAACTGCCACGCTGATGCTGCGGCTTTACTGCGCGTTAACGCAGCACCAGCACCCGATTGTTGCTCGCGCCGTTTGGTGCGTACCTCGTCGACAGTGAACGGTCGCGTGTCGATATCCGCACGCGCAGCGACGTGAATCGCGCCATCGTCTGCGAGCAGCGCAATTTTGGTTGCTCCAGCGCGATCCCAAATGAACTCGCCCAATGCGAATGAGCGCACCGAAAAAGTAGCGCTGAGCGTTTCCAGAGGCACTGTCGGTGAACTGGCCGCGACGCCATTCGGACCATGCGTGCCATGCGCAATGTGAACCCGTCCGGCGCTCAGTATGACGATGTCGCCGGTTGAATCCGCGCTGAGTTTACCGATGGCCAAAGCCTCGACCGGAGCGGCAAGTGCGCGCGGCGTCGCGGGCGCATTCATGCCTTGTGTGAAGGTCAGCAGACTCGCGCCCTGCAGGCTCGACACGGCAGCGACCAGCTTCGGAAACCCGTCGCGTGAATCGATGCGACCGGAGGCGAGTGCGTCGACTCCGCCTTCAAGTTTGATCTGCATGGCGGGTGCAAAACCACGGCGCTGACCCGCCAAAAAGTAAACATTGCGATCACCGCGCTGGGCAAACACAATGTCCGCCCGACCGTCGCCGTTGAAGTCACCGCTCACCATGAAATCCGGCGCAACGGGCACTGCGAACTCGGTCGCCACACTCTCAAATCCAGAGGGAAATCTGCCAGCGGCGACCAGCGCCAGCGACTCAGGCGTTGACGGTGCCCACGCCTCCACGTTGCCTCGGTGCAGCGTGATCACGCCACCGCTATCGGTCGCGTAACCGCTCACCAAATCGGGGAAACCATCCCCGTCAACGTCACCGCTTGTCAGACTGACTGCTCGCCGATTGGGCAAGCGCTTTTGAGTATTTCCGTCCAATGGGTACGAAGCGCCGAGCTGAAGCCTATTGGCTCCAAAGTGCGTGACCTGAAGCGCTCGGTCGCCGATTGCCGCGACGCATTGCACGCCCGCTGTCGCCATCACTAAAAATACGGCCATTCGCCAGACACGTGAAGCCGATGGCAAGAGAAGCATGTTGATCACCCGATGGTTGTAAGTTTGCGCTGCTAGCGCGGCGGAGAGTACACCACGATGCGCGCGCTGCCGTTGTGCAACCGAGTCAAAAGATCACAAAGCTTGGTCAGCGTGCGGATTGCCGATAATTTTTCCGTCTTGACCGGTTGCGACGGATCAACAGCTTTTTGATAAAATCGTTATTGCAATTGGGCTAAGCACGCTTTTTGTGCGTTTATCGATAATTGATGTTTATTGCACTTAGCCCCAGTAAACAAAGGATTCCATCGAAAAGTTGTTCAGCATTGCGAAGCTCGATCACACCCGTATTTCGAACTCAGCGCGACGAGTCGCTACGGTTAAGCGCTACAACCCCATGCAATCGAAAAAAATCAGGAAACCACGATGTTGATGGCAATGCTTTATGGCGCAAAAGACCTGCGATTGGAACGCGGTGACGATCCGGTGGTGGGGCCCGGTCAGGTGAAAGTGCGCTTTGGTGCGGGGGGCATTTGTGGCAGCGATTTGTCGTATTACGGCAAGGGGCGTATTGGCGACTTTTCGCTGAAGCAGCCGCTGTGTCTGGGGCATGAAGTGTCGGGCGAGGTAGACGAGGTGGGCGCAGGCGTCACGCGGGTGAAAAAAGGAGACCGCGTCGCGATTAACCCGAACCAGCCGTGCCGCGTTTGCCGCACCTGCATAGCGGGCAAAGGCCACATTTGTCTGGCGATGAATTTCTATGGCAGCGCGGCGCTGTTCCCACACATTCAGGGCATATTTCGCGAGGTGATTGTGGCGACCGAGGCGCAGTGCTTTGTGGTGCCACAAAGCTGCGACTTTCGCACCGCCGCCATGGCCGAACCGCTGGCCGTGGCGCTACACGCTGTGCGCCGTGCAGGATCGCTGGTCGGCAAGCGCGTGCTGGTGACCGGGGTAGGGCCGATTGGCAGCTTGCTGGTGCTGGCAGCGCGTCGCGCCGGCGCGGCACATATTGCGGTGACCGATGTGGCCGATGCGGCGTTAAAACGCGCTGAAAGACTGGGCATTGATGAGGCCGTGAACGCAGTCAGCTCACCCGAAAAAGTCGAGGCGTGGTTTGCCGACAAGGGCACTTTCGACGTGAGCTTTGAATGCTCGGGCAACGCCACGGCGATTGGGTCGGCCATCATGGCCACCGCGTCGGGCGGGTGCGTGGTGCAGGTCGGAATGCTAGGCGTGCCGACGGCAGACATCGCGGTGAACCGATTTGTGTCGCGCGAGGTGGACTTGTTAGGCGCGTTTCGCTTTGACAGCGAATATGGCGCGGCGGTGCAAGAGGTTGCCAGCGGCACAATCGACGTATCAACGCTGCTCACCCACAGCTACAAAATGAGCGCGGCCAATGAGGCGTTTTTGATGGCAGCAGATCGGTCGCAAAGCATGAAGGTGCATTTGACGTTCTAGAAAGTTCCCCTCCCCCCGGAGGGCTAGGGGAGAGGGCGGTGGCAATCCATCTAAGCTTGGACCGTGCGCCACGTCCCTCTCCCCAACCCTCCCCCCGGGGGGAGGGAGCAAAACCACTCCTACAATACCTCCCATGCTTGAATCAATCACCCTCGACCCGCCCTCCCCCGTCACCGCTTGCGTCATCTGGATGCATGGCCTGGGCGCTGATGGCAACGACTTTGTCCCCATGGTGCCCGAGCTGGGTTTGCCGCGCGACCATGGCATACGCTTCGTGTTCCCCAACGCGCCGACCATGGCCGTCACCATCAACGGCGGTTACGTCATGCGGGCGTGGTACGACATCGCCTCGGCCGAACTCGACAAACGCGCAGATGAAGCTGGCGTGCGGCGCAGTCAGGCGGCCATCACTGAGCTCATCGACGAGCAGATAGCCCAGGGCGTCGCATCCAATCGCATCGTGCTCGCAGGGTTTTCTCAAGGCGGTGTGATCGCGCTGCAAACCGGTTTGCGCTACCCGCAAAAACTCGGTGGCATCATGGCGCTTTCAACGTATCTCGCCTGCGCCGAATCGCTGGGTGCCGAGGCGTCAACCAGCAACCGCACTCTGCCGATATTCATGGCTCATGGGTCGACGGATCCGGTGATTTCGATTGCGCTGGCGAAGCTCTCCAAAGGCCGACTGGAAACGCACGGATACCAGATCAACTGGCACGAGTACGCCATGCCGCACTCGGTGTGCGCTGAGGAAATCGACGATATCGCAGCGTTTTTGAAACGCACGTTGCTGATCGCCTGACTGTCATGAAGTCAGCCTGGCGCCCCGGATGATGCAACGTGACTGCTATGAAGCTATCAGGTCGCTGTAGGCGCGGACTTGGCCGCGCTCCGGGCATCGATTGAGCCCAAGCCGCGCCTACCGATTCGCCGGTACACGTTGAAAAACATGCTGGCAGCACTGCTCGCGGAGCTTAAAACTGGCGACGTGCGCCGCCTTGCATGGGCCATCGGTTCGCCATCGTTGTTCGACCCCGATCACGCGGCGTGGCAAGGCCGATTGCGCTCGGACGCTTGGTCGGCGCAAGAGCTGGCGCGTTGCGCCGACTGGTTGCAGCAAATCGACAATGAGCCCAGCGCGCTGCAAGCGCTGCTCGGTGACCCGCTGGTGAATACGCCACTCGGTCACACCTTTGAAAAATTTGTGCTGCACTGGCAAGCGGCACGGCCCGATGTGCGCTCGTCAACGCGTGGCCTGATGGTGAGAACGGCGGGCCGAACGATCGGCGAATTTGACGTGGTTTTACTGCGCCATGACGGCGTGATCGAAACCCTCGAAGTGACGGTAAAGTATTACCTGAACCTGCATCCTGCCCTCGGCATCACCGGCTGTTTTGGCCCCCGCGCGTTTGACCGCATGATCGATAAATACGCCAAGATGACCACCCGACAAACCGACTTGGGGCACACCGACGCGGGGCGGCTCGCGATCTGTCGCTGGCTTGAGCTGGCCTGCGGTGAAACTCGAACGCCTGACCAGTTAGTGGTCGAAAATTTTGCCCTCGCTCGGGGTTACGTATTTCATCCGTCACCGGACGCAGCGATACCGGTTGAGTTGTCTGCGCAGCACGGGCGCGGCCTGTGGCAAACCGATGCACATCCGCTCCCCGACCGCGATGAGGGTCAGATATGGCGCAACCTCTCCAGCCGAGAGTGGCTCGGGCCGTATCAAGGCGACGCCGCAGAGAGCGGCTGGCCGAACGACCCAGCGATGCCCAAACTGTATGTCTGCTTGCGACCCGAAGGCGGCGCATGGCGCGAAACCGAGCGCCGCTTTGTGGTGCGCGCCGAATCAGGGTTGCTGAAACTCGCGACTGTCACGCAGGGCGCGTAGCGATAGTTTGCCGGTCATATTGTGTTGGCCGAGCAACAAGTAGTCACTGGGATGCGTGTCCTACAGCCCGGTCACCGTCTTCAACGCAGCAATCTCGGCCTCGTTCTTGCCCAGCACGTCACGCAGCACATCCACGGTACTCGATCCCTTCACCGGCGGCGCATGGCGATAAGTCACCGGCGTGTCTCCCATGCGAATCGGGCTCCTGACCATCGCAACGTTACCGCCGCCCTGCTCTGGCGGGCGCTCCATGTCGAGGCGCAGCTCACGGTGTTGCACCTGCGGATGCGCGAACACTTGGTCGTAAGTGTTGATCGGTGCGTGCGGAATGCCGAGGCTGCCGAATTTATCTAACCAGAACGCCGTGGTGTGCGTGGTCAGAATCGCTTCAAGATCAACCACCAGTTGTGGCCGATGCGCGTTGCGATCCTTCATCTCCAGATACTCAGACCGAAACGCCATTTCCGGCACGCCCATCGCAGCGCAAAGTTTGCGCCACTGACCGTCGTTACCTGCGCCGACGATCATGTACCCATCCGCAGTTTTGAACGATTGGTACGGTGCCAGATTCACGTGCGCGTTGCCGACACGTTGCGGCAGTTTGCCGGTGATGAAATAGGTGGCGATCTGGTTGGCGCCGAATTGCACGATGGAGTCAAGCAGCGCGATGTCGATGTGCTGGCCGCGCCCGGTCGTGTGGCGCGCTTCAAT
Source organism: Burkholderiales bacterium (assembly GCA_043719085.1). GTDB lineage: Bacteria > Pseudomonadota > Gammaproteobacteria > Burkholderiales > Casimicrobiaceae > Casimicrobium. Next base: position 15,306 of record JAYSUK010000273.1, on the reverse strand, counting down.
TGCAGCGAGCACGGCAATGGTCGCGTTCAGGCCAGACAGCACGTCCGTCACCGCTATCACCACCTTCACCGGCCCGCCGCCGGCGCCGCCTTGGTCAACGTCCGCATGACCATTGATCGCCATCAACCCGCCTTCGGCCTGACACAACAAGTCGTAGCCCGGACGGTGCGCATAAGGCCCGTCTTGCCCATAAGCGGTGATCGAGCAGTACACGAGCTTCGGGTTGATTTTTGCGAGCGACTCGTAGTCGAGTCCGTAGCGCTTCAGATCGCCCAGCTTGTAGTTTTCGACAAGGATGTCGCATTTGGTGGCAAGTTCGCGTAGCAACGCTTGACCGTCCGGTTTGGAAATGTCCACCGTCATCGAGCGCTTGTTGCGGTTGCAGCTTGAGAAATAAGCGGAGTCGGCGGTGTCTCTTCCGTCTGCATCGGCGAGCCACGCCGGGCCCCACGCACGCGTGTCGTCGCCGGTGTCGGGTCGCTCAATCTTGATGACATCGGCACCAAGATCGCCCAGCGTTTGCGTACACCACGGTCCTGCCAGCACACGAGTTAGATCAAGAACACGAAGATGCGCGAGCGGGCCAGCCATAATTCAGGTCAGTTTTTGTCGAAGCATCCATTATGAGTTACTACAAACACCATGTTTTCTTTTGCACCAACGAGCGAGACGACGGTCGCGCGTCTTGCGGCGAGCGTTGCGCCGGTGAGCTGCGCGATTACGCCAAGAAAAAATGCAAGTCGCTGGGCTTGTCAGGTCAGGGCAAAGTGCGCGTGAACAATGCCGGTTGCCTCGACCGCTGCGAAGAAGGCCCGGTGATGGTGGTCTACCCGGAAGAGGTTTGGTATCACTATCAGAACAAGGCTGATGTTGACGAGATCGTCAGCGAGCACTTGCAGGGCGGTCGCGTGGTGGATCGATTGCAAATTTAGCGCCGCGCGCGCTGTCGTGGCATCAACGACGGTGGCCTCAATGCGTTCGCACCGTGCCCAAGCCATCCAGCGTTGAGTTGCGCTTCGAGATTAGGTGCGCAAACGCAAAGTACAACGCCCCCCCGAACCAAGCCACGGCCATTTTCAGCCATCGCAACGGGTTGCGCGCACGGCGTAATCCGTAAGGTGGGTGCGGAGTGCTACCCAAACCATCCACTACCTCGCGTTTTTCGCGTCCACTACGGCCAGCGCCGTCATGTTCACGATGCGGCGCACGGTGGCGCTTGGCGTGAGGATATGAACCGGTTTGGCGCAGCCCAGCAAGATCGGGCCGATGGCGACGTTGTTGCCTGCGCTGGTCTTCAGCAGGTTGTATGAAATGTTCGCCGCGTCGATATTCGGGAACACCAGCAAGTTGGCCGACCCGGTGAGCGGTGAGCCTGAAATTGCGGTGCGTTGACCTTCGTCGAGCGCGCTGTCGCCATGCATTTCGCCGTCGACTTCAAGACTTGGTGAGCGTGCGCGAATCAACGCCAGCGCCTGGCGCATTTTGGTCGCGGACGGCGTGTTGGCGGTGCCAAAGTTTGAGTGCGATAGCAGCGCCACTTTTGGCGTGATGCCGAAGCGTTGCAGCTCTTCGGCAGCCATCAACGTGATCTCCGCCAACTGCTCGGCGGTTGGCTCGTAGTTGACGTGCGTGTCGACCAGAAACAGCAAGCGGCCGGGCAACATGAGGCCGTTCATTGCCGCGTACTCGTGTGCGCCTTTACGCAGTCCAAGCACCTGATTGATGTAGTGAAGATGAATGTCGTGCGTACCGTAAGTGCCGCAGATCATCGCGTCCGCGTCGCCTTTGCGCACCATCATTGCACCGATCAGCGAGAGGCGCCGGCGCATCTCGATTTTTGCGAGTTGTGCATTGACACCGGTGCGCTCAGTGAGGCGGTGATATTCCTGCCAGTAGTCGCGAAAGCGATCATCTTTCTCGGGATTGATCAGCTCGATGTCCACGCCCGGTTTCATGCGCAGGCCGAATTGTTCCAAGCGCTTTTCGAACACCGCCGGCCGCGCAATCATGATCGGTTTGGCAATGCCTTCGTCGATCACCACCTGCACCGCGCGCATCACGCGCTCGTCTTCGCCCTCGGCAAACACAACACGGCACGGCGTCTTGCGTGCGGCATCGAAGATCGGCTTCATGACAGCGCCGGAGTGATACACAAACTGCGCGAGCTGCTGCTTGTAGGCGTCGAAATCTTTAATCGGACGCGTGGCCACACCTGAGTCCATCGCAGCCTTGGCGACCGCTGGGGCGATGCGCACAATCAAGCGCGGATCGAACGGTTTGGGGATCAAATATTCTGGCCCGAACGACAGCGAGCCACTGTCGCCGTAAGCTGCCGCGACCTGATCGTTTTGCTCGGCCATGGCGAGATCAGCAATGGCCTTAACTGCGGCCACTTTCATCGCCTCATTGACTGTGGTTGCGCCGACATCAAGCGCACCGCGGAAAATGAACGGGAAGCACAGAACGTTGTTCACCTGATTCGGATAATCGCTGCGACCGGTGGCGATGATCGCATCAGGTCGGGCAGCCTTGGCGAGGTCGGGCATGATCTCGGGCTCAGGGTTGGCAAGCGCCAGAATCAGCGGGTTCTTGGCCATTTTGGCCAGCCATTCCGGTTTGAGTACGCGCGCTGCGGACAGGCCCAGAAATACATCTGCGCCGTCAAGCAATTGATCGACCGTGCGCAGATCGGTTACCTGCGCGTAACGCGCCTTGTTTTCGTCCATCTCTTCAACGCGGCCCTTCCAGACCACGCCTTTGATGTCCGACACCCAGATGTTTTCCGGCTTGATGCCGATGGCGACCAGCATGTCAAGACAGGCGAGCGCTGCTGCGCCCGCGCCCGAACACACCAGCTTCACCTCTTCAGGTTTTTTGCCGACCACGCGCAAACCATTGGTGACCGCGGCACCCACGATGATCGCGGTGCCATGCTGATCGTCATGGAAGACCGGAATCTTCATGCGCTCGCGCAGCTTTTTCTCAACGTAGAAGCATTCCGGCGCCTTGATGTCTTCAAGATTGATGCCGCCAAAAGTCGGCTCAAGTGCTGCGATGTGCTCAACGAGTTTGTCGGGATCAAGCTCGTTCATTTCGATATCGAAGCAGTCGATACCGGCGAACTTTTTGAACAGAACGGCCTTACCTTCCATCACCGGCTTGGCTGCGAGCGGACCAATGTTGCCCAAGCCCAGCACCGCCGTGCCGTTGGTCACCACACCCACCAGATTGCCGCGCGCGGTCATGTTGAAGGCCTCGGCAGGATCGCGCACGATCTCCTCACAAGCAAACGCCACACCCGGCGAATACGCCAGCGCCAGATCGCGCTGGTTGGTCATCGTCTTGGTCGCGCTGATCTCCAGCTTGCCCGGCTTCGGGTAGCGGTGGTAATCGAGCGCGGCTTCCTTGAGCGTTAACGCTTTGGTGGGATCTGACATGGGCTCCGCCTTCTTTTCGTTTCGAAAAATTATGTTTGAATTTTATGGCGGTTCGCTGTCACAGGGCCATTTAGATAAGGCTCGCGCGCGTTAGCCAGTGTCGGGAGCCATCGACTGAAATGCGGTGCTACAGGCGGCGAATTTGCGCTCCATGCCGCAGGCACCGCTTATTACTCAGTCAACAAAATGTGACCGGTTCGGCAGACTCCCTCTCCCTGGGGGAGAGGGTTGGGGTGAGGGACTTTGTATCCCGACGTTCCTCGTATTCGGGTCACCCTCTCCCCCGCCCTCTCCCCCAGGGAGAGTGAGTTAAACCGGCAGGCACAGGAAACTTTTGGCTGACTCATTGATAATTGTCCACACCACTCGGGCCCCACTTTACCGCCTAAGGCGCAAACGCCTGCCAAACCTTCAAAGCATCGACCGTCGCTGCGACGTCGTGAACCCGCACAATCCGCGCACCCTGCGCTACACAGGCGAGCGCGGCGGCAACACTGGCATGCACCCGCTCAGCCGCAACCGCGCGCCCGGTGAGCGTGCCGAGCGTTCGCTTGCGCGACCAGCCTGCGAGCACCGGATAACCCAGCGCGACCAGTTCATTCAACCGCTGCGTCAGTGCAACGTTGTGTTCCATCGTCTTACCAAAGCCAAACCCCGGATCCAGCGCAATGCGATCTCGTGCAATACCAGCCGCCTCGCAAACCGCTGCCCGTTCAAGCAAAAACGCCCGCACCTCGCGCAGCACATCTGCATAAACGGGAGCCGCCTGCATCGTCGCAGGCCCGCCCTGCATGTGCATCAGCACCACGCCCACCTCAGACGCCGCGCAAACCTCCACGGCACCCGCATCCGCCAACGCCATCACGTCGTTGACGATGGCCGCGCCCGCAGCAATCGCCGCCCGCATCACTTCGGTTTTTCGCGTATCAATCGATACGCAATGCCCTCTCCGCGCCAGTTCGGCCACCACGGGCATCACCCGATCAAGCTCTTCCTGAACGGCGACCGCCGCTGCGCCGGGGCGCGTCGATTCGCCACCGATGTCGAGTATTTGTGCGCCCTCCGCCACCAGCCGTTCGGCATGAGCCAACGCCGATTTTGTTGAACTATGTTGACCGCCGTCAGAGAAAGAGTCCGGCGTTACGTTGACAATCCCCATCACTAAGACGGGCGCCTGCTCGTCCGTCGCCCAGCGAAACCGCCCCGTGCGCCACTCGTTGCGGATCAGCGGTTCCGCCTTATGGCGCTCATTAGGGGCGTCAGGTAGGGTTTGCGCCGTAAAATTATGAGTCAACTTGGAAAGCCCCGTAGTTTTGATCCGCTCTTCTGATTACCCCACCCTTTTCGCCGCACGCATCGATGCATTGAAGCGCGAAGGCCGCTACCGCATTTTCGCAGAGCTTACGCGCCCTGCAGGCCGCTTCCCTCGCGTGCAGTGGGCGGGTCCGAACGGCCTGACTGAGGTCATCACCTGGTGCTCCAATGATTACCTTGGCATGGGCCACCACGCCAAGGTTCGCGCCGCGATGACCGACGCAATTGAAGCCGGAGCCACCGGCGCTGGCGGCACGCGCAATATCGGCGGCACCAACGCGCTGCATATTGAGCTGGAACGCCTGCTCGCCGCGCTGCACGACAAGCCGGCCGCACTCACCTTCACCTCGGGCTACAGCGCCAACCTGGCCTCGCTCTCCGTCATTGGATCGCTGCTACCGGACACCGTTTTTCTGTCCGACGGCGACAACCACAATTCGATGATCGAAGGCATTCGTCGCGCTGGTTGTGACCGCATCATTTTTGAGCACAACAGCGCCGCCGATCTAGAGGCCAAACTCGCCGCCATCAGCCCTGATCGCCCCAAGATCGTAGTGTTCGAGAGCGTGTATTCGATGAGCGGCAACATCTCGCCCATTGGTGAATTTGCCCGCATCGCCAAAAAATACGGCGCGATGACGTATCTCGACGAAGTCCACGCAGTCGGCATGTACGGCGCGCGCGGCGGTGGCGTTTCGCAGGAAATGGGCGTCGCCGATCAGATCGACATCATTCAGGGCACGCTCGGCAAAGCCTTCGGCATGCAGGGTGGCTACGTAACGGGTGACGCCTCCGTCATCGACTGCATTCGCAGTTTCGGCGCATCGTTCATCTTCTCCACCTCGCTCGCGCCGGTGCTCGCGGCTGGCGCGCTGGCCAGCGTGTCGCACCTGATGGCCTCCAGCGAGGAGCGCCGCCTGCAACGCCAGCGCGTCGCCGAGGTCAAAGCCCGCCTGCTAGCCATCGGCCTGCCGGTCATGGAAAGTGTCTCGCACATCATCCCAGTGTTCGTTGGCGACCCGGTTCACACCAAAACGCTGACCGACCGCTTGCAAGACCGCCACGGCATCTACCTGCAACCGATCAACTACCCCACCGTCGCGCGCGGCACCGAGCGCCTGCGAATCACGCCAGGGCCCTGCCACACGCCTGCGATGGTGGATGCGCTGGTTGAGGCGCTCGATGCAGAGTGGACGGCGTTGTCATTGGCGAGACCGGCACGCGATTGCAGCTTGATTTGCGTATAGCTTTTGGCTCAAAGTCTTGTTGCATGGGGGCTTTGATGCAGCTTTCGCCGATAGTTGATTTCGGCATATTTGACTGTTTACCCCAATATATACATGGAGTTGCGCCGAAAGCTGAGCCGACGCTTGGCGAGCGCCCACCACGTCAATTCTGGCAAAAGTGTTTCACGGTCACCTCCGATAGCACTCATGCGCAATCGCGGACTGAAGCAGGCGCAGCAACGCGCGTCAAAATTCAATAGTGCCGCCCGCTCCTGGCATCGAAATGCGCAGACCCTTCAGGCAATCGACAGCGCGCAGCGCTTGCGCAGAATTTTTGCGCCAGACCAGTGCTACGGGGGTCGGGTCGAGCCCGATGTTGACCGGCAATATCGATGTCTGACGACTGCTCATCAGCGCCGCGGACTGTGCGCAGCAGGTCAATAGCTCGGTGTTCGCCAGCAGCGACAGGCTGAAGAAAAACGAGGGCGACTCCACCACCGGCAGCGGCGGTGCCAGACCTTGTCGGAGGAAGGCGTCGGCCAACGCCACGCGCGTGGTGGACTGCACGTCGGGCAACACCCACGGCCACGCAAGCAAGTCGGAGAGGATGAGTTGCCGTCGGCGCGCCAACGGGTGCGTTTGACCTGCGACGACTGCCAGCTGGCCCTGATACAGCACCCGCTGAGCCAACCCGTTGATGCACGACGTGCTCGCGGCGTACCTCGGCAATTGGCCTAAGAGCAGGTCAATTTCCCCCGCAATTAGCTGCTGCAACAGGTGTTCTGCGCTGTTGGACAGAATTTGCAGCCGCCAGACGATGGGTCCCGCGAGCAACGCCTGTACGATCTGCGGCAACACGGTGGTGGTGGTGTGCGGAAACGCGCCAATTCGCAACAGCGGCGAGGCTGCGCCGGAAAGGGACGCGCCCATAGCACTGACTTCGCCCAACACCGTTTCACAGCGGGGCAGCAGCGCGCGTCCGTGCTCGGTCAAGGCCATGCCGCGCCCTCGCCTGACAAACAGCTTGGCGCCGAAAATGCCTTCGATTTCCTTAAGCATCATGCTGGCCGCAGACGGCGACATTGATAAACGCTCCGCCGTCGCTGCGAGCGAACCCAGTGACGCCAACAGGCCCACAAACTTCACCTGTTTGATGCGCAGGTGGTCGAGTCGCGAAGCAGCCATCACAGCACATCCAAAGTTCAGCGAATACTGATGATATCGTCAATACTACTGTGAATTAGCTGATGATTTGCTTTTAGAATCAATCTCTTCCTTCGTCAGGATCTCGGTAAATCATGTTGACGTTTTCAAAGATAATCACCGCCACGCTGCCCCTGGCCGCGCTATTCCTGGCGGGCTGTGCCGCGCAGCCCCGAGTGCCCGCGCAGTTGTCCACTGAGACAGCGCCTCAGGCTGCCGCGTGCCCCAGCGGTGCGCCGGAGTCGGCACGATGTCTGCGCGGACAAGACTCGGCAGGCGCGCACTATTTGATCGCGATGCCGGCGCAGTGGAGCGGCGTGCTGGTGGTGCATGCGCACGGTGGGCCAGCGCTCGGCGAGCCTAAAGCCACTCGCTCCGATGAGGACATCAAACGCTGGGCGATCACCGTGAAAGAAGGTCATGCGTGGGCGGGCTCGGTGTTTCGTCAGGGTGGCTTTGCCGTGACCACCGCCGCTGAGGACACCGAACGGGTGCGCCGCATCTTCATCGCGCACGTTGCCAAACCGAAGCGAACGATTCTGCACGGGCAGTCGTGGGGCGGCATGGTCGCCACGCGCGCGGCAGAGTTGTTCCCCAAGTCGTGGGACGGCATGCTGCTGACCAGCGCCGTCGTGGCGGGGCCCACCACGTACGACTTTCGAATTGACATGCGCGCCCTCTATCAGCATCTGTGCAACAACCATCCGCGCCCCGACGAGGCGAGCTACCCGCTGTCAATTGGTTTACCCGTCGATTCAAAACTGACCGGAATCGATGTCAGTGCCCGCGCCAATGAATGCCTTGGCCTGAATAAGCCCGCCGCTCAGCGCACAGCGGAGCAAGCGCGCAAGCTGCGCACCCTTGTTGACGTGGTGCGCGTTCCCGAAAGCTCGATCATCAGCCACCTCAATTGGGGCACGTTCACGCTGCGCGATTTAGTGCAAAAAGTGGGCGGTGCACCGCTGGGCAATCACGACGTGCGCTACACCGGCTCGGACAACGACATCGCCTTGAATGCCGGCGTGTCCCGCTGGCGCGCAGACCCTGCAGCCGCGGCCCGTTTCGCAACAGACGCTGACAACGCGGGGCGGTTTACTGTGCCAGTGATTGTTGCTCACGGCATCGGCGACGCGACGGTGTTTGTCGAGGGCAGCGACACTTTGCGCAAACGCATGGAAGCAGCCGGCAATGGCGCGCGGCTAGTGCAAGCCTTTGTTGACTCCTCCGAGCACAGCTATTGGGGAGACGCGCACTACCCGCCCTTGTTCGAGGCGCTGCTGCGCTGGGTGGAGCGCGGCGAGAAGCCGAGCGCCGTAAGCATCGCGCAACGTTGCGGCCAACTGCGCGCTAGCGCGCCGACCGAGTGCCGATTCCGGACGGAATATGTGGTGAAACCGTTGGCGTCGCGCATTCCTGCTCGCTAGGGCGATGCTGAACAAATCAATATCCGTTCGCCCTGAACGCAGTGAAGGGTCTGAAACCCGCATTCAGTGGTTAGACCCTTCACTGCGTTCAGAGCGAGCGGGAGTAAATCCGCGTTTCCCCAAGCTTTCCCGCCCGCGTCCCAAACCAGGGATGCCACCGAACAACGCCTCACACAACTTCTCAAATGGCAAATAGATATTTTTCTCAATCGCGTCGCACGGCACTACTGTCGTTGCTCGTGCTGGCGATGACGCCACCGCTCGCTCACGCACAAGAATGGCCCGGCAAGTCGCTCACCTTCGTCGTCCCCTTTCCGGCCGGTGGCTCGAACGACATTGCCGCGCGCGTCGTCGGCGAAGGCGTTCGGCAGCGGCTTGCGCAAACCGTGGTGATCGACAACAAGCCGGGGGCCAACGGCTCGATTGGGGTTGAGTCGGTGCTACGAGCGCCGAAAGATCATCACACGTTTTTGGTTGCATCTGACTCGGTGTCGCTACTGCCGCTGTTCAGAACCACGTCGTGGGATCTCACCAAATCGTTCACGCCCGTGACGGTGCTGTCTTACCAGCCTATTGTGGTGGTGACCACCGCGACGTCAGGGATACGTTCGATCAAGGACTTGCAGGCGCGCGCCCGCGAAAAGCCCAATCAGATCGCGTACGCAACCTCGGGGCAGGGCTCGTTGCAGCACTTGGTGGGTGAGCTTTTTTCGCAGCAACTCGGCATTGACCTGCTGCATGTGCCGTACAAAGGGGGCGGTCAAGCGGTAAACGATGTAATTGCCGGACAGGTACCGGTGGCAGTCCTCGGCGCGGCTGCGGTGTTGCAGTTCATCAAGGCAGGTAAATTGGTGGCGCTAGCGGTCTCCACACGCAACCGATCCCCGATGCTGCCCGACACGCCGACGCTCGCTGAGAGCGGCGCCAGCGACGTCGACGTGCCGCAATGGTCGGCCCTATTCGCGGTCGAGGGCACTCCAGCGGCAGTGCTGAACCGATTGCGCCGCGGCGTCGACGAATCGTTGGCGGAGCCTGCTATCAAGCAGCGATTCGAAAACGCCGCCATGGACATCGTCGCCACGCCACCCGAAGCATTTCAGCAACGAATGATCCGGGATCGCGAGCGCTGGGCCAAGCTCATCAAGGACCGCAAGATTTCGCTGGAATGAGCACGGTCTCAACGCGTCGCCCAAACATCGTGTTGGTGCTGGCCGACAACCTCGGCTGGGGCGAGCTGGGCTGCTACGGCGGCGGCGCGCTGCGCGGTGCGCCGACGCCGCGAATCGATGCGCTAGCCGAGCAGGGCATGAAGTTCCTCAACTTCAACGTGGAAAGCGATTGCGTGCCCACGCGCTCGGCATTGATGACAGGGCGACACCCCATCCGCACCGGCGCTGTGCAGTCCGTGCCAGCCGGTTTGCCGCAAGGCATCCACCCGTGGGAGCGCACGCTGCCCCAACTGCTCAAAGAGGCGGGCTACGCGACCGGCATGTTTGGCAAGTGGCATCTCGGTGACCGCGATGGCCGCTTCCCGCATCAACGAGGGTTTGATGAGTGGTACGGCATTCCACGCACCACCAACGAGACGATGTTTATGAGTTCGCCGGGCTTTGATTCTGCCGTGGTCGACGTGCCATGTGTAATGCGGGGCGTTGCCGGACAACCGGCTGAAAACGTAGCGGTGTACGACCTTGCAAAGCGCCGCCTGATCGACAGCGAGCTGACTGATAAGACCATTGAATTCATGCGCAGGCAATGCGCGGCCGACCAGCCGTTTTTCGCCTACGTGCCGTTGACGCACCTGCACTTTCCCACACTGCCACATCCGGATTTTGCCGGGCGCAGTGGTGTCGGCGACTTTGCCGATTCAATGCTGGAAATGGATCACCGCGTGGGGCAACTGCTTGATGCCGTCGAGCAACTCGGGATTGCCGACGACACCTTGTTTATTTTTGCCAGTGACAACGGCCCCGAGTTTCGCAGACCGTGGCGCGGCACCGCCGGGCCGTGGACTGGGACCTATCACACCGCGATGGAGGGTGGCCTTCGTGTGCCGCTGATCGTTCGCTGGCCCGGTCATGTGCGGCAGGGCCGGGTGAGTGACGACATCGTTCACGTCACTGACCTGTTCACTACTCTGATCGCCGCTGGAGGCGGCGAGCTTCCGGCCGACCGACCGATTGACGGTGTCAATCAGCTCGGGTGGTGGAGGGGACAAGACGAAAAATCAGCCCGCGAAGGTTTTGTTTTCTACATCAAGAACGAATTGCGCGCAGCCAAGTGGCGACACTGGAAGATGCATCTGGTGTTCGAGAAAGAGCCGAACGAAGGCACGCGACATCTCGAAACGCCATGGCTGTTCAACCTCAAGCGCGATCCAAAAGAAGAGACCGATGTGGCGATGGAGGACGGATGGGTGCGCGGCCCCATGCGCCGCATGATCCAAGCCTTTGAGCAAACCCTGCGCGAGCACCCGCCCATCGCGCCCGGCGCGAGCGATGACGCGCCACCACCGTCGTCGTAGTACTTCCACGTTTTTTTAAGCCGCTGCAAACCAAAACCCGCACCTGTTCCCACATCAACATCACGGAGTCAACCATGCACCTCCACACGTCCATCGCACTGACCGCACTCACCTGCTTGAGCTTCGCGAGTGCCTCCAGCTCGGCGCAGCAAGTCACGCTGTACGGCCGCCTCGCGCTCACCGCCAACCAGATCGAAACCGGGAGCAGCACCAAGCTCGTTGAGCTTCGTGACAATGCGTCTCGCTTCGGACTTCGCGGCATCGAAGACCTGGGCGGCGGCACGCAAGCATTGTTCGGTCTGGAATTTGGCTTGGGCGCTGACAATGGCGCACTAACTAACCCCGCATTTCGCAACAGCTACGTGGGCCTGAGAGGCGGATGGGGAACGCTGGCGCTGGGTCGTCTGGACTCCGCCAATCCGACAGGATCTCCGCTTTACTCGCAAATCATCAGCATTACGCACTTCGCACCCAACGACGCCGGTGCCACTGCGACCAGCACCTCGATGCAAAACGCACGTAACCGCACTTCAAACAGCATTGGCTACGCGAGCCCTACCTGGTCTGGCCTCAGCCTGCGGTCGCGCTATTACTTCGGAGGTGCAGGAACCGTCGCTGATCCTGAGGATGCCTTGCGGTCATTTGATCTCGGGTTGAACTACCAAACTGGCAAGCTGAAAGCCGCCATTGGTTTTGCATCAGATACCCGGCGGGGTGGGCTGGCTAACAACGAGTTCAAGGACAAATGGCAAGCGGGCCTGAACTACGAGGTGCTCAGCGGGCTGGAGCTTTACGCGCTGGGCGGCGTCGACCGCTATAAAAACACGGTAACGACGCGGCGCGATGTGCAATACGCGATTGTCGGCGCCGCCTACACCAATGGGCCGCACAAGGTGGTGGTGAATCTAATGGAGCGCGATGTGCAGGGCTCTTTGAAGGGCGAGCGAAAGCGCCAGCAAATTAGCTACCAATATTTTTTGTCCAAACGCACCGACCTCCAGCTATTTTTCGACAAGGATGGTATTGATTCAAGTCGCAACAATGTTCGCGTGCGCGCCATTGGTGCGGGTGTGCGGCACAACTTCTAAGGCGTAGCTCATGACCCCAAAACCGCCCCCATCGATCACCAGCAACGGCCGGCGCGCCCCCCTCTACCGCGCACGCCTCCGGAGTGTCGTTGCGGTGGGGCTTGCGCTGTCGAGTCTCGCGCAAGCGCAGTTCGACCCGTCGAAAGTGACGGTTGAGCCGGAGGCCATCGCACGCCAGTTCCCCGATCCGGCAAAGCCCTTCACCACGCCAGCATTTGCGCCGGGGCGTCAGGACTTCACGTCACACGCCGAAGTCTTCAAGTTTCTCGACGCATTGGCGCAAAACTCCGATCGCGTGTCCCTGGAAACAGTAGGCCACTCGCAGCAGGGCCGGGCGATGGCGTTAGCCGTATTGACCGGCTTTCGCGGCTTCGACGCCCGCCTGCCGACCGTGTTGCTGCTAGGGCAACAGCATGGCAACGAACCTGCGGGCGGCGAAGCGGTATTGGTGCTCGCCCAGAGTCTGGCCAACGAACGGAGCGCGCTGCTTGATCGCGTCAACGTGGTGATCATGCCGCGAGCTAACCCCGACGCGGCTGAGCGCTTTGGACGCGATGCGGCCAGCGGCATTGATGTCAACCGCGATCACCTGCTGCTGCGCACACCCGAAGCGCGGGCCATCGCGGCAGCCGTGCGCAAATACTCACCCCAGGTAGTGCTCGACCTGCACGAGTTCACCGTGGTCGGGCGATGGGTCAGCAAATTTGGCACTGTGATGCGCGCGGATGCTCTGCTGCAAGCGACAAGCGTTGGCAATTTGAGCCCCGACGTGCAGGCCGCGCAGAGTCGATATCTCGCAGCAGCGCGCACCGCCCTTGAGGCCGCGGGGCACCGGGTGGATGACTACTACACCTCGTCAAATGACCCCAAAGATCTGACCGTGTCGATGGGTGGGGTCAACGCTGACACGGGCCGCAATGTGGGTGGTCTGCGCAATTCCATCAGCTTGCTTCTGGAGACCCGCGGCATCGGCATTGGCCGCGCTCACTTCGCGCGCCGTGTGCAGTCCCATGTGCTCTCCGCAATGGCCGTGATCGAAGCCGCCGCAGTAGAAGGCCCGACGCTAGTACGGCTGCAACGAGATGCTGGTGAGGCCGCCGCGCGCCTTGCCTGCAGCGGCAAGATCGCGGTGGTGGTGCAGCAGACAACGCAGCAGCGCAACGTGGGCTTTCTCGACGCGAAAACAGGCGAGCCGCGCGAGGTTGAAGTCCGCTGGCGCTCCTCGCACCAACTAGAGGTGGCGCGCGAGCGGGCGCGGCCTTGCGGCTACTTGATCAGCGCCGACCAGCACGTAGCCGTACGGCGCCTGCGCAACCTCGGAATCGCCGTGACCACACTGGCAGCCGCTTCACCCGAAACGCCGTGGGATGTTGAAGACTACGTGATCGAGGCGGACGCTGTAGGTGCGCGGCAGGATGCGCGCGGTGCAATCGCCGACGATCCCAACGGAATTCGTGTGTTGCGCGTGCAAACGCAAGCGCGCCAGCTGGTTCCCCTGCCCGGCACCCACTACGTGACCATGGCTCAGCCGCTCGCAGCGCTGATCAGCGCTGCGCTGGAGCCCGATTCGCAAAATAGCTTTGCCGCCAATCGACTGTTAAACATCGACGCCGGTCAACTCCGCCGCGTCATGCAACCGCCACCCAGTGCTGCTGCACCTCCGTAGGTGCGGACGGGGCCGCGCTCCTCGGGGCCACTAGCGACGCCAAGTCGTCGCCTACGGGTTCGATGTTGCATATTAATGATCGGTTGCGTCGGCTAGCAGCGCTTTAGTATCCGCAAGATCGGCTTTCGTTTCGGTCAACTTTTTCTCAGCACTTTTGCGCCGGGTTACTTCGTGGTCCAGCGCTCTGTGCACTTCATCCAGATCCTCGGCGACCGCGTCCATATTGTTTTGAATCGACTCGCTGCGCTCAAGCGCGGCGGCGACGTCGCCTGAGGATTTGACCGGGTCTGGAATTTCTTGCTTCAACACTTCGTTGACCACAAAAAGCTCGCGGGAATCAGACTCCAGTTGCTCTTTCGCCTCTTTCGTCTTATCCAGGACTTCGGGCAGTGTGTTGACTTTTGGTGTGTTTGACATGGTTCGGCCCGTCACATTAAGCTCAGTAGTTCAACATGACATTTTATGACGTAACGCAGCCGCCAGCGACTGCGTTTACATCGATGCGGCGCGATGTGTCGCTCGCGCCCGACACGCATCGCCAAACGCCGCAAAAATTTTTAGCGATGACTCGCTCTCAGTCGGTCTCCATTCTGGATGCCACTGCACCGCGAGCGAAAACCCCCGGTGAGTGCTGACCGAGACGGCTTCAACCTGACCGTCCGGCGCGACGGCCTCGACCCGCAAAACGGGTGCGATCTGGTCAATGCCCTGACCGTGTACCGAGTTCACGATCACGTCCCCGGCGCCTATGATGGCCGCCAAGCAGCCACCGGGCACTGCATGAATGGGATGCGCCAGCGCATAAACCTCGTCCGTGGTGGCCCCAGAACGCCCCTTAGCGCCACGATGATCGTCGCGACCATCTACTTCATGCACCGCCTGATGCAACGTGCCGCCTAGCGCCACATTGATCTCCTGCAAACCACGGCACATGCCGAGCATCGGCAACCCCAGCTCCACCGCGCGACGAATCAGCGGCAACGTTATCGAATCACGCGCCGGGTCAAGCGGCAGCGCGGGGTCGTACACATCCTGCCCAAAATGTGATGGGTGGACGTTCGACGGCGAACCGGTGAGCATGATGCCGTCAGCCAACGCCAGATACGCCTCGACGTCTTCCTTGCCCGTGCACGGCAGCGGAATGGTCAGCACCTGCGCCTGATCGCGCAGCGCATCGGAATAGCGCTGCAGCAACACCTGCATCGGCCGGTCGTCATACACGCGGTTGTCGCAGGGTACGAGCACCACCGGCTTGCGGCTTTTTTGCGTCGGGCGAGAAAGGCACTGCTGGCCGGGCTCTCCACTGGGGCCACCGTCCGGGCTAGCGCTGCTGCGCATCGTCAAATCCACGATACCTCCTTGAAAACAAACACTATTTTCTCACGCTGTTGGTGGCAAGTCCAATGCCGAATGTGCAATATGTG
>JAYSUK010000272.1:0-9972 GCA_043719085.1 Burkholderiales bacterium | reverse complement strand
GCAGGTTGATGGTCGGTGGAATGACCCCGTGATGCAGCGCAAGAATTGTGAACACGGCCTCAATACCTGCGGCAGCGCCGAGCAGATGCCCGGTCATGGATTTTGTGGAACTGACCATAAGTTTTTTGGTGTGCTCGCCAAACGCGGCTTTGACCGCCGTCGCCTCAGCCAGGTCGCCCAAAGGCGTGGACGTGCCGTGGGCGTTCACGTAATCAACGTCGGCCGGAATCATGCTGGCGTTGTTTAACGCGTTCAGCATGCAACGGCGCGCACCATCTCCATCTTCACGCGGAGCGGTGACGTGGTACGCGTCGCCCGACACGCCATAGCCGATGAGTTCGCAATATATTTTTGCGCCGCGTGCTTTGGCGTGCTCGTACTCTTCGATCACCAGGACGCCCGCGCCTTCGCCGAGCACAAAACCGTCGCGATCAACGTCCCATGGGCGACTCGCAGCCGTCGGGTCGTCGTTACGGGTTGACAGAGCGCGCGCTGCATTGAAGCCGCCGATGCCGAGTTCGCACACAGCGGCCTCGGATCCGCCCACGATCATCACGTCGGCGTCGCCGTATTCAATCTTCCTCATGCTTTCACCAATGCAATGATTAGCCGTGCTGCACGCGGTGACGGCGGCCATGTTGGCCCCCTGAAAACCGTATTCAATCGAGATCAAACCGGAGATCATGTTGATGATTGAGCCGGGGATGAAAAACGGTGAAATTTTGCGCGGGCCACCATCGCGCAGTGCGTAGGCCGTCTCCTGGATTAGCGGCAAACCACCAATGCCGGAGCCAATCGACAAACCGTAGCGCTCGGGGTTTGCTGGATTGGGCGTGATTCCCGCGTCTGCCAGTGCTTCTTTGGCAGCGGCGATGCCGTAATGAATGAAGCTGTCGTAGCGACGCGCTTCTTTGCCGGACATGTACTTCGCCGGGTCGAAGCCTTTGACCTCGCCTGCAATGTGCGTGTTGAACGGTGTCGAATCAAAACGGGTGATCGGGCCGATGCCAGAGCGGCCGTTAATGATGGCGTCCCACGCGGAGGGCACGTCAATGCCGACAGGGCTGATTACGCCCATTCCGGTCACTACGACGCGGCGCTGTCTATCTGTCATAGTCGATCATGGTTGATTGCTTTACAAATGCGTAAAAAAGGCGGCACTATGGCCGCCTTCGTTTGTACGCTCAAGGGCGGGCCTTGGTTTCTTCAGCGCTTACTTCTTGTGCGTGGTGACGTAATCAATTGCCAACTGCACGGTAGTAATTTTTTCGGCTTCGTCATCCGGAATTTCGGTGCCGAACTCTTCTTCAAGCGCCATCACCAATTCAACGGTGTCGAGCGAATCGGCACCGAGATCGTCAACGAACGACGATTCGTTTTTGATGTCGCCTTCAGCTACGCCAAGTTGATCGGCAACAATTTTTCTAACGCGGGCTTCGATATCACTCATGGCAAATCCTTGATGGATCCTTTTATGAAAAGCGGCACGAAGCCGGATAACCAGAATTTTAACAAACGAATCAAGGCGCCTGTGCGGCTAGCGCCCGTTCCAACAAGGTGCAAATCCACGCATCTCCGTGGAAATTACGCGAAATACATGCCACCGTTCACGTGCAGCGTCGTACCGGTGACATATCCTGCCCCATCAGAACACAAAAATTTAACGGCTTCAGCTATATCTTGCGGGCTTCCAAGCCGTCCGGCGGGGATCATGTCCACCAGTTTGGTGCGCCGCGCTTCGGGCAAAGCCTGCGTCATGTCGGTGTCAATGAAGCCTGGCGCGACGAGATTCACAGTGATGTTTCGTGAACCTAGTTCAGCGGCGAGCGACTTGGTGAGCCCAATCAAACCGGCCTTTGCCGCCGCGTAATTCACCTGCCCGGCGTTGCCCATTGAGCCTACCACTGAACCAATGTTGACCACACGCCCGAAGCGCGCTTTCATCATGGCCCGACTCACGGCGCGCGTCAGGCGAAACACGCTTTTCAGATTGGTGTCCATCACTGCGTCCCAATCGTCGTCTTTCATGCGCATCAGCAATGTGTCGCGGGTGATGCCAGCGTTGTTGACCAGGACCGTGATTGCGCCCTCCCTCGCCTCAATGTCTTTAATCGCCGCATCAATCGCCACTGCATCCGTAACGTTGAGCACAATGCCGCGTCCGCCGTGCGGTGCCATTGCAGCCGTGATTTTGTCAGCTCCCTCTTGCGTGGTTGCCGTGCCAACGACCTTCGCGCCCGCTTCAGCAAGCGTTTTAGCGATGGCGGCACCAATGCCACGCGTGGCTCCAGTGACGAGAGTAACTTTGTCTTTCATGGCGTGTCCGTGAGGTTTTCTGGTGCGATTTCAGCGTTTGTTTCATCAGCAACCAGAGCGTTGCCATTAGGCAAATGGTAGAGCATGCGCCGGACTGTGAAGCGTGCGCCACGTCATAACTGGCAGTCTCTCAACTTTTCGAAGTAACCTGCACTAAGAATGGGGTCTAGCCAACGTCCGCTTTAAGTCGATATTACGAATTTTGTGCGCGGAGCCCCTATGCAATAAGGCTTTTGCAGAAAAGCTGTACCTGCTCAAAAAGTCCTCAACCATTTTTTCGTGGTCATCAGCGCCGTCGCAACACTGCGCACGACGCTGATCACTGCGCGCGCCGCTGATCGCCGCCTCACGCCATCAGTCCAACACCGCCGGCACCTCACGGGCAGCCGTACCGCCTGAAAATTGCGCGATTGCCACGCCGCTCAGCGTGACCGCCGCGCCGATCAACTTGCTCGTCGTGTACTGCTCGCCAGCGAATGCCCACGCCACTAGCCCTGC
The DNA here is from genome assembly GCA_043719085.1 of Burkholderiales bacterium. Taxonomy (GTDB): domain Bacteria; phylum Pseudomonadota; class Gammaproteobacteria; order Burkholderiales; family Casimicrobiaceae; genus Casimicrobium. The sequence continues at coordinate 7,158 of JAYSUK010000272.1, read as the reverse complement.
AACGGGTGGCATCAGGTACATAAGCGGCGCCGTGCGCGCCACGCCGCGCACGCTGTTCACCCAGCCCCAAACGAGCCAGCCCAGAAAGGCCGACACCGTTACGCCCCAGATCATCGCGATCCACACCGTCAGCGGCACCTCCATCCAGTTCACAGCAAGCCCTGCGGGCATCGCAAACAGCACCACCGGAATACTGCCGATCAGTACGGCATAAGTCATCGTGACCACGCCACCAAGCCGCTCGATCATCGGCTTTGCGGCGACGGTGTAATACGAAAAGAAGCTCGCCGCGACCAGCAGAAAGAGATCCCCGCCCGACGCCGCCCAGTTGCCGGCGAGCAGTTTGTCGGAGAGAAATACCAGCACGCCCGCAAACGCAATCGCCACGCCAATCACCTGCGCACGCTTAAGATGCTCAACGCCCATCAGCCGCAAGATCAGCAGCGTAAAAATTGGGCCGCAGGCAAGGATCAACGAACTCGAAAATGCCGTCGACCAGTGAATGCCGTAAGTCACCATGCTCACATGCAAGAAGTGCCCGGCAATGCCGAGTCGCGCCAACGCCCACAAATCGCGGCTCGACACGCGCGGCCACTTCGTGCCGTAAGTACGAAACAGCAAAGCAACCGCGCATGCTGGCATGATCAGATAGCGCACAAACAAAAATCCCCCCGGCCCAGTGGCGGTGTAGACGTACTTCTGGACGGTGAAGTTGACGCCCCAGATCACGACCAGCGCGAGTGCGGCCGCGAGAGCGATTCCGGCACGCTTGTCCTGCGCGGCGGATGAGAGAGATTGCATGTTGAGTGCAATTTTAGAAGTTGAGTCAGCGTTTCGAAGTGTTTGGTCGGATATACGAATACAAGCGAACAATTCAGGTTCAGGGACGCGTGTTGCGACGTGGTTTGCTGGACAACGGCTACATCGAGATTGCGATCAGCAGCGAACATGCGTTGAACGCCGAAAATCTGTCACCCATTCGCAAAGACCCGTTCGACCGAATCCTCGTGGCGCAGGCGACCGTCGAAGGCATCGCGCTGCTCACGTCAGACGAGAAAGTCGCGGAATATCCGGGGTCGGCGCGCGACGTTTAGCCGTCAATTTGACGCGTAGGCAACAAGTTGCATAGCGTGAATGCCCCACCCGGTTTGCGCCGTCGAACCGGTGCGACGGACCTACCGCTAGCGGTCAACAACATTCAGACTGCTGCAGATGATGCGCTCTGAATGGTTGGGGCACTTCAAAACAAGCAGATTGCGCAAAATTTCAAGCGGTTACGCGCACAGCGCCTTTTCCCAGACGCCCGCTTTCATCACCCCAACTATCGCCTTCTGTGGATCGCATAAAACGGTGATGTCCGCAGTCGGGTCACCGTCCACGACCACCAAATCTGCGTGTGAACCCGGCGCGATTACACCGAGTTTTCCTTCCTGATTGAGCAATCTTGCTGCCACGCTGGTGGCACTTTGCAAGATTTCGACAGGTGTCTGCACGCCCGCACGCAAGCGCCATTCAATGCTTTGCTGCGCATGCATCGCGCCGAGCAAATCAGTGCCAAACGCAATCGGAATGCCCTCGGCTTTGGCGATGGCGATGGCTCGTGTGCCTGCATCCTTTACGCGATCCAGTTTGCCGAGCATTTCGTCACTCCAGCCGAGGCGTTTGCCCTCTTCCGCAAGCATCGCGTACGTCGCAAGTGTGGGAACGAGAAACGCGCCCTCCGCCTTCATGACTTTAGCGGTCGCTTCGTCGAGCAGATTGCCATGTTCGATCGAGCGCACGCCACACTGCACGGCCCGCGTGATCGAGCGTGGCGAGTAGGCGTGCGCCATCACGTAGGTATTGGCGGCATACGCCTCCTCGCAGGCGGCGGTGATCTCCTCTAACGAGTACTGCGTACCGTCGATGGGGTCGGTCGGGCTTGCCACGCCGCCACCAGCCATGATCTTGATCTGGTTAGCACCGTTTCGCAATTGCTCACGCACTGCCCGGCGAACTTCGGACACGCCATCGGCGATTGCCGGAAACAGACCAAGCCCCGCGCAAGTACACATAAATTCCTTGACGCCCCGTGGCCGAATGTCCGCGTGACCGCCCGTTTGTGAGATCGGCGAACCGGCGATGAACAATCGCGGCCCGCGCAAAAAGCCGCGCTCGATGGCCAGCTGCACGCCGTAATCCGCGCCCGCCGCGTCGCGCACGGTGGTGAAGCCACGCATCAGCATGCCTTCGAGAATGTGTCGCGCTTGTGCGGTGATGTAGCTCGGCGGCTGCATCGACAGCGACCATACGTCGTGATGCACAGCGGTTACATGCACATGGCAATCGATGAAGCCCGGCAGCACGATCCGGCCTTTGAGATCAACTGCGTCCGCGCCACCGGAGGCGGAACTCAACTGATCGCCGACGTCGGCGGCGATGTCGCCTGCCGAGACCGATGCAATACGCCCGTCGACCACAACTACGGTGCCTGCAGGCAGCACCGCACCGTTGATACTGTCAAACACTCGAGCGTTACGCAGAACTTGGCGCGGCATGATGATCACCTCAAAAGCGGAAGGGTTGCTACGGCATTATTCAACATTCCATCGATTGCGACGGAACACCCGAAGCTTTGCGGCGATCGCCGCTTTTACGCGAAACCGTGCACTAGCAACGGGTTTACGGCGCGAGGGTTAAACGATATAAAGACGTACTGCCAAAGATTTTTGCGCCAACACCCATTTTGAGTAACGTCAACCCTCAACTATTTCAGCAAGCAGCCAGCGGCGACTCTGCCGCGATGAGTAAGCTTTACGCCGAGCTTTATCCCGAAATCAAGCGAGTAGCACGCGCCCGGCTCGCGCAGGCCGGTGGGGTGACCGGTTTGAACGCAACCGCGCTGGTGCATGAGGGCTTTATGCGCATGGCCGAGCGCGAGGGCTTGAATGGGGACACGCGAGTGCAGTTTTTTGCGTATGTCGGCAAAGTGCTTCGCTCAATCGTTATTGATTTCATTCGTGCGCGCGATGCTGAAAAACGGGGCGGCGGCGACACGTTGTTAACCCTTTCGCATGCAGATTCCGCTGCAGCTGAATTTTTGCCAGCATTCGATGTGGTTGCGCTGGATCGCGCGCTGGAGCAACTCAAGGCTGTAGACCTTGGCATGTATCAAACCGCTGAGCTGCACTTTTTTTGCGGCATGACCATTGTTGAAACTGCCGAGTCACGCGGCCTTTCATCGCGCACCATCAACCGTGAAATTGTCAAAGCGCGGGCGCTGCTGGCGGAGTGGCTTGATGTTGCGCCGGAGCCAATCTGACGCAGTTTTTACGGACTTTGCGTCTTTGCTGGTGCAATGACTCAATCTTTTCCGCCAACACCTTCGGAGCTTGCCCCCATCGCCGACGATTTTGATCCGACGTTCTGGAAGGCCGTCAACGCAGCGCTGGACGAGGCGCTGCAATGTGATGAGTTGTCGCGTCCGGAATTTTTCAAGCGACTGCATGCAACTGACCCCAAACTTTCGCAAGAAGTGCGCAAGCTTTTGGGCCGTGCGGATGCACAAACGCTGGTCACCGATGTAGTGCGCCATGACGCTGCGGCTCATGCAACGCCTGGATTTGTCACCCAGTTCGCCCCTGAATTGAACGAGTCTGGCGAGCGCGGATTCGAGCGCCTGCTGCACCGGGCCTTGCGCGCCGAGCACGACCGCGGCGCCGGGCGTCGCCATGCGGGTGAACGCTGCGGGGCCTGGAAACTGCAGGAGGTCATCGGCGTCGGGGGTATGGGCGAGGTATGGCTGGCCACGCGGGCAGACGGGTTGTTTCAGGCCAAAGCTGCGGTCAAATTTTTACGGGCCGAGGGCGACACCGATCAGTTTGAAGCCCGGTTCGCGCAGGAGCGAGCGCTGCTGGCGCGACTCAATCACCCCGGAATTGCCCGGTTGATTGATGCCGGTCGCCTGTTCGGGCAACCGTTTCTGGTACTTGAATATGTTGAAGGCATGCCGCTGCTCAGTTATGCGGCAGAACACGCGACTACCGTGGCCGCACGTATCGAACTGATCCGCGAGATTGGCGAGGCGGTGTCGTACGCGCACTCACAATTAGTGGTGCATCGCGACTTGAAACCGTCGAACGTACTGGTCACGCCCGGAGGACACGTCAAGCTGCTCGATTTCGGCGTGGCGGGCCTGCTTGAGGATCGCGAGCACATTGATGCCACAACCTCGGAGGCCACCAAAATCGGCGGTCGCGGCTTGACCGTCGAATACGCCGCGCCCGAGCAAATAAGCGGCGAAGCAACTGGTGTTGGCAGCGATATTTATTCGCTGGGCAGCCTCGCCTATCACCTGCTCTCCGGCCGACGCGCCCATCTCCCGGACAAACCGGGCCGCGCGGCGCTCGAATACGCGGTGCTGCACGTCACGCCGGAACGGGTGTCGCATGCCGCAACGCACGCCTTAAAAACGTCCCGGTCCGATGCCAAAGACAACCTGGCGCCGCCCAGGGACGCCCATCGCCTTCACGGCGACCTCGATGCCATTATTTCGCGTGCGATTCGCATTGATCCCGCCGATCGATATCGCACTATGGAGGCGTTTATCTCCGACCTGCGGCGCTGGGCCACGCAGCGGCCCATCGCGGCGCGACGCGAAGACCGCAGCTATCGCACCCGCCTTTGGCTGCGGCGCAACTGGCTGCCCGTGGGCTTGACCGCCACCTTGATCGTGGCGCTGGGAGCGGGGCTAGCGTTTTCGTTGTGGCAGTATCAACGCGCGAGTGCTGAGGCTGCACGAGCTAATCAGGCCACCGACTATCTGGCCGATCTGTTTCGCAAGGCCGACCCGGAATTTCATGGTGGCGAATGGCCGAGCGCATACGTGTTGCTGGAGCAAGCCCGAAAGGAGGTCGCCATCCGATTCGCGGATGTCCCGGAAACGCAGGAGCGACTCAACGCATCGCTCGCCAGCATCTACACCGCGCTGGGCCGAAATCCGGATGCCCTAGCGCTGGCGGAGCAGTCGTTTACTAGTGCCACCGCCTTGTATGGTGCAGACTCATTGCGCGCCCTGAACGCGGAGGTCACGCTGTGTCTGGTGATGTCGCGACTGGGGCGCGGCAAGGAGGTGGTGGCTCGCGTTGAGCGCTTGCTGCCGTTGACGCAGCGGCTGGCGAAGTCACAGCCCACGCTACGTGGCGACGCGCTGCTCGCGGCCGTCAGCGTCTACAACGAGGCGCGCTTGTCTGACAAGGCCGAAACGGCGCTCACGCAGTACAGCGATTTTGTTGACCAACGCGGTCACAAGACGGCGTGGGATGACGCGCAGATTGATGGCGAACGGGCGGCCATTTTCGCGATTCGTGGCGATCTGCAAAAAGAGTTTGCGTTGCTCAAAAAACATGAGTCGACGTATTTAAATCCGCCGCCCAAGCAGCTCAAGTCGGGGCTTGCCTACCTCGGTCAGTTGATCTCGGTGCAACTGACTGTTGGCGACACAACCGGCTTGGAGGCGCGCGCTGTGGCGCTGATTGCCAAGTGGGACAGCTTGGCCGGGCCAAGCAATCGACACAGCCTTGCGGTGCTTGATGAAATAGCCTTTTTCCAGATGCGCTACGGCACCCCTTTGGCCGCCAACCGCGCCTACCAAGACCGGGTGTCGCGGCTCGCCGCTGCGCCTGCTAACAATTTGGCGGTCGAATACGCAAAGCTTGACCTGCTCGAAGTCGACACCCTGTTTGCCGTAGCACCGACAGTTGAACTGCGGCGACGATTCGCCGAGCTTTTGGCGGTGGTTGATGCGCCTGCGGCAACGGTCACGCAGCGCCGCTTGTTCCGCTTTCGCTGGCGGCTGCTTTATGTGGCCGCCGCGCTCGACGATGTGCCCGCGATGGAGCGACTGTACGCAGAAGCCGCTGAGTTTGTGCGCGCCGAGGGCATCACCGAGGGCACCGACTTTCGCTCGCTGCAATCGGCGCGCAACGGACTGCTGATCGCCAAAGGCCAGCTCGTTGAGGTCGCACCGGTGTTGTTTGCCGCCTACAAAGCGCTCACGCCTCAGCGCGGTGCCTACTACTACTTCGCCTTCACCACGCGCGTGGCCGTGCTTTTAGCGCTCGCCCGAGCGCCCGGAGCCAACGAGGTGCTGGCGACTGCGCAACAGTCGCGGCCCAAAGAGCTCGGCGAACAGCACCGCATCGTGCTCGCATTGCGCTATGCCGAGGCCCTCGCAGCCAGCAAGGACGCGAACAGTCCAGAGGCGCGCGCTGCACGTGCCCGCTTTGCCCAATCGGTGGGCCGCACATCCGCCGACGAGGTTCCGCCGCCTCTTTTTGGGCTGTTTTTTTACTGATACGCGCAGAAGGCCGGGCGACCGTGTCACGTTTCTCCGTTTCGTTACGTCTATACCAACAAGCTCACTGCGATCTAAGCTGTCTCATGACAGTGGCCATTGCACAGGCCCGACGCCCGATTCCCCCGAATTGTTGCGTCTGCAGGTGCCCCGTGCGCTTGCAAAAAACGCCAATGCACTCCCCGGTGCCCTGGCGTGCCACTGACTCGCTCCTCCCGAGTCAATGGCAAAAACCTCGAGCCCGTCTGGTACGGGCTCTTTTTTTTGGTTGGATCCGAGATTATTCATTGCAAAACATTTCATACTTCGTCGTTCCTGCGAAGGCAGAAACCCAGCGATCTCGGGTGATTCGTGGCAATTTTGGAGTCTCGATAGACGCTGGCGCCTGCCTCCGAAGGGGCGACGAAGAAAAAACCAATGAATAATCTCGACGAAATGGTTACAGCTCTTTGCGTAAACGCTAATTTCTAGGGGGCTTGGTGCGATTTATGCTATTTATCGACTTATTCACAAAATACCTGTTAGGCCCTATAAAAATGTGGTTCTTGCAAGAAAGTTAATACTATGAAATTAATGGTGAACGCAATTAATTGCTTAAAAATTTATTTGTGCGCAATTTAATATCAATAATCATTTTTTGTGATCGCTTTCACGCAATTTCCTTGCTTGTCGTAAAATCATTGCATCGCAACAATAACCGGCAAACCCTGACATGACCGCCACGCTCAACCGCCAAGTCGATGACGTCCGTATCAAGGACATATTCGAACTCGCTCCCCCCGCCCACTTGCTGCGCGAGTTTCAGCCGTCGGAGGCCGTCGAGC
>JAYSUK010000271.1:0-3510 GCA_043719085.1 Burkholderiales bacterium | reverse complement strand
TCAATGTCCGAGTGCAGATAGCGGGCCTTGATGCCGTTTTCATTCAGGTAATCGGTCAAGTCCTCGGCCATGCGTTTGGTCAGCGTGGTCACGATCACGCGCTCACCCTTGGCCGCACGCAGGTTTGCCTCCGCCAGCAGGTCGTCCACTTGTGTGGCAATCGGGCGCACGAACAACACAGGATCAACCAACCCCGTGGGGCGCACCAGCTGCTCTGCCACTTGATCGGCATGCTCTTGCTCGTATTTTTGTGGCGTCGCCGACACAAAAATCGTCTGCGGCATCAGCTTCTCAAACTCTTCAAATTTGAGCGGACGATTGTCGAGCGCGCTGGGCAAGCGAAAGCCGTAATTAACAAGGTTTTCTTTACGCGAACGATCCCCGTGATACATGCCGCCGACCTGGCTCACGGTCACGTGCGACTCGTCGATGAACATCAACGAATTTCGCGGCATGTAGTCAATCAGCGTCGGTGGCGGCTCACCCGGCTGGCGCCCACTCATGTGTCGCGAATAATTTTCGATGCCTTTACAAAAACCAATCTCGCTCATCATCTCCAGATCAAAGCGCGTGCGCTGTTCAATGCGCTGCGCCTCCAGCAATTTCATCTCGCTGACGAACTGATTTTTGCGCTCGTGCAGCTCGGCCTTGATCAGATCCACCGCGCGCAACACGTTCGAACGCGGGCTCGCATAATGCGAACCGGGGAACACCGTGAAGCGGCCGATCTTTTGCTTGATGTGCCCCGTGAGCGGATCGAACAATTGCAGCACTTCGATCTCATCATCAAAGAAGGTGACACGCACCGCCGTCTCGGCATGTTCGGCCGGAAAAATATCAAGCACTTCACCACGCACACGAAAGCGTCCGCGCGAAAAATCCATGTCGTTGCGGTCGTATTGCATCTCTGTCAAGCGACGGATCGCGGCGCGCTGATCGAGCTTGTCGCCCTCGCGCAAATGCAGAATCATCGAGTGATAATCCACCGGGTCGCCGATCCCGTAAATGCACGACACGGACGCCACGATGATGCAGTCCTGCCGCTCCATGATGCTCTTGGTGGCCGACAGCCGCATCTGCTCGATGTGCTCGTTGATCGCGCTGTCTTTCTCGATGAACAGATCGCGAGACGGTACATACGCTTCGGGCTGGTAGTAGTCGTAATACGAGACGAAATACTCCACCGCGTTGTCCGGAAAGAACTCACGAAACTCGCTGTAAAGCTGCGCCGCCAGCGTCTTGTTCGGTGCCATCACAATCGCTGGCCGCCCCGTTCTCGCAATCACGTTGGCCATCGTGAACGTCTTGCCGGAGCCGGTTACGCCGAGCAGCGTTTGAAACTGCAAACCCGAATCAATACCGTCCACGAGCGTGGCGATAGCCGTAGGCTGATCACCCGCCGGTTCGAACAATTGTTCAAGTGAATATGGGGAATTTGGAAAGGTAACGCGCATCGGGCATTATCGCTTGCCACGGCATTTACTGTCAATGCGTACAGGCATCGTGACAATCGTAGGGTGCGATCCTACCGCACCCAAACTGATACGCGTCGAGTGGCTCGTATCAGCTTGAGGTGCGGTAGAACCACACCCTACTGCGAAACGGGATCACCAATCGAGCGATTTCGCCAAATCCTCAGGCGGCTGCGCCATACCCGCTTTGATCGATTCGTACATTCCCGGCACAGAAAGAAGATAGGCCGTTTCCTGGATTGGGTTCAAATCCGCGACCAGAGTTGAGTTGGCATCGCGAGTGTCAAAAATTTTCATACTGATCTATTCCTGTGTAATTGCTTCAATCACACGATAACGCTGCGATCACTTCATCGCCTACCTTCAGGAACACGGTACTTTGGTTCTGCGACCAAACAACCGCAATCTCCTGATCAAATAACTGGGACGGCTTCAACTCGACGTTAAGCGCACGGACAATCTTCTCACCAGCGTTTGCGTGCGTCCGGTAGAGGTAAAAGTAGCTTGTCTCGCCGTCACATTCAAAGACACCCGCATAGTCAGCCGCGAGTCGGACCGCACTTTCGAAATATTTTTGCATCGTATCTCTAATTTCAAATCGGCAATACGTAGGTTGACCAACTTTTTGCCGACGTTTTTCAATGTCGCAGCCAAACCGATGCGCCGAAACCACAGGCCAAGTACTAAATTTCCCGCAGCGCGAATCAGAAGCGTGTGCCACCGCCCTCACCCTAGCCCTCTCCCGCGCTGCGGGAGAGGGAACCAAACCTACTCCCGCCCCCCATCCCTCGACGCCTTTTTCATAGCGTTCTGCGCGTCGCGCTGACCTTCACGTTCCTTGATTGTCGCGCGCTTGTCGTGATCCTTCTTGCCTTTGGCGAGGCCGATTTCCAGCTTCACCCGCCCTTTTGAGAAGTGCAGGTTGATCGGCACCAGCGTGTAGCCGCGCTCCTTGACTTTGCCGATCAGCTTGTCGATCTGTTCGCGGTGCAGCAGGCAGCGGCGCAGGCGGGTGGAGTCGGGCGTAATGTGGGTGGACGCGCTGCCCAGCGGGCTGATGGTTGCACCCACCAGATACACCTGCTGGCGAATCACCCGGACGTACGCCTCCTTGACGTGCGCGCGGCCCGCGCGGATGGCCTTGACTTCCCAGCCTTGCAGCTCAAGTCCGGCCTCGTAGCGGTCTTCAATGAAATAATCGAAGAAAGCTTTTTTATTGTCGACAATGCTCATTGCCCTGATTTTAGAGTTGCCCCCGATCAGGCCACGAACATGAGGCACGTTGTGCGCAGCATCCTCGTCGCACATTCGGCTGCCACCATGTACGCGCTGGTCAATGACGTGCCCGCTTATCCACAGTTTTTGCCGTGGTGTGGCGGCGCGCGCATTATTGAGCAGACCGAAACCCAGATGCAAGCCACAGTAGACATTGCCTACCTTGGCGTGCGGCAGACGTTCACCACTCGAAACACGCTGCTGCCCAACGAGCGCATCGATCTGGCGCTGGTCAGTGGGCCGTTTTCACGGCTGGCGGGGCAATGGCGATTCACGCAGCTGGGTGAGCTGGGCTGCAAGGTGGAATTCGAGTTGAACTACGCATTTGACGGCATCATCGGCGTGGTAATTTCACCGGTGTTTGACCGCATTGCGGCGACCTTTGTCGACTCGTTTGTGAAGCGTGCGGACGCGCTGAACGGCTCAGCGTGATCACGGTGACACTGATCGAGGCGTGGCCGGATCGCGCTACCAAACGCGAGCTGAGTCTGACCGACGGCGCAACACTTAGCGACGCGCTTGCACTGGCAGCAATAAGCCCATTGACCGACGGCAGCGACATTGGGCTGTGGGGCAAACAGGTGCCGCTCGACACCCGCCTTCAAGACGGCGACCGCATTGAGCGCTATCGCCCGCTGATTGCCGACCCGAAGCAAGCACGACATCAGCGTGCAACCGATCAGGGCTATCGCTGGCAAGGGCGCACTCGGCGTGCGGCGCGGGCGACGTAGTTCGATTCATTGCATGTGGATGTGGGTCGGTC
>JAYSUK010000028.1:0-2368 GCA_043719085.1 Burkholderiales bacterium | reverse complement strand
GGTGTTCGGCGCGGCGCCGGAACTTGGCGACGGCGCCGTCGCGGGCAATTTCGATACTGTCGTAAAATGTCGGTACCACCAGCAACGTCAAGATGGTGGACGTGATCGTGCCGCCGATGATGGCAATGGCCATCGGCCGATAAAACTCACCGCCTTCGCCCAGGCCAATCGCCACTGGCATCATTCCCGCGATCAGCGCGAACGTTGTCATGAGGATCGGCCGCAAACGCACGCGCCCGGCATGCATCAGTGCGTCTTCGCGGCTGACCCCCTGTGCTTCTTCTTTGCGTGCGCAGTCAAGCAGCAGGATGGCATTTTTCGCAACCAGCCCCATGAGCATGATGATGCCGATAAAACTCATCAGGTTCAGCGTGCCCTTTGTGAGCAATAGCGCAACAACCACGCCGATGAGGCTGAGCGGCAGCGACAGCATGATCGGTAGCGGTGCCGTGAACGATCCAAATTGAACTACCAGCGTAAAGTACATGAGGCCGATCCCCATCGCCAGCGCGATTCCCATCTCACTGAACACTTCCTTCTGGTCACGCGATGCGCCGCCGAGCTCGAGGCCATAGCCGGCTGGGAAATCAATTTGCCTGGCAATTTTCAGCGCGTCGGCCGTCACCTCTCCGGCCGAGCGTCCCTGCGCGTTGGCCGAGACGGTGATCATGCGTTTACCGTCGGAATGCTGAATCTGCGCCGGGCCTTTACCCATTTTTACCGTCGCAATCTGTTCCAGTGGCACCATCATGTTGCTGCCGCTGACCGCAACAGGCAGGCGTTCAATATTGCTTGCGTTGACTCTGACTTCAGGGTGAAGGCGCACCGCGACGTCGCGTGATTCGCCGGTTGGGTCAACCCAATCGCCGACTTCAACGCCGGCAAACGCGACACGCAACGCCTGCGCGGCATCGCCTGCAGAAATGCCCAGCGAATTTGCAAGGCCGCGATTAAGCTCGATCCTCAATTCGTCTTTAGGATCCTGCTGAGAGAGACCGACATCAACCGCGCCAGGAACCGCGGCGAGTTTGACCATGAAATCACTGGTGATGGCCATCAGACGGCGCGAGTCCGGACCGGAAAACAGAATCTGCACGGGCTTTCTGGCGCCGTTGTTCAAGTCGTTGAGAACGGTGTATTCGGCGCCGACAACTTGCCGCATCATCTCGCGCAATTCGACGGCAATCTCAGTGCCCGATCGTTTGCGCTTGGTGCTCTTGCCGATATCCACATAAACCCGGCCACCGCCCGCATTGACGTTGCTGTTGGTTGCGATCGTTTCGGGCAAGGTGCGGGCGAGCTCTGCCGCTTTTTCGACTTTCAGGCGCGAATACTCGAGGCTCGCGCTGGACGGCGTGCGAACTTCGATGGCGATGGAGTCACCGTCTGACGTGGGCAGGAAGCTCGTACCGCCAAATTTTTCCTGCAAGCCCAGCGCAGCGACGAAGCTGGCGCCGGCGATCAGCCACATCCACTTGCGATGGTGCAGCGCCCACGCGATAACGTTGCCATAACGATCAGCCTGGTGGTCGAACCATTTGTTGAAGCGGGAGAGCAACAGACTAATGCCCTTTTTCGGTCGCTGCTGGTAACCCACCGGATCACCCCAATAGGCCGATAACATCGGATCGAGGGTGAAGGAAATAAACAAACTCACCAATACCGATGTGGCAACGGTCAAGGCAAACGGCCTAAACCATTCACCGGCACCTCCGCCCATAAACGCAACGGGAATAAAAATAGCGATAATCGAAAACGTGGTCGCGGTGACGGCGAGGCCTATCTCCTGCGTGCCGGTGCTTGCCGCCGTGCGTCGGTCTGCGCCCATTTCCATATGCCGGACAATATTCTCGCGAACAACGATGGCGTCATCGATGAGCACGCCAATGGCCAGCGAGAGGCCAAGCAGGGTCATGAAGTTGAGTGTAAATCCGCAGGCCCACACAGCGATAAAGGCCGCAATCACCGAGGTAGGCAACGCGAGTGCCGTGATAAGCGTTGAGCGCCATGAATTGAGAAACGCATAGACCACGACAATGGTCAGCAGCGCGCCAAACATCAGCGCCTCGATCACATTCTGCAAACTGCTTTGTGCATTCTTGCCACCGTCCTGGGTAACCTCAAGCTTGGTGCCCTTGGGCAGCGTCTTGTTGATTTCCTCCGCGGCCTTGCGAATCTTGGTGGCGACGGTGACGGTACTGGCGTCGCGCGAGCGCGTAACGGAGATGCCGACATTCGGCAGGCCGTTGCGGATGCTGAAGCCGGCGAGTTCCGCAAAGCCATCTGAAATACTCGCGACCTGGCCGAGGCGGACGATCTCATTGCCGCGTCGTTTCAGGACAATCTGTTCAAACTCGGCCGGCGATTC
>JAYSUK010000270.1:0-3532 GCA_043719085.1 Burkholderiales bacterium | reverse complement strand
GGCGCGCAGTTTTTCTGCGCGAGCCAGTGGATGCTGACGGCGAGGGTCTGTACCTGGTGCGCCCCGATGCCCTGAGCCGGGCTCAGGCCTTTCACCGGCGTGGCGATCTGGCCAATGACGCGTTCCAGTTGATACACCCCGACAAGGGGTTGCTTGATTGCGCGCACTATGTCTCCTCCGCGCTGGGCTCGGCAGGCATTTCATCGGCCACCAACAGCGCACCCGCCTTGCATCAAACGCTCTACGCACGCGCCGACACGCAGACCTTCGCCACGCGCGCCGACTACGCGACGGCATTGCGAATTTTCGAATCGAAAATGTTGCAGGACGGCGACATGATCTTCTACTCGCTGAAGAACACGATTCATCACTGCGCGTTGATTCTTTCTGGTGTTCACATTTCCTGCCACACGCGCAGTCGGCACCCGATGAACATCGATGATCGCGACTGGTTTCTCGGTGCAGGCACCTGGACTTACACACTGCTACATTTCAAAACTGACGACGACCCCAAAGCCACCCACACCACACTGGCAGCACTTCCTGGCTGGTGGGCGATGCAATATGGCGCCCGGTCGGTGTACTACCACTTCACGGTGGACGGTCGGGTACGGGGGAGCGAACGTCGCCCATCGAGCGCCAGCGCAAGCGCCGCCAACGCTACCGGACACGGCTACTGGTATGAGCGGGACGGCAAGATTTTGATGTTCTGGAGCAAGAGCGGCATCCTCAACGAACTAGTGCTCGGCACGCGCGGCGACACGCTGTCTGGAGCAGCCAGTGATAGCAGTCCGGCGGTATCCGGCAGCAAGATTAAGTGACGTGCGGTACGTGCATTTTGGGGTTGAATCCGCCCCGTGTTCGCATGTCGGCGGCACGCAACAATCCGCCACAGCTGATGATCAAGCAACGCGCGTGTGAGCACGCTTTTCATTGCCGACCGACATCAGACAAGGCCTCGGCAGTCGCTGGCACGAAGCGCCACGCTTTGAAAGGAGCACAATAGAAACCGTTCGACATCCTTTCGCAAAAAATATGAACTTTCCAGCTTTCAACCGCCGTCGGCGAGCTCTGTGCGGCGCGCTAATGTGTACGACACTGCTCGCAACGCCTGTCGTGGTCGCGCAGGAGTACCCGTCGAAACCGATCAAACTGGTGATTCCGTTTCCCGCCGGTGGCAGCTCGGACGGCATTGGCCGGCAAATCGCCGACAAGCTCTCCGGTGTGCTCAAGCAGACGGTGGTGGTCGAAAACAAAGGCGGTGCCGGTGGGCTGATTGGCACCGATGTGGTGGCCAAATCCCCCGCCGACGGCTACACGCTGGTGCTGGTGGATGTGTTTCACGGCAGCACGCCGATCTACATCAAAAAAATGCCCTACGACGCAGTGAAAGACTTCACGCCGATCTCCCTGATCGGCCGTTCCCCGGCGTTTTTGGTGGCGGGGCCCAGTGTTGAGGCGAAGACCGGGCGCGAGCTCATCGCATTCGCCAAAGCCCAGCCGAACAAACTGACCGTCGCGCTGGCCGGCACCGGCTCAGTGGTGGTTGACTTGTTTCGCGCACGCTCCGGCGTTCAATTTCTCGCGGTGCCCTACAAAGGCAGCTCGCCAGCCCTAGTCGATTTGCTGGCCGGACAGGTCAACGCGATGATCACCACGATGGCGAGCGCCGGCCCTCACGTGAAGTCCGGCAAACTGCGCGCGCTTGCGGTCACCGGCAATCAGCGCAACGCCGAGTTTCCGGACGTGCCGACCTTCGCCGAGCTGGGCATCACCGGCATGGACTACGAGCAGTGGTTTGGCATCCTCGGGCCAGCAAATCTGCCCAAGCCGATTGTTGATCGGCTCACGGCGGCGATGGCTCAGGTGGTGCAAATGCCCGACGTGCGCGAACGATTGAACGGCATGGCGCTGCAACTCGCGCCCGCCGGATCAGCGGAGATGAAAAACAAACTCGAAAGCGATGTGGCGCGCTGGCAAAGACTGGCGAAAGAGCTGGACATCAAGCCGCTGGAGTAGCGGCACGCTAGACCGCTGGTGACAGCGACGGATCAAACTGTCCCGGCAACCACCCGATCGCGCCCCTGTGCTTTTGCATCGTAGAGCCGCCGGTCAGCGAGTGCGTAGAGCGCCTTGACCCGATCAACATCCGTCGCGCTGATTTCACTGTGCAGCGCCACGCCTGCGCTCGCGGTGACCGATTCAACCGCGCAGCGCGCCCGCCAGTTGAACATTCGCACCGCGTTAAGTGCCCGTTCTGCCAATTGCTGAGCTTGCGCCATTCCGCTGCAACGGAACAGCATCACAAATTCTTCGCCGCCGATGCGCGCTACAAAATCGCCGTCGCGCGTCGACCCGGCAAGCGTTTGCCCGAGCGCACGCAACACCTGATCGCCGGCTTGATGCCCGAATTGGTCATTGATGCGTTTGAAGTGATCAACGTCCACGATGACCAGCGCGAGATGCTGGCCTGAAGTAAGCGGCGAAAGCGACTGCGCAACCCGCTGCTCAAAGGCGCGGCGATTGGGCAGGCCGGTGAGCGCGTCTTCCTCCGCGATGCGCGTCCAGTTGGCGGCGAGCCGGGTAATCTCGATTTTTTGTTCCGCTTTAACGGCGGAGAGCACCGCCGCGTGATCGTTAAACCGTTTCTCCGCAGTCAGCGCCTGCCGCAATGAACGCAACGCGCTGACGGCGTCGCCCGATGCTTCCTGCAGATCGGCAAGCTCGCGCCAAGCGTTGGCGAGCTCGCGCGGATTACTTTCGCCGTACTGCTCGATACCCTGCTGATAAGCCTGCAACGCCTCGTTGATCGCACCGGCTTTGGCGTGCGCCGCACCGATGTGGCACAGTGTGGCTGCGCAGTACGGGCCGAGCTGGAGCGCACTCTGGCGAACGAAGGCCTCGCGCAACTGGCTGATCGCGAGCGGCGTGTCACCCAGATGATTGGTGGCAATGGCGGCGTTGCCGAGCCCCATCGCGTGCAGGCGACCCATGCCGTTCGCGGCGGCCTCGATGGCAAACGCCGACCATCGCGCAGCTAGCTGGGCGTAGTCGGGCGCTTTGGCGCTGGTGGTTGCTGTTTGATCCCCCATCGCACGAGTGACCGCAGACAACAGCAAGTACTTTGCGTGCAGTGTCCGCGCGACGTACGGGCCGTGCAGCTCAAACAAGGCGATGGCCGCCTGCAATTTTTCAATGGCCGCGTCGTGCCGTCCGAGCACTGAGAGCGACACGCCATGCGCCCTGAGTGAACGGGCAACCAGTTCATGTGCCTCGTTGTCGCGACCCAGTTGCTCGCACTCCACTGAAAGCTCAATGGTTCTGGCATGTTCATCCAGTGCCTGCAGAGCGAATATCAGCGCATGATCCGCCTCTGCCCGAAACATGGCAAGCTCGGGTGCCGCCGCATCAAGTCGGGCAACGCTCGCGATGCGCAACCCGTGCAGCGGGTCACCCTTAAGCACATGCGCTATCGCGTGAAAGCTGCGCAACACGATCGACTCGCCGCGTTCCACCTCGCCCTCGCCAACGA
>JAYSUK010000269.1:0-3535 GCA_043719085.1 Burkholderiales bacterium | reverse complement strand
CTTTCGGCGTTCAAATCGGAGACACCCTCTGTGGCGTGGCGAGCCCCATAAATAGGGGTTTACAGCTTGATGCCTGCCGTTTTAACCGGACACTAGTGCGATTTATGGCTTTATGCCCATATAAAACAAAGCATTCAGACAAAAGTTGTTATCGCCCCGCCAGCATTTTTTCATCACCCAGCCGCTGCGCAAACACGTACAACGCGACCACACAAACCACCCCGGGCACCGCCCACATAGCGACCCAATCAACGCCCGGAATCGCCTCTGAACGAAGCACTTTTGACAGCACGGCGTACTGCCCGTTGACCGGCACCCACGTGTCCCACCAGGGTGCTTTGGTTTGCCGGAAGAAGCTCATCAGCGGCAGCAAACCCACCAGCGACACGCCCATCGACAGCGAGCTTTGCGCCTCTTTTGCCGTCTTTCCGGCGGAGCCGAACACCAGCATCACGGCTGGCACCATGAATGCAAACGGCACCAGCACGGCCATGAAGCCGGCGAATTCACGCGCACCGAAATTGAATGGTATGCCCAGTTTGCCAAGCGGCATGACTTGCAACGCCAGCAAAAATCCCACTAACGAGGTGGTGACCGCGAGCAGGTTAACGCCGCTGACCGCAAGCCATTTGCCAATCGACAGCTCATACACGGTCACCGGCGTGGCCAGCAGCGGCTCCAACGTCTGCCGCTCGCGCTCACCCGCCGTGACGTCCAGCGCCGCCGCAATCGCGCCCATGAGCCCTGCAAACAGCGCATAAAAACTCATCACCTGCAAAAAGCGCGAGCCGCGCTGCTCGGCAGTTGCCAAATCGAGCGTCTCAACTCGCACCGGGTTCGCCACAGCCGGAGCGACGCCACGCAGCAACAGACGCTCCTTGCCGATCTGATCAGCGTAGGTTTCAATCTCGCGCGCCAATTTGCTGGCGATGGGCGACGAGCGATCCCGGCTTGATTCAGTGACCAGTGTGATGCGGGCGGCACGACCACCCGCGAGCGACGCGGCGAAATCAGGATCAATCACGATCACAGCGTCAAGGTCACCGCTTTTGACGCGGGCTTCGTAGTCTTGCGGATCAACGTCAATCCTGATTCCCCGCCGCTCAAAGTGACGAACGAGATCGGGTGCAAACTGGGCATTGACGATGGGGGCGGTGGTTTTATCAATGCGCTCCGTGACCGATTGCAGCACGAAGTAAAGGATGCCAACCACCAGCGGGCCCGAAATGGCGACTGCAAACAACGCCCAGAAAATGCTCTTCCGATCGCGCAGCAAATCGGTAAATTCTTTGCGCGCAACAAGTGCGAGTCGATATAGCGAAAATCCGCTCATGCGAACAACCCTTCATCGCTTCCGATCAGTTTCACAAACGCGTCCTCAAGCGTGGGGAGCCCCGTTGTTTGCAGCACCTCGTCAGGTGTTCCTTGAAAAACCACATGCCCCTTAGCAATGATTACCACGCGGTCACAGAGTGCGGCCACTTCCTGCATGATGTGCGATGAAAACAGCACGCATTTGCCCTGCGCGCGTAGGCCGCGAATCAGCTCGCGCATGCTGCGGGTGGACATAATGTCAAGCCCGTTGGTCGGCTCGTCTAACAGCACTGTTTGGGGGTTGTGGATCAGCGCCCGTGCGATGGCAACCTTCATGCGTTCGCCCTGGGAGAAGCCCTGCGTCGGGCGATCTGCCAGATCATGAAGGCCAAGTTCCTGAATGAGTTTGTCCGCACGCGTTGACGCTTCCAGCGCGGACAAGCCATGCAGACGGCCGAAGTACGTGATGTTTTCGCGTGCCGACAAGCGCCAGTACAAACCTTTCGCGTCACCCAGCACGCCGAGGCTGCGCCGCACCGCGCCCTTCTGCGTAGCGAGATCAGCGCCGTCAATCAGCGCGCGTCCGCCATCTGGTGTCAGCAGCGTGGAGAGCATGCGAAGCGTCGTGGTTTTGCCTGCGCCGTTGGGGCCGAGGAGGCCTGTGACTTCTCCGTCATTCGCAGTGAAACTCACACCATTAACCGCAACCACTTTACGCGTCGTCGCCCCGAGCCTGAACATCGAGGCCAGCCCTGATTTGTGCTCGCTCGCGGTGAAATATTTAGAAAGGCCGTCAACGGCAATCATGGCTGTGCCTCCAGCGCGCTGACGTAGAAAAGCGGTCGCGGCAGATTGAGTTCGGGCTCGCAAGCGTGGCTCGCTGCCGCGATGTTTCCAACCTCGATAAATTTGCTGATGAGGCGCCGCGAGCAGGGATGAATGGAGACGATGTGTCCCATGCCGCTGACCACTGCGTGTTTGCTTTGCGACAGCGTCCTGGCCGCCAGCACGCCTTGTGACGGCGGGGTCACCGGGTCGAAGGTGCCGGAAAGCAACAGTGTCGGGATATCACTCGTTGTTGGTTCGAAGAACTCCTGCTCTACCTTGCCATGCGGCAAGCTTTTGCAGAAGCCGTAGAACAGATCGCTGAGCGACTTGAATCGATCCATGGCAGGCGCGGTTCGGCCCAACATATCTTCTGCACACATCACGGCAAAACGTTGCACAATCGACAGATCAGTCTCAGAAATCGCACTCGCGGTAGTGGTCGCTGCCATCGGTGCAAAATTGCCAGCCGTGGCTGAATTGATCATGTCGGGAATCATTCGTGCCGCTTCGGGCTGATAGAGCAGCGGCCACAAAAATGAGATCACGGTGCGGTCAGTGACCGTGCCGCTCACAGGCTTGCCAGTTGCGGGGTGAAGGAGGGTCACCGCTTGCGGTGTTGCACGCAGTTTTTGCAGCAACGCGTCGAGCGTCTTGCTCAAGCCTGGATACGCTTTGGCGCATGCCTTCGAGTCGCCGCACGCGGCAATCATAGCCTTCAACTGCGCTTCGCTATTGGCCATGGCATCATCTGGCAAGCGGAGCGATGTTGGGGCGACACCGTCGAGCACCGCAGCGCGAATGCTTGTGGGAAAACGCTTCATGTAGCGCAATGCAACGCGGCTGCCGTAGCTTCCGCCCCACACGTTAATTTTGTCGTAACCCAGGCCCTTGCGAACCAGTTCAAGATCGTCGATGTAATCATCGGTGCGATGCGTTGCCGGGTTGCCTTTCATCGTCGTGAGACATTTTGCCCAGTCCTTTTCCAGCGCGGCCGAATCTGCATTGAATGATTCGATGAGCGGATCTTTAGTGGGCGATTGGTTGGTCGCGTCACAAGTCAGCGTTTTACTTTTGCCAGTGCCGCGTTGATCCACCAGCACGATCGGACGCAGCTTTCGAACGTCGTTGAATGCGCCCGCGAGCCGACCAAGATCGGATGCTGCTTGCCCTGGCCCACCGGCAAACAGAAACAGCGGGTCAGCCGCAGGTCGGCGCGCAAGCGACGGCAACACAGCCACGAAGATCTCGATGCGTTTGCCGCTCGGTTGAGAGTGGTCTTCTGGCACCGAAACGGTCGCGCAACGCGCAGTGCTTTCAACGTTCTTCAAGCGGCAATCGGCCAGGGCAATGCCTGCCGCTGCTATTTTGGTGGGAGTGCCTTCACACCCCGCAA
>JAYSUK010000268.1:0-10051 GCA_043719085.1 Burkholderiales bacterium | reverse complement strand
GTATGGAGTCAGAAAATACCTTCGGAATACAGCTGCAAACCGACAATATTTTCAACGGCCTGCTCAACACCAAAGCGCGACAAACCATCGGCGTCACTCGGCAGGATCACATTGTTGAAAGCAGCGTTGGCGCGTACGTCGAAAACGCAACCAAGTGGACGCCGTGGTTGCGCTCGGTGGCGGGACTGCGAGTGGATGGCTACCGATTCAAGGTGAACGGTGACAATCAGTTGAATGCCGGAACCACGACTGACAGCGCGGTGAACCCCAAGCTCTCGCTCGTATTCGGGCCGTGGGCAAAGACTGAGTTTTACGTGAACGCTGGCACCGGCTTTCACAGCAACGATGCGCGCGGCACCACCATTCGCGTCGATCCAAAGACGGGTGACGCAGTAGATCGCGTAACGCCGCTAGTTCGCTCTAGAGGCGCTGAACTGGGCTTGCGCGGCAACTGGTTGCCTGGTTTGCAAACGTCGCTGTCGGTGTATCAACTGGATTTCGCGTCCGAGTTGCTGTTCGTCGGTGATGCAGGAACGACTGAGGCGAGTCGGCCCAGTCGGCGAGTTGGGTTTGAGCTGGCGAATTACTACAAGCTGTCGAACTGGTTGACCGTGGATGCGGATGTCGCGTTTGCCCGCGCTCGTTTTCGTGATGCTGACCCTGCGGGCAATCGCCTTCCGGGTGCGGTCGAAGGCGTGGCCTCGTTAGCCGTTGCCGTTGACAATCTCGGGCCGTGGTTTGGCGCGGCGCAACTCAGGTACTTCGGCCCGCGTCCGTTGATTGAAGACAACAGCGCGCGATCAAAAAGCACAACGAGCTTGAATGCACGCGTGGGCTACCGTTTCAGTCCGAAAATGCGCGTTGAGTTGGATGGCTTCAATTTAACCAGTCGCAAGGCGTCCGCCATTGACTATTTCTACACTTCACGCCTACCGGGCGAAGCGCCCGAAGGCGTGGAAAGCATCCACTTTCATCCGATTGAATCGCGCACTTTCCGCGTATCGCTGGTCATGAATTTTTGAGAACACAACTCACGGCGAGCTAACGTATGGGGATGAGCAATTTCGCCCACCGCTAAAGCCCTTTCATGAATTCTTCGAGCGCCGCGCTACAGCCTGTTCAGTTGTCGGCGCTGACAGACTTCGATTGCGTGGTGTTGCGCGGGCTTCCCGGTAGCGGCAAGAGCACGCTGGCTGCGCTGATGGTCGAGCGGCACGGCTTCTTGCACTTCGAAGCTGATCAACATTTCGTGACGGGCGGCGTGTATCGCTTCGATCCGGCGCGATTGGCTGATGCGCATGCAGTGGTGGTGCGGGACGCTCTGGCGGCCCTGCAAACGGGGCGACGAGTGGTTGTTGCCAACACCCACGTGCGGCTTTGGGAAATGGCCGCGGTGGTAGGTGCCGCGCGGCTTGCGGGGCGCACGATGTGCTTCGTTGAGTGTCGCGGCGCTTGGCCCAACGTTCATGGCCTGGCTTGTTCGGTGATTGCGTCGATGCGGTCGCGTTGGGAGGGGCTACCGGGCGAATTTGATGCGGTGAGCTTTCAATTTCATGAAGCGTCGGCCCATTAGGAGGGGTTCCACCCCGACCGGTCGCGGGCCACTAAACGTGGGTCGGGGTGGAACCCTTCCTTCAGGTTGTCCAGGACTGCCAAAATAATCGACTTGAAAACGGCGAATTCGCGCCAAAATCCCCCGCTAACTCAATGGTTATTGACCTTCGCAATTTAATTTGCGTGGGCTACACAGAACAAGCATGGCAAAAAAAGAACTTTACGGTGTCCTGGGCGTGGACAAATCCGCGTCCGAGGACGAGCTCAAAAAGGCTTATCGCAAGCTCGCAATGAAATACCACCCGGATCGCAATCCGGGCGATAAAGCCGCTGAGGAGAGTTTTAAAGAAGCCAACGCCGCTCACGAAATTCTGTCCGACCCGAAAAAACGCGCGGCCTACGACCAGCACGGCCACGCCGGGATCGACCCGCAGGCGGCGGGTGCGGGCGGCTTTGCAGGCGGTAATTTTGGTGACGCGTTTGGCGACATTTTTGGCGACATTTTTGGCGGCAATCGCGGGCGACAACAGCGCGCCGACTCCCCGTTCCGTGGCTCGGATCTTCGCTACAACCTCGAAATTACGCTTGAGGAAGCTGCGCGCGGTACGACCACCAAGCTGCGCATTCCGACCACGGAAACCTGCGAGGTTTGCCACGGCACGGGTGCTGAAAAGGGGCACGACCCTGAAACCTGTCCGACCTGCAAAGGCGCGGGCGCGGTGCGTGTGTCGCAGGGCTTCTTCTCGGTGCAGCAAACCTGCCCGCAATGTCGTGGCACGGGCAAGATCGTCAAGCATCCGTGCAAAGCGTGTAACGGCGCGGGTGTCAATAAAAAATCGAAAACGCTGGAAGTCAAGATTCCACCCGGTGTGGATACTGATGACCGGATTCGCCTTGCGGGTGAGGGCGAGGCGGGCACCAATGGCGGGCCAGCAGGCGATTTATACGTGGTCGTGCAACTGAAGCCGCACGCGGTGTTTCAACGTGACGCGGCTGACCTGCACTGCGAAATG
Organism: Burkholderiales bacterium; assembly: GCA_043719085.1. GTDB lineage: Bacteria > Pseudomonadota > Gammaproteobacteria > Burkholderiales > Casimicrobiaceae > Casimicrobium. The sequence continues at coordinate 7,484 of JAYSUK010000268.1, read as the reverse complement.
CCCATCTCGTTCTCGACGGCAGCGTTGGGTGGTGAACTCGAAATCCCGACGCTCGATGGCAAGGCGATGCTGAAGATTCCGTCGGAAACGCAATCCGGTCAGGTGTTTCGCCTTAAAAATAAGGGTATTCGTCCGGTGCGTGGAAGCGTCACGGGAGACTTGTTTTGTCATGTGCAGATTGAGACTCCAGTCAATCTAAATTCGCGGCAGAAAGAGCTGCTGCGTGAATTCGAAGAGATTCGCGAGAAAAATTCAGCCAAACAAAGCCCAAAACAAAAGGGCTTCTTCGATAAATTGAAGAACTTTTTTGAAGGCTAGACGCGCTGCTGTGTCCGGCGGCGCTTGATGCTCAACTACCCAACTTAGGAGCGGCAAAAAAAGCGATTATTCGGCACCAATCGATCGCGGTTTTCGCCGACCCTTCGCTCTCCTGGTTCTGTGCGGATAGCGCAGAATGGTAAAAACCATTCACCGAATCAGCCACTCTTTCGCATGAGCGACACGCCCGTAGCCACCTCCGCCGACCTCGCTCCTGCGCCTCGTGCGATGCGCCTGCGCACGCTGCTCACGGTGCCGTTTGTGTTGCTGATCGTGGTGCCTGCGGTGATCATTGCAGGTTCGTCTCTGTACACTGGTTTGCAGGCGGTAGACGTGCTGTCGCGCCAGTTAATGGATGACATTTCAGCGCGCGTGGGGCAGGCGGCGGTGCACCAGCTTGAGGAGGCAGCGGTGACGCTGCGCGCAACCTTTCCGAACGCTGAAGACAACCAGAACGCCTCAATGGACTTGTTCTTGGATAGTGATCGCCTGGAGCGAAAGTTGTTTGAGCTCACTGGCGGTACGCGTACCACGGCGTATCTCTTTTTTGGCCGCGAGGATGGCGCGTTTGTTGGTGTGGATCGCGGGCGTCCGGGCGCTCGTGCTGCCGCCACTGTGCGTTTGCAGGACGGTGGTGGCGCGCAGCGGAAAAGCTACCTAGCGCGCTCGCCGGGCGATCGCACTCGGCCTGTTTTGGGCGAGACGCGCCCGTTTAATGCCCGGGAGCGCCCTTGGTACACGCTTGCCAAATCGGCGCAGCAACTTATCTGGGCCCCCGTGTACGTATCCTTTGCCACAGGTGCACTTGTCACCACCGCTGCGCAGCCGGTACACACCGCTACCGGCGCCCTGTTAGGCGTGCTGGCAGCCGACGTTGAACTTGCTGAACTGAGCACCTTTATGAAGGGCGTAAACGTCAGCGCGAACGGTGTTGCGTTTATCGTCGACCGGGATGGTTTTTTGGTCGCTACCTCCACGCCGGATGAGCCGTTTCGCCAGGATGGCGGCGTGCAGAAACGGGTGGCGGCCCGCGACAGTCCGTCTGAATTGGTTCGTGCGGCAACGCAGTGGTGGCGCGCGGGTGGTCGCTTGGAAAGGACCTCACCAAACATTGGTCTGATCACGGCTACCAATGAACAGGTCGATGTGGCGTCGCGCCGGGTGAACGGCATCGATGGGATCGACTGGGACATCGTGGTGGCCGTGCCGCGTAGCGACTTCACCGCACCGGTGGTGAAAAGCGCCATCAGCATGTTTTTCGTCATACTTGCCGCGCTTGCGGCTGCGCTGGCGCTCGGTTTATGGGTGTTGCGGCGCGTCACCAGGGACGTCGACCAATTGGTGGCCGTGACCAAGGATATTTCTGCCGATGGCCTGCCCGCCGTGATTCCGGTGACTTCACTTGCCGAGACTGGTGTGCTTGCGCAAGCCTTCGGCGAAATGGTGGCAAGGCTTGCGCAATCGCTAGAAACCATCCGCAACCAAAACGACCAGTTTGCGTTGCTCAACGCAACCCTTGAAGACAGAGTCGAGCAACGTACCACCCAACTTGGTGAGCAAAATCTTACGCTGACCGAGGAAATATTGCGACGCGAGCGGCTCGAGCGGGAGCTGCGACAAACATCCCAGGCCGCCCAAAAGGCAGCTGAGGACAAAGCGCGGTTCCTTGCGATCCTGAGCCACGAATTGCGCACCCCTTTGCAAGCGGTAGTTGGTGCAAGTCACTTGCTGTCGGCGCGCGGTGTGGCGGGTCAACGTCCTGACGAGATCGAGACACTTGACGCCGCAAGCAAGTCGCTGTTGACGCTCATTGACGGCGTGCTGTCGTATTCGCGCCTGGAGGCGGGCGTGGTTGCGCCCACGCTCAGTTCGTTTAACCTCCAGCTGTGCGTTGATGAGGCTCTGCGCGTGGCATGCGCCGCGCTTTCGCGCCCCAACGTTACGCTGGTGGTAAACATTGAGGGCAGCGTGCCTTTGGTGATTCATACCGATCAGGGCATGCTGCGTCAGGTGCTGATTAATTTGGTTGGAAACGCGCTCAAGTTCACACATTCAGGGGAAGTGCGCGTGCAGGTGACAGCTGATGCTTTTGAGCGCGTGGGCGATCCGCTCAGGCTGCGCTTTGCGGTGACTGACACCGGCACCGGCATCGATTTGAACACCCAACAACGGCTTTTCCAGCCATTCCAGCAAGGTCAAGCGGTACCCGGTCAACCTCCGGTGGGTAGTGGATTGGGGTTGGTGATTTGCACCATGCTGGTACGTGCATTGGGGGGGGGAATTGAGATGGAGAGTGAACTTGGCAAAGGCACTCGTATGAGTTTTTCTATCCTTGCACAAACGCAACCTAACGGGGCGGACATTTCGCCCGCGACTCTGCAGGTCAACCGCGACACCGATGTTGCCACGCTGCGCCCGCTACGAGTGATGGTGGTCGAAGACAACAACGTTAATCGCGAGCTACTGGGCATCATGCTTGGGCAGTTGGGGCATGACGTCGTTGCAGTTGCAGATGGTGAAGCGGCGATTTGCATGTGTGAAACACAGCAATTCGACGCCATCTTGATGGATTTGAATTTGCCGCGCATCGGCGGGGTTGAGGCGACTCGGCGCATCCTGCTTGCGCAAGCAGGGAAGTCGCCATCGCCGACGATCATTGCGTTAACCGCCAGCGTGAGCGATGCTGATCGTGCGTTATGTGACGCGGTGGGTATGCGCGGCTTTTTGACTAAACCGGCCACCGTATTCAGCCTTGATGCCGCACTTCGCCGGGCTGTTCATGACACGAACTTGTCACCGCCAGCTTCGGAGTCGGGAAATGTGCAAATCGATAAAGTGCTGGATCTGGCGACGCTCGAGTCGCTCGCAGAGATCGACGCACGTGCTGCCGCTCCGTTTCTGCAGAGATTGATTGAGCAGTTTATCGACGGTCTGCCATTGCAAATGGCGCAAATTAAGTCCTATCATGCTGCCACATCAACAAAGCAGACACGTGCCGAGGCTCACAGTCTGGCGGGTGCCGCAGCGGCGGTGGGTGGCCGAGCGCTCGCACGGAACGCTCGCGACGTGTCAGAGCGGCCAACCCCCGAAAATGTAGCTGAGCTGATCGGCACGGCGCGCGCGACCACGATGGCATTGCGGGAGTGGATGCATCGACGGGGAACTCATTAACTGCTCACCGCCACCAAGGAATAGAGGGGGCGGTCGATTACCCCGGAATTGACCAAGAAAATTCTTAAATTTCGTGAGAATGCGGACAAACTGCGGATATAGCACCGCAAAGCGAGTCCTGCCGCGAGACAATAGCGGCTTATGAATACGAATATTGACTCTCGAGTGATCCGTGTCGCCGTCGCAGACGATCATCCGATCATACGCGCTGGGATGTGCGGTATTTTGTCTGGAGACCGCGGTATTCGAGTGGTCGGCGAGGCCGCTGATGGACAACAGGCGATCGATCTCATTCGCGCAGGCGGCATTGATGTGCTGGTGCTCGATCTTGCCATGCCAGGCCGCGCCGGTTTGTCGTTGCTTAGGCAGGTGCGTGACGAAGCACCCGAGCTGCGGATTGTAGTTTTTTCAGCCTACGACCCGGTGTCGCACAAAGATAGATCCATGGCGCTGGGAGCATCGGCCTATTTGGCTAAAGATACGCGCCCCAATGACATTCTCGCCACGATTCATCAAGTGATGTCGCGTCCCGTCCAGAAGCGCGTCACTGATAATGACGGCGCGCCGCACACGCAACTCTCGTTGCGTCAATACGACATTTTTGTGCGCTTGGTGCGCGGCGAATCGGTCACCGATATCGCTAAAGATTTGCATCTGAGTGTCAAGACCGTCAGCACCCACAAGGTGACAGTGCAAAAGCGGCTGGGCGCGCAGTCGGTTGTCGATTTGCTGCGCTACGCGGTGCAGCACGCGCTAGTCTCCGCGAGCGAATAATCGCAGTCGAATTTCGCGTTGGTTGTAGACGAGTTTGCACAGCGTTTCGGCATGATCTGGTGCTTCCTCTGCGCATTTGCGCTCCGACTGGTCGTGTCAATTTTCTGCTTTGAGTAAGCGTATGCATTTGCTCAGAACACTTTGTATCTAAAGCGCTTTTGCCTGTGTGGATTCGCTGAGCGTGCAAGATGAAGATGTCTTTCTGTGAACGCCAGCGAGTAAAGTTGAGCGCCGGTGCGACAAAATCGGTGCGGCTTGGGTACCATCACGACCTCATAGCTTGGTTCGCGCGCTCCCCCCAATGACTACCCAACAACGCACATTTCGTGCACTCTTCGTTGTCGCCATCATCCTCGGCATCGCTATGGGCACGCGCAACGCGTTCTCGGGCCTCTTCCTGCAGCCGATTTCGGCCGACATGAAATGGGGCCGCGAAGTGTTCTCGTTTGCCATCGCGCTGCAAAATTTGGTGTGGGGGGCAGCGCAGCCGTTCGTCGGCTACATCGCGGACCGATACGGTGCTAAACGCGTACTCATCCTCGGAGCAGTGCTTTACGCGGTGGGCCTCACTTGGACAGCATTTCTGAGTAACACCCTAACGCTCGCGATTTCAGGCGGCTTGCTCATGGGCGTCGCCATTGCCTGCACCACTTACTCGGTCGCCTATAGCGTGCTTGGCAAGATGGTGCCACCCGACCGTCGTGCCTGGGCGTTTGGCATCAGCGCGGCAGCGGGCTCGTTTGGCCAGTTCCTCATGATCCCGGTCGGGCAATTTTTCATCACTAACTACGGCTGGGCATTGTCGCTTATCGGCCTAGCCTTCATCACAGCAAGCATTGCGCCGCTCGGGTGGTACTTCGCCAAGCTGGGCGACGCGGGAAAGCTACCCATCGCGGCCAGCAACGTGCGCCAGGCGACTGCGGGCGAAGCGCTGCGCACGGCATTCGGCGACCGCAGCTACACGCTGCTGACGCTGGGTTATTTTGTGTGTGGCTTTCAGGTCGTGTTTATTGGCGCACATTTGACGCCCTACCTGCTCGACCACGGCGTGCCTGCACGCGTAGGCGTCACCGCACTGGCGCTGATTGGCCTGTTTAACTGTTTCGGCACGTACCTTGCGGGCGTGCTTGCGGGCAAGATGCCGAAGCGCTACGTGCTTTCGTTCATCTACTTCATGCGCTCGGTGGTGATAGGCGTGTTTTTGTTGCTGCCGTTGAGCGAGTGGTCCGTATATGTGTTCGCTGCGGCAATCGGCTTTCTGTGGCTATCCACCGTGCCGCCGACCAATGCGATCATCGCGCAGGTATACGGCGTTAGGTATCTAGGAATGCTCGGCGGAGTCGTGTTCTTCTCACATCAGATTGGCAGCTTTTTGGGCGCATGGTTGGGCGGCAAGATTTACGATACCACCGGCAACTACAACACGGTGTGGATGCTAGCCATCGGTCTCGGAATTTTTGCGGGGTTGATTCATTTGCCGATAGATGAGCGTGCGCTGGACAGCCGAACGTCGGCGTTGGCGTAGCTGAATTTGGCTGTTTTCACGCCTCGGGCAATAGGGACGGAATGGCGGCTAGCTTCCCGGATGCGCTTGCTTCGCTGGGCTAAGCTCTCGCGTAAAACACGTTGAAATCGCGGCCCGCGTCTCGCCACAGCTTCGGAGCCGGGAACCCTGCTTCTACTAGCATCGTACGGAACTGTTCCGGCGCGTATTTGTATGAGTTCTCGGTGTGGATTCGTTCGCCTTTTGCGAACGTTCGCACGTTACCCCGGACCTGTATTGTGACCTGTTGCCGTGCTTCGAGATGCATTTCTATGCGGCCCATCGCGGCGTTGTAAAAACCGCAGTGTTGCCAGTTTCTCACGTCGAAATTGGTGCCTAACAAACGGTTCACGTTCAGCAACGTATTGAGGTTGAACGCGCTGGTGACGCCTAGTGCGTCGTCGTACGCAGCGTCTAGACGGGCGTGATCTTTTTTGGCGTCGATGCCTATCAACAGGCCGCTGCCAGGGGCTGTGCAGTGGGCGCGAATCTGCTTCAAAAACCACAGCGCTTCATCGGGCATGAAGTTGCCGATGGAGGAGCCGGGATAGAAGAACAAAGTGGGCTGTGATTCGACAACAGGCGTGACGTCCAGCACGCTGGAAAAATCGGTGATGAGGCCCGCAAGATCGGGCGCGTCCACGTTGCCCGCGAGCCGTGCCAGCGCTTCGCGCGCGGCACTCTCTGAGATGTCGACGGCCACGTAGCGTGACGGTTTGAGCGTGACGAACCACTTTTCGGCCTTCACCGAATCGCCGGAACCGAGGTCGATGAATTGCTTGCCGGTGCCGATTTCCGTTGCGATTTCGACGCGAAATTTTTCGAAGATCGCAGCTTCGGTGCGGGTCGGATAGTACTCGGGCGTGAGCACAATCGCGTTGTACAGCGTGGAGCCGAGCGCGTCGTAAAAGAACTTTGGCGCAATGCTGGCAGCGGGTGCGAGCAGGCCGCGTTCCAGTGCGTCAAGCTCGGCTTTGGCGTCGAGCTTTAACGTGTTGGTGATGCTGAAGGTTCGCTCTGCGGCGGCCGCTGTAGTCGCGATGGTTGCAATGCGGTGGCTGGTGATCATACGAGGAGGTGCCATAAACTAAAACGCTCGATCTCAATACGCAAGGCGAATGCCAGTGAACTGCCAGCGTTTGTCGGGTGGAAAAAAGTTGCGATAGCTTACTCGTTGGTGGCCGATGGTGGTAGCTACCGAGCTGCCGCGCAACACGAATTGGTTGCACATAAATTTGCCGTTGTATTCGCCAACAGCCCCCTCGGCAGCGGTGAATCCCGGATAGCCCAGATACGCGGAGGCAGTCCATTGCGACGCGGTGCCGTAAAGCTGTGAGAGGCCGGGAGCGGCTGGCGCGTCCGAAGGCAGCGCGGCGGTCAATGGAGTCGCGGGTGTCTGCGGAGTCGCGGGTGTCTGCGCTGCGGCACATTCCCACTCGGCTTCGGTTAGCAAGTGGGCACCTGCCAATGGTCGGCGGTGACGCGATCCCATCCTTCGGACAACCACAATTCGTGGCGCGTGTAGCCACCGCCGGCCAGGAAGGCGAGGTAGTCGCGAATGGTTTGCTGCATGCCACTAATCTTTCAATGAGCTGATGGTGCGCTTAATTTGGTTTACGCAGCTTGGGGACATTTAGTTTCCGCCTAGGGTGCATGGTGTCTACGCGCGCGCTGGGAA
>JAYSUK010000267.1:0-10076 GCA_043719085.1 Burkholderiales bacterium | reverse complement strand
CTGTGGCACCAGTTACTAGCGTCGACGTCGGAAGCGGTTTTGTTTTCGATGATCAGGTCGCGCTGGTCGACGCGGCAACCGCGAAAGCTCGCGGCTAGCCCGCCAAAATTGGGATAATTTTTGCGGCCTTTGGTATTGCCTTGATGTCGTGGGGCGAGGTAGTGTCGCTGACACTGTCGCGTGGTTTCGTATCAGCGCCATACGTACGCTGCACATACGCATCCAGCATCGCCTGAAACTCTTCGGCAATCCGGTCGCCTTTGAGCGTTACGGTTTTCTTGCCGTCTTCGTAAACCGGCGCGACCGGCAGCTCGCCTGTGCCCGGCAGACTGATGCCGATGTTCGCCATCTTCGATTCACCGGGGCCGTTGACTACGCAGCCCATGACCGCCACGCTCATCGCCTCGACGCCCGGATGATGTTCGCGCCACACCGGCATTTGTGCGCGCAGATAGCTCTGCGTTTTTGCCGCGAGTTCCTGAAAGAAAGTGCTGGTGGTGCGGCCACAGCCGGGGCAGGCGGTGACCAGTGGGGTGAAGCTGCGCAGGCCCATCGTTTGCAGCATTTCCTGAGCAACAATCACCTCTTTGGTGCGGTCGCCGCCGGGCTCCGGTGTGAGCGACACGCGGATGGTGTCGCCGATGCCTTGCTGCAACAAAATCGCCATCGCTGCGGTGGAGGCCACGATACCTTTGCTGCCCATGCCGGCCTCGGTCAAACCGAGATGCAGCGGGTAGTTGCAGCGGGCGGCGAGGTCGGAGTAAACGGCGATCAGATCTTGCACGTCTGAGACCTTGCACGACAGAATAATTTTGTCGCTGGCAAGGCCCACGTCTTCAGCCAGCTTCGCTGATTCGAGCGCGGAGAGCACCAGCGCATCGCGCATGACTTGTTGCGCCGATTTTGGCTGCGCGAGCGCGCCGTTCTCGTCCATCAAGCGGCCCATCAAATCCTGATCTAGGCTGCCCCAGTTGACGCCGATGCGCACCGGTTTGTCATGCTTGCAGGCGATCTCAATCATCTGCGCGAACTGCATATCGTGCTTGTTTCCGCGACCCACATTGCCCGGATTGATGCGGTACTTTGCGAGCGCTTTGGCGCACTCGGGATAGTCGCGCAGCAGCTTGTGGCCGTTGTAGTGAAAGTCGCCGACCAGCGGAACATTGCAATGCAGACGGTCTAACCCGTCACGAATGGCGGCGACAGCCGCAGCGGCTTCTGGCGAATTAACGGTGATGCGCACCACTTCCGATCCCGCGTTGGCCAGCGCGAACACCTGATCGATGGTGCCCTGAACATCTGCGGTGTCGGTGTTGGTCATCGACTGCACCATGATTGCAGCACTGCCCCCAACGTGGACATGACCAATGCGCACCTGTTGCGTGACGCGGCGCCGTTGCGGCAGCAGCATGGTGTTACTCACAGCGATTTGCCCTAATCAACGCGGAACCGTGCAACGTCATTTCGCGTCAGATCGGTCATGTCAAACGGCTTGCCATCGATGGTGACGATCACGTTGCTGGCATTGCCGACCGTGAATGACAGTGGCACCGAGCCATTGAATTCGCGCACACCGGGCGTTGCCGTTTCGGAAAAAATGACCTCACCTTTGCTGCGCACTTCCGTCCAGGATTTGCCCTTAAATGTGATCCCAATGCGCTTGTCGTTCGCTGCGAGAGGTAGTGTTGCGGCAGCGGGCGGCGTTGCCGCGGCTGCGGCTGCGTCAGCCACGGAGGGGCTGGTGGCGGGAGCAATCACCGCGCCGGACGAAGTGGCAGAGGCATCGCCTACGATGCCCGACGACGCGCTTGCCGGCGTCCCCGCTGGGGCACCGGTTGCGCTGATTTTTTGCGCGCCAGCTTCCGCGTTGGTGGCAGCGCGTTTCGCCGAGAGCGAGCTCGCCGAGAAAAATTTGGACGTATCCCAGCCAAACCAGCGATCACCCTGAAAATACAGCACGCCAGCCAGAAGCGCTGCGATCAGCAGCAAGGGGACGACCCAGCGCGCAGCGCTAAAACCATTGCGGTCAACCTCGCGCGCGATTTCGCCAATGGCTTCGGGGGTGGGTTTGAGCTGGTTGGCAGCGCCGGGCTGCGGTTGATCGAGTCCCAGACTATCCGGGTCAACGCCCACCAAACGGGCGTAGTTGCGCATGAAACCGCGCGTGAATGTGCGCTCGGGCAGTGCAGACAAATCGCCGGTCTCAATAGCTGCGATTTGTCGTGGTGAGAGTTTCAATTTACTGGCAATATCGTCCCGCGACAATGCCGCACTTTCGCGCGCCTGCCGCAGCCGTTCGCCGGGCGGTAAATCGCCCGTGCTCGTTACGGTTAATGGGCTTTCATCGGCTGTCACTCACATCCCCCTTTGCGCAGTTGCTCATTCAGTGGCGAGTTGGCAAATCTCGATTTAAGCTGCTGAGTGTACGAATCTTCAGCCGCGCGATCACCCAAACGTTTCTCAGCACAGGCACCGTAGAAGAATAGCTCGGCGCTTGGCGGCTGTGCGCCGAGGCCCATACGCACTTGTTTGCGCACCTCGTCAAGCCGCGCGGTCTTGAGCGCAATGGCTGCGAGACCTTGATAGCCCCGCGAGTTGAAGGGCTGCGACTGCACCAGTCGTGAGAAATACACTTCGGCCGGCCGAATCATGCTGGCGCTCAATGCACAACTGCCCGCATTTTCCAGCGCAATGTGAGGGGTTTGATAGAGCGGCAGTTTGAGCGCCGCATCAAACTGTTCCAGGCCTTCTTTGGCGCGATTTTGTCGACACAAATAAGAGCCGTAATTGTTGCGAATATCGCCTTCGGCGGGGGCCACAATAACGGCTTGGCGAAACGAGGCATCCGCCTTGGTGAGGTCTCCGAGATCGGCGTACACCAGGCCCAGAATGCTGTGTGCCACGCCATACCTGGCATCAAGCTTGATCGCCTCGCGCAGCTCTTCGAGCGCCACACTCATCTGACCGCGCTGAAAATAGTTGGCGCCCAACTCGGTGTGAACCTTGGCACGGTATCGCAGCGGATCGTCAGAGCGCTCTTCTGTGGAGGATTGCGAGTTTTCGTCAGGCTTTTCAGCGGTTGACATCATGCTGCACGCAGACAAAAGCGTTGCCATCAACGCGGCGGCGCTCAGTGCGAAAAATCGGGTTGAAGGTGTCACGCGTTGTCTCCCACAGTTTTCGCGATTGTCGCAGCATGGATCGAAATTGTGGACTTTGCATTCACCGCGATCACCGTTCTGCGCGTGCGGTCTTTAATCTGCCCGGCCAACTGCCCGCATGCAGCATCAATGTCGTCACCACGTGTTTTGCGAATCGTAGTCACGATGCCCGCGTCCGACAGGCGGCGCTGGAAAGCCAGGATTTGCTCACGTGGCGACTTTTTGAATTCAGAATTCGGAAACGGATTGAATGGAATCAAATTCAGCTTGCATGGCACTTGACGCGCGATTTTGATCAGCGCGTCGGCGTGTTCCAGTTGGTCGTTGACACCGTCGAGCATTACGTACTCAAAGGTGATGAAGTCGCGAGGCGCGAATTCAAGATATCGGTTGCAGGCTGCCAGCAATTCAGCAATCGGATAACGCCTGTTAATCGGTACCAGCACGTCGCGCAGCGCGTCGGTCGGGGCATGCAGACTCACCGCCAGCGCCACCGGGCAGCGCTTGGCAAGCGCGTCAATTTGTGGCACCAGACCAGAGGTCGACACTGTGACGCGACGGCGCGATAGCCCGTACGCGTTATCGTCGAGCATTAATTCGAGTGCAGGCACGACCGCTTCAAAATTGGCTAGCGGTTCGCCCATGCCCATCATCACCACGTTGGTGACCGGTTGCACGCCATCCAGTGTGCGGCCCACGACGCCTAAATCGCCCTTTAACGTGAGATCGGCATAGCGCAACTGGCCGATAATTTCGGCGGTCGACAGGTTGCGGTTAAAGCCCTGCTTGCCGGTCGAACAAAACGCGCAATCGAGCGCGCAGCCCGCTTGCGACGAAATGCACAGCGTGCCGCGACCTTCCTCCGGGATAAACACCGCGTCGACCGCGCTGCTGCCCACGTCAAACAGCCATTTGCGGGTGCCGTCGGAGGCGGTGGAATCGCGGATAACGGAGAGATCGCGAATTTCAGCGTGGGCAGCGAGCGCTTCGCGGGTGCCTTTTGCGATGTCGGTCATCGCCGAAAAATCAGTGACCTGCGATTGATGCAGCCACTTGAGGGTTTGTTTCGCGCGCATCTTCACGCTGGACGGCTTTTCGCCGACCTGCGCGAAAAAAGCCGCCAGCGCGGGCTGGTTCAGCTCTAGAAGATTTTGAAGACTTGATGCCACTGCAAATTGAAAGTCATGCGCGTGGTTGGTTTGCTACCTAGCGCCGAAAACCTGGCTTGCCGGGAAGAAGTAAGCGATTTCCTGAGCAGCGGTTTCCACCGCGTCCGAACCGTGAACGGCGTTGGCGTCAATCGAGTCAGCGAAGTCAGCGCGAATGGTACCCGGCGCAGCTTTCTTCGGATCAGTTGCACCCATAAGGTCGCGGTTTTTCAGAATCGCGCCTTCGCCCTCGAGCACTTGCAGCACGACCGGGCCGGAAACCATGAACGACACCAGATCTTTAAAGAATGGGCGCGCGCTGTGCACCGCGTAAAAACCCTCGGCCTCGGCCTGCGACAGGTGCGCCATGCGTGATGCGATGACCTTGAGGCCTGCGCCTTCAAAGCGACCGACGATTGCACCAATTGCGTTCTTGGCAACGGCGTCGGGCTTGATGATGGAAAAGGTGCGTTCGATGGCCATGATGAATTCTCCAGAAAAATGCGCTTGCAGGTTGGCGCAGCGAAGTGCCGTCAGCGAGCCTGTGGTGGAAGGGTTCCACACAAAAAATCAGACCACCTAAAAACCCGAAAAACGCTTATGAAACAAAGCTCTACATTATACATCGCATGCACCGGCAAATGTTGCACTGCGCTCAAATTTTGCACGGAAAGCGACGCGCGACTGGCGTAACACTCATGCCGACAACTCTTTAACGAAAGCGCCTATTCCATTGGGCTAGCAGCACATTTAGCCGAAAGTCGATGCATGTGACGGATTCGGTGCGCTCTGTTGTGGGCGACGACTTGTGGTCGCTCGGCGGCTTAATTTGTTGCTTTTAAGTCAAGTGGATGACTGTCGAAGGCACTGAATTTCTCAATTTTCAGTTCGAAGTTGAGCCGCCTGACAGCAGAAAGGATTAGTCTTAAATTTTGATGTGTTCTCAGTACCCGTCGTCAAGAAAGGGTTTTAGACAATGAACGAAACCGCACTCATCCTCGCGCGTATGCAGTTCGCGGCGAACATCACGTTTCACATTCTGTTCCCGACCATCACCATTGCCCTTGGCTGGATTCTGTTTTTCTTCCGCATGCGCTTCAGGGCGACGCGGGATCCGGCGTGGGAGGAGGCGTATTACTTCTGGACCAAGATCTTCGCGCTGACCTTTGCGCTGGGTGTGGTGTCTGGCATCACCATGAGCTTTCAGTTCGGCACCAATTGGCCGGGATTCATGGAAAAAGCGGGCAACATCGCCGGGCCGTTGTTGGGCTATGAAGTGCTGACGGCGTTTTTTCTTGAAGCAACCTTTCTCGGTGTGATGTTGTTTGGACGGGGTCGCGTCTCTGAGCGCACGCACCTCACCGCCACCTTCCTCGTCGCCTTCGGCACCACCATGAGCGCGTTCTGGATACTTGCGCTGAATTCGTGGATGCAAACGCCGGTCGGTTACGCGATGGTCGACGGAAAAATGATCGCGACCGACTGGTTGGCGATACTGTTCAGTCCGTCGTTCCCGTATCGCTTCTCGCACATGTTGCTTGCCTCAGGCCTTACGGCCAGCTTTGTTGTCGCCGGCATCAGCGCCTGGCAAGTGCTGAAAAAAGTGGACAGCAAGGCCACCCACAAGGCGTTCAAAACCGCGCTGACCGCCGCGGCGATATTGATCCCGATCCAGATTTACGTGGGCGACATTCACGGCCTCAACACACTTAAACATCAGCCGGCAAAAATCGCTGCCATGGAAGGCGTGTGGCACACGCAAAAGGGAGCGCCGGTAGTGCTCTTTGGCTGGCCGGATAAAGAGACTAAATCCAATCTATATGCGATCGAAATTCCGAGACTTGCGAGCCTCATTCTCACTCACGATCCCAACGGCGAGATCAAAGGCTTGAACGAATTCGAGGGCAAACATCCGCCGGTAGCCCCCGTATTCTGGGCGTTCCGCATCATGGTTGGCATGGGCATGGCGATGCTCGCCGTCAGTTGGTTTGGCATGTTGCTGCTGCGTAAACGCACGCCGGACACGATGCCGAAGCTCTATCTGCGAGTGCTGGCTGCAATGGCATTCTCAGGCTGGATCGCAACCGTTGCCGGCTGGTATGTCACCGAGATTGGGCGTCAGCCGTACATTGTGTATGGCGTGATTACGGTTGCTGAAACCGCAGCCAAACACGCGCCTGCAATGATCGGTTTGACGCTCACCGCGTACCTCGCGCTGTATGTGTTTTTGCTGATTTCGTACGTGTTCGTGGTCAAGCGATTGTCTGAATCGAGCACCCGCGGCCAGGCGTCGAAATTGCCTACCGCCCCGGTGCGCAGCGCCGACAGCCTCATTGACTCCGCAGGAGATTGACATGGATATCGTTTTGCCGCTGATCTTTATGGGTTTGATGGGCCTTGCCATGTTGCTCTACGTCATCCTTGACGGCTACGACCTTGGCGTCGGCATTCTGTTGCACTTCGCGCCCGATGAGCACAAAGACATGATGGTTGCCTCGATCGGCCCGTTCTGGGACGCCAACGAAACATGGCTGGTGCTTGGCGTGGGCATCATGCTGGTCGCGTTTCCGTCGGCGCATGGGCTGGTGCTCGCCGCGCTGTACCTGCCTGTGGCCATCATGCTCATCGGGCTCATGATTCGCGGCGTGTCTTTTGACTTTCGAACCAAGGCAGACGTCGCACACAAGCCGCGCTGGAATCGCGCCTTCATGCTGGGCTCGTTAGTGACGGCAATGAGTCAGGGCTGGATGCTCGGCAGCTACGTCAGCGGGTTTCGTGATGACTGGTGGACGTGGGCGTTCAACGCCGTGATCGCGCTGACCGTGCCCGCCGCCTACGTCGTGCTTGGCGCGGGTTGGCTCATCATGAAAGCGGAGGGCGATTTGCAGGCGCGCGCCGTGGTGTGGGCGAGGCAAGCCATTCTGCCGTTCATCATCGGCATCGGTGCAGTATCGATTGCCACTCCCCTCATTAGCGAAACAATTTTCAACAAGTGGTTCAAGTTGCCCGGCTTTTTTGCGCTGCTGCCCATCCCGCTGATTAGTGCCGCTGCATTCGTGGCGCTATGGAAAGTCACCGGCAAAAAATCGTTAGTTGACGCGGGCTACGGCTGGGTCGTATTTGCGGCAACCGTATTGGTTTTGATACTGGCCACACTTGGCCTGGCGTACTCGATCTACCCGTTTGTGGTGATTGATCGCCTCAACGTGTGGGAGGCCGCAAGCGCCACCAGCTCTCTGCTGATTTTGCTGGTTGGCACCTGCATCGCACTACCGGCCATCATCGGATACACCATATTCGTCTATCGAATTTTTTGGGGAAAGGCGCGAGAGCTAACCTACGGGGCGTAACCCTTTGCCGCTTCGGCGGCCCTAGCTGCGTGTCTGGCGCGTACCTGCGCCAGCCGCAAGCAGTTCGCACACTGCGTGGGTAACCTGCGCGGTCGTCGCCCTCCCGCCTAAATCTCTTGTGTGCAGGTTCACGTCCGCTGTGATCGTCTCAATAGCCTGCATCAACACGCGCGCGGCGTCCATTTCGCCGAGGTGCTCCAGCATCATCACGCAGCTCCAGAAGGTGCCCACCGGGTTTGCCAACCCTTTCCCCATGATGTCGAACGCCGAGCCGTGAATCGGCTCAAACATGGACGGGTAGCGCCGCTCTGGATCGATGTTGCCTGTCGGCGCAATACCGAGACTGCCAGCAAGTGCCGCAGCGAGATCGCTCAGGATGTCGGCGTGAAGGTTGGTGGCGACAATCGCGTCAAGGGTTGCGGGGCGATTGACCATGCGTGCGGTGGCAGCATCAACAAGTTCCTTATCCCATTTCACATCCGGGAATTCTTTTGCAATTTGCACCGCAATCTCGTCCCACATCACCATCGCATGGCGCTGCGCGTTGCTCTTGGTAATGACCGTAAGCAGTTTGCGCGGTCGCGACGCGGCCAGCTTGAAGGCGAAGCGCATGATGCGTTCGACGCCTGCGCGGGTCATGATGGACACATCGGTCGCGGCCTCGATCGGATGGCCCTGATGCACGCGACCGCCAACCCCAGCGTACTCACCCTCCGAGTTTTCGCGCACGATCACCCAGTTCAGATCGGCGGGGCCGCAGCGCTTCAGCGGGCCATCAATACCGGGGAGGATTCGCGTGGGGCGAACGTTGGCGTATTGATCAAAGCCCTGACAAATTTTCAGACGCAGGCCCCACAGCGTTATGTGATCGGCTATGTGCGGATCGCCCGCCGAGCCAAACAAAATCGCGTCTTTGTGGCGCAGCGCATCGAGGCCATCTTCCGGCATCATCACACCATGCGCGCGGTAGTAGTCGCCGCCCCAACCGAAATTCTCAAACTCAAAGCGGAATGATTGAGTTGCTGCCGCGAGCCCTTCGAGCACTTGTTGCCCAGCGGGCACCACTTCCTTGCCGATACCGTCGCCTGGGATGCTTGCGATGCGATAGGTTTTCATGAGTACTTTCTTTGGTCAGCGCACTCGCGCATACAACAGGGCACGGTGCTTGCACTGTAGATTTCAGACAGGGTCGATCACACACCAAAAACAGGTGACACAAAATCGACCGGTAACATCGGCAAATCAGTAACGCCGACGTCGACCCCGCACTGCATGAGCAACGTGGTGACCTGTCCGCGATGGTGGGTTTGGTGATTGAAATATTGCATCATCACGATTGGTAAGGGCAGCGTCAACTCGCCTTTGTCCCCAGACAGTCGGCGGAACGTAAGCCGGTCGCTCAGACGCTCATCAGTGAGCGACGCAACGAAACGATCCAGACGGTTATCGGTGTGTTCGCGCTTCTGTGTCAAAGCCTCAAAATCATCGTGCAACTCCTGGCCAAGCGAGGTGATGCTGGTGGGCACGCCATCGAGCCGATCCAGCCACAATTGATCGCCCACAACCAGGTGATTCAGCGTGCCATGAATACTCTTGAAAAACGCACCCATGCGGCGCTTGCGCGTGCCGTCGGGAAGCGTCGCCGCTGCCGAGTAAATGCGCTGGTTTTGCCAGCGGTTGTAGCGTGCGAAATGTTTGCAGTAGTCAATCGTGATCATTGGTGAAACTTGATTCAGTGGATACCGTTTGCCCCCGGCCGTCGCTGGGGCAGGCTCTGAGGCGTGAGCGAAGGATCAGTATTTTGCATGCGGAAGTTAACCCGTGGCTTCACTGAGTGCGAACGGGTGCGCAATTGGCTATCGCTACGTTGAGGCGAGCGCCGCTGCGCGCAGTTTGTCCTTTTTACTCGGACGATTTCCTTTGATGCCGCCGTTCGCCGGGCCGGTGGCGGGGGCGATTTCTGTCGGTTCGAACCCTTCGATCTGTTCCAGTTGCAGATCGACATTTTGACGTTTTTGTATCAGGAAAAAATGCGCTTCCGTCGCGGGGCTGACGAAGCTCACCGCGAGGCCAGCGACGCCTGCGCGACCGGTGCGCCCGATGCGATGCACGTAGTCCACCGCTGAGCGCGGCAAATCGAAGTTCACCACGACGGGCAACTGCGCAATGTCGAGCCCACGTGATGCGACATCGGTGGCGATCACTACCTTCAATCGTGACGCTTTGAAATCCGCGAGCACTTGCGTGCGTTTGCCTTGCGAAAGTTCGCCATGAAACGGCTCGGCGTTAATGCGAGCCTTACGCAGTTTTTCAGCGACGATTTCAGCGCCATGTTTGGTCGCAACGAAGACGAGCACGCGCTGCCATGCGTGTTGCGTGATCAGGTGACGCAGCAATTGCGTGCGACGTGGCGCGTC
>JAYSUK010000266.1:0-10099 GCA_043719085.1 Burkholderiales bacterium | reverse complement strand
GCTGCTGCGCATCGTCAAATCCACGATACCTCCTTGAAAACAAACACTATTTTCTCACGCTGTTGGTGGCAAGTCCAATGCCGAATGTGCAATATGTGAGAGGCAACTTTGTGCCGCAAAGGCCATTTCATAGGGGCTATGACAAACAAAGCGTTTAAGTCGACTTATTGAATAAACAGCGTTCAGCCCATATTAAACAGGGCTTTCTGTCAAAAGCTGGTTCCACAATTCGTGTTGATCTGCGGCCGCATCGCGTCCCACGCGGTCAACGTCACACCGGTTCCACTGACGACCGCAGCGCCGGTAAATCCAAGCATGGCCCGCAGCAGAATCAGCCCTTCTTTGGTGGGCGACAGCGCGTTGTCGGCGTTCATGTCGAGGTTGCAGGAGATCGTCGCGTTGCCAGTTGAGCTGCGGAACGGATACGCCTGGCTGCTGACGATAAACCTGGTTTCTGCAGTGCCGGAAGGGCTGGCGCTGCTGTGGCGCAGCGTCACGTAATCGCCGTTGCCCAAGAAACTGATGCTGTCGAGCCAATCCGAAACATAGGTCGGTGCAGCGCAACCTGCGGGCACGGCGGGCAGCGCCGTACAACAGCCGGGCACGGTGCTGACGCAGAACTGGCTGTTGGCCGCGCCGGCGACGTACACCTGCCCGGTGTTTACGGTCAGACCTGCAATCGTCACCTCGTTGGAAGTCCGCGTCGTGCCCGGCGGCACGTTGCTCTGGTGCAGGAAGTTAATCGAATTGGGAATGCGGTTGTTCAAGGTCAGATCCCCCGAAATACGCGCGACGAAGGCTTCATTGCCGCCGCCGGACACGCTCTGCGCTCCGCCGCTGGCACCCGGCAGATTGGTCGAATCGGTTTGTCCGGCCACATACACGTCGCCGCTCACCGGGTGAATAACCAAAGCTTGAAGGTAATCGGCGCCGGCGCTGCCCAGATAGCTGGATTGAAGGCGCTGCGTCAGCGCCGCGTTAAAGCGCGTCACGAAGGCATCTACGGCGCCGCCAAATGCGCTCTGCGCACCATCGGTCGTGCCGGGCAGATTGGTGGAGACGGTGGTGCCGGCCGCATACACCTCGCCGCTCGTCGGGTGAATCGCCAGCGCATTGACATAATCGGTGAACGAACCGCCGACGAAGCTCGATTGCAGGCGCTGCGTGAGCGCGGCGTTGAAGCGCGTCACGAAGCCGTCACGCCCGCCGCCCAATGCGCTCTGCGCACCGCCGCTCGTGCCCGGCAGGTTAGCCGACGACGTGTCTCCCGCCACATAGATTTCGCCGCTCGCCGGATGAATCGACAGCGCCTTGATGTAATCATCGCTCGTGCCGCCCAGATAGGTCGACTGCAGGCGCTGCGTGAGCGCCGCGTTGAAGCGGGCCACGAAGCCATCGCTGACGCCGCCCGACGCGCTCTGTGCACCGCCGCTGGTGCCCGGCAGATTGGTCGAGGCGGTGGATCCGGCCGCATACACGTCGCCGCTGCCCGGCGCAATCGCCAGCGCGTAGATGGTGTCGGCGCCCGACCCACCCAGATAGGTCGATTGCAGCCGCTGCGTCAGCGCCGCGTTGAAGCGGGTGATGAATCCATCACCGGAACCGCCCGTTGTGAGCTGCGCTCCACCGCTGGTGCCCGGCAGATCGGCGGAATAGGCGGCGCCGGCCACATACACATCGCCGCTTACTGGGTTAATCGCCATTGCGTACTGTAAGTCCACGCCGGAGCCGCCAGCATAAGTCGATTGCAGGCGCTGCGTGAGCGCCGCGTTAAAGCGGGTCACGAACCCATCTGCGGTGCCACCAGAGGCGCTCTGCGCACCACCGCCGGTGCCCAGCAGATCGGCGGAATAGCTGTATCCGGCTACATAGACCTCACCGCTCGCCGGGGAAATCGCGAGTGCAAGGGCCTGTTCGCTGCCTCCGCCCCCGAAGTAGCTCGATTGCAGCCGCTCTGTGAGTGCTGCGTTGAAGCGGGTCACGAAGCCTTCATTGCTACCGGCGGCGGCGCTCTGTGCGCCGCCGATCGTGCCGGGCAGATTGGTGGACGCGGTGTACCCGGCGACATAAACGTCGCCGGTATATGGGTGAATCGCCAGCGCCGCTGCGGAATCGGAGCCGCCGCCACCGAGATAGCTTGATTGCAAAAGCGGGTCGATGGTGAGCGGTCGCGCGCGGTCGTAGTGGCCGACGCTGAAGCCATAGGTTTGCGTGTCAGTATCGAGCGCGTAGGCTACTTCGATGTGTTCGCGTGTACCGCTGGCCGTTTCCTGAAACGCAATGGGCGCGGTGAAGGCGACCGGGCCGTTGCCGGTGTGCGCGATGAGTTCGCCTTTGGTATTGATTTCGAGCCTTTGTGCGCCAGAGAGCTTGATCTGGATTTGCGTCGGCTCACGCTGCGCGGCGACGGTGAAGATTTTTTCGACGTTATTGCCGGTCGCGCGCAGTTGCACGTTGATTCCGGGGTACATGTCGCCCAGATTCACGCGCTCGTACGTGTTTAGGTTCGCAGCGTGTTTGGCGATGTCGGTGCCGATGGCGTAACTAACTTTGCCTTCCATTGGGCGGTAACCTGCCGGGGCTTTGAGGGAACCTTGCGTCATGGAGCGCGGTTGGCCTTTGGCGTCAACCAGGGTCTCGCTCAACGCCCAGCCGGGGCTGCGTTCGCCGGGTTTTTGTAGGCGACGACCAGGCGTCGCTTCGTGTTGCGATCGCAGCACGGCCACGTCCGCGCCTACGGCGATGGGTTTCCCGGGCAAGCTGTACACCAGCTCGCCCTGTTTCGTGACAAACATGGTTCCCGCAAATGTCTGCGCCGCAAACGCCGCTCGTGCATCCCACTGCCCGGCGTTGGGCACGAACGGTACGCGCTTGGTGGTGAGCTTTTGCTGGGCGGTGGCGAGCGTGGCTGCGGTGGCTGCGGTCTCCCCGCGCTGCACGACCGCTGCCTGCAAAGGTAGCGGTACACATAGCTGCGTGGCCAACAACGTCGCCGTAGCGACGCGCACAACGTTCGCCAGATAGGGTGCATCTATCATCCGTTTCCCCTCGATTGGGCGCGAAGCGCCTACGGTCTACGCGCTACGTTAGAGCAAAAGAGCGCATTCGCAAAGCAGCGCGAGCGGGGGTCAGCTTTCGTGCCAATGCCCCAATCCGATAGGGTCTCACCAATAAAAACGGCTTAAGTCAACTTAAGCCGTTTTTATGCATTACGCCATACCCAATGGGGCTTTCAGCAAAAAGCTGAAAGGTACAAAACGTGACCCGTGTGGCATTAGCTCATGTGCTGACCACCGTTAATGGCGATATTGGCACCGGTCAAAAACGCGGCTTCATCGCTGGCGAGGTAGGCCACCAAACCGGCGACCTCTTCCGGCTTACCAAGGCGGCCCATCGGGATTTGCGGGATGATCTTGCTTTCCAGCACGTCAGTTGGGATCGCCATGACCATCTTGGTGCCGATGTAGCCGGGCGAGATCGTGTTCACCGTCACACCTTTGCGCGCAACTTCAAGCGCTAAGGCCTTGGTGAAGCCGTGCATACCGGCCTTCGCGGCGGAATAGTTGGTCTGACCAAACGCGCCTTTTTGGCCGTTTACCGACGAGATGTTGACGATGCGACCCCAGCCGCGCTCGAGCATGCCGTCGCACACTTGCTTGGTCATGTTGAAAGTGGAGTCGAGGTTAGTCGCGACGACCGCGTCCCAGTTGATTTTGTCCATTTTTTTGAACGTCATGTCGCGCGTAATGCCGGCATTGTTCACCAGCACGTCCACCGGGCCGACTTCTTTGACGATGGTTGCAACGCAGGCTGTGGCCGAGTCGTAATCCGCGACATCGCATGCGTAGGCACGAAAGCCGTAGCCCATTTTGTTCATCGATTCGAGCCACTCTTTCCACGTTTTGTTGCCTGGTGAATAGGTGGTGACGACTTGATAACCGAGGGCTGCCATCTTGATGCAGATGGCCTCGCCAAGACCGCCCATACCGCCTGTGATTAGTGCTACACGTGCCATGATTTTTTCTCTCCTTGTTGTTGACTCAAAATTGTGTGGGAGCGGCTATGCCCCGACCCACTTTACGTCGTCGCGCCGAGGGTCGCGGCAGAGCCGCCCCTACATCGAAACGCTACACCTTTTCTAAAACGTACGTGCCCGGTGCAGCACCGAGGTTGGGTTTACGTGCTTTTTTCGGCGCTACACGCTTGCCTGATCGCTCAGCCAGCCACGTATACCAATGCGGCCACCAGCTGCCGGGTGTTTCTTTCGATTTTGCATCCCACTCTTTGGGCGACGCGGCAGGCCAATCGCCAGTCCAGTAGCAACGTTTTTTCGGACCCGGAGGATTGACCACACCAGCGATGTGCCCTGACGCGCCAAGTACAAACTCCACCTCACCGCCCCATGATTGCGCGGACGCAAAGGCGCTGCTCCACGGCACGATGTGATCTTCGCGTGAGCAATACACATAGGTGGCGATATCAACCGACGACAAGTCAATCGGCTCGCCGAGCATTTCAAGCGCGTCCGGCTCGATCAACTTGTTGTCAAGATAGAAATTGCGCATGTAATACAAATACATGGGGCCGGGTAGATTGGTCGAATCGCCGTTCCAGTAGAGCAGATCGAACGCGGGCGGATCTTGGCCTTTGAGGTAGTTGTTGACGACGTAATTCCAGATCAAATCGTTGGCGCGCAAACTGGCAAACGACTGCGCTAATTCGGAGCCTTTCATCAGCCCCGGCTCGCCATCCTTATTGAGTTGCTGCTCGCGCAATTTGAACGTGCTCTCGCCGAGATAGGCCTTGATGTCGCCGGGCTCGCTGAAGTCCAGGAGCGTGGTGAGATAGGTGGCGCTCTCGACAAAATCATCCAGCTCGCCGCGTGCAGCAAGTACCGCCAGAGCGCAAGACAAAATGGTGCCGCCGACGCAAAAACCGAGCGTATTGATGGTGTCAACACCCGCGTGTTCGCGCACCTCGTCGATGGCGGTGAGCACGCCCATTTCAAGGTAGTCTTCCCACGTCAATGCCTTCAGCGCTTCGGGTACGTTGCGCCAAGAAACCAGGTACACATCAAAGCCCTCAGCGACCGCATGACCCACGAATGAGTTTTCGGGTTTGAGGTCGAGGATGTAGAACTTGTTGATGCAGGGCGGCACGATCAGCAGCGGGCGCTGATGCACCAAGCGCTGCGTCGGCGTGTAATGCAAAACCTCAATCAATTCGTTGCGAAAAACCACCTCGCCGGGCGTTAATGCCAAGTTGCCGCCAACCTTGAACACCGACTCGTCGGTCATCGCAATGTGACCGGTTTCGATGTCGTGTTGCAGGTTTTCCATGCCGTGCTTGAGGCTCTCGCCGCGCGTTTCAACGGCGCGTTCGATGGCTTCGGGATTAGTCAAAAAGAAGTTGCTGGGCGCCACGGCGTCCAGCATTTGCTCCAAGAAAAATTTGGCGCGATGCCGCTCGTTCTGGTCCAAATCAGCATGCACCACCAGCTCGCGCCAGAAGGCTGCGGTGCGCAAATACTGATCCCGCGTGGCCTGAAAATAAGGTTGCGCCTGCCACGATGCAGACCGAAAGCGACGATCAGCCGCCGCCAAAGCGGTCACGTCTGTCTGCGGCGAAAACCATTTGCTCGCGGCGGTCTGCATCGCACTCGGATTAACCGCCGGCAGCCACCACCAACCGGCCTCAGGTGCAGGCAGCGCGGACATCATGGGCATGCCGGGCATGGATGGCATCGTTGGCATTCCGGGCATTCCGGGCATTGCGGCCATCGACGGCATGGCTGGCATCGCTGGCATGGCGGGCATTCCCGGAAAGGTTGGCATGGTCGGCATGCCCGGAAAAGCTGGAAATGGTGGCAGATTTGCTAGCCCCGGAAACGCAGCCGCCGCGCCGGGCCCCCACATGCTCGCAAACAACGACTGCAAGCTGGGTGGAACTTGACCTTCTGTACTCATGATTTTTGCTCCGTCCTTCGTCCTCAACGTCAATGTAGCCCATTGCGCAAATTTGCGATGCTGTACTCCGCCAAAAACGGCCCTGTTAGCGGCAAAGTATCATCTCGTGTTGCACCAATGCGGACACTCGAATGATCATTATTCTGATCGGCTGGCTCTACGTTGTAATGATGATTGCAGCGGTCTCCGACACCCTGCTCAAGGGCCTCGTCCGTTTGTTGTTTTTAGGCGTATTGCCTGTCGGGTTGCTGCTTTGGATCAAGCTCAGGCGGCATCAGTCGCGCGTTGCGGCAGCGGACGAGCAAAACGCCGATCAGTAACGTGACGGATTAGTGCCCGTGCCCGCCATGCAGAAACGACTTCATTAGCACCACGGTGGCCACGCCCAAACCGATCATGATCATTTGCTGCGAAGTGTCCTTGATTGAAAACTTGCGATGCAGCGTGGGAATCAGGTCAGCCACGGCTACATACAGCATGGACGCTGCCGCAAACGCAAGCACCGGGGTGACATAAGCTTGTGCGCTGGCCAGCGAAAAATACGCCACCACGCCACCCACCACCATCGCCAGGCTCGACAACATGTTGTAGATGAACGCTTTTTTGCGTGAATAGCCCGAGTGCAGCAGCACAAAGAAGTCGCTGACTTCCTGCGGCACCTCGTGGGCAATGATCGCAAGCGAGGTCACCACGCCCAAGTTAAAGTCCGCCAGAAATGCAGCGGCAATCACCACGCCATCAGTCGCGTTGTGCAGCGAGTCACCGATCAGCACCATCAGCCCGGAGCGCCCACCGTCGTGCCCATGATGATGGCCGTGATGATGCCCGTGAGCGGGCGACTCGCCTTCCACGCGCGGCTGCAAGTCGCCGTGCGAATGCCGCCAGATCACAAGTTTTTCTAGGAAAAAGAAAAACAGCACACCACCCAACACCCAGCCCATTAGCGAGCCCGGATCGACCCCGTCGGACAGCGCATGAGGCAATATGTCGAGAAACACCACCGCCAGCATCGCCCCCACAGCAAATGCCACCCAACGTTCGACCGAGGACAGCTTTGCATAGAGCGCAAAAGCCGCAACCCCGCACGAAGCAACGCCGCCCAAAAGGGTGGCAACGATGATGGCAAGTAAAGTCAAAAGAATCGGCTGTTCGGCTGAATGGGGCTAGAGGCTCTATTTTGCAACAAAATTGCGTTTTAGCCGCTTCCGGTCGCGATCAGCGGGAAAACGCACTATGCTCACTGCGCCTCAAGGCCTCTCACATTCATGATGTCGCGCGCGCTGTCGCTACGCAGGGCCGCGAGCAGCGCTCGCGCCGCATCAAGGCTTTTGGCGTTGGCGCTCAACGCGCCCGCGTACACCGTGTAGTTCTGGATTTCGACGGGAATCGGCCCCACCAGCACCGCTCCCGGCACCGCGAGAATTTCGCTGATCTGGTGGATCGCAATGTCGGCCTGATCGGTTACCAACCGCTGCGCCACCAGCCCGCCGGGCACCAGCACCGCTTTGGGTTTGATGCGATCTGCGATGCCCATTTTTTCAAAAAGCTGCGACAGATAAATGCCGCTAGACCCGCCCGCAGCCGGATCGATGTAGGCCACCGCGCGCGCCGACAACAGCGCATTTTGAAATGCCGCCACCGTACTGATATCAGGCAGCGGTGCGCCACGCTTGACCGCCACACCAATGGCAACCCGCGCAAGCTTGGTCGCGCTTCCAGCGGCGACCTTTCCGGCCTTGATCAACTCATCAAGCGCCCCCGGCGTGAGCACTACCAAGTCAAACGCCTCGCCGCCACCGATGCGTTTGAGCAGCGCGCCCGCCGTGTCGTTTTCAACCGTGACCTTGTGCCCAGTCTGCTTTTCAAAATCAGCCACCACCGCAGTCACCACCGGCTTGAACGCCCCGGCGGTGAGCACTTTGACGTCTGCGGCAGCGACGGACAAGGCCATGAAGGTGGCGCTGACGAGCGCGCCTAACACCAAGCTAAAACGCATGAAAATTACCTCGCTAATACTGGGCATGTGAGTGATGCGGGATTATCAATGGAAACACCTTGGCGTGCTGCGGGATAGACGCGCAAATTGGCCGCGTCAAACGCATCATATTTTAAAAGTGATGCCATAATCACGCATTTTCACCGCAACGAGATTTTGACAATGCGCACGACTCTCAACCTTTCCGAACCAGCCATCGCGACCGCACGCCGATACGCAGCTGCACGCGCCGTAAATTTGGGCCAAGCGGTGTCGGACTTAATTGAGCAAGCGGAGCGCAAGGCGCTTGCGGTTCGATCTGTCAACGGCGTGTGGATAGCTGATTTGCCGTCACGCGCTAAACGAGTAACCGTCGCTGACGTTAATGCGTTGTTAGCGACAGAGTAACGCGTTGTACTTGCTTGATGCGAACGTGCTGATCGCACTGTTCTGGCCCGCCCACGACCATCACAAGATCGCGCTGGGATGGTTTATCGCCACACGTAATGCAGGCTGGTTAACCTGCGCGTTTACACAAGCAGCTTTCGTGCGAGTGATTTCGCAGCCCGCCTTTTATTCGCCGCCCGTGACCGTGGTCGATGCCTCAGGCTTGCTGATGCGAAACATCGCAACGACAGATCACAGATTTTTGCCACTCAATGTCAATCTGATGGACGTGCTCAACCACTGCACCGGTGGCGTCGTCGGGCACAGGCAAATCGCCGATGCATGGTTGATCACGTTGGCCAACAAGCACGGAGCGCGGTTGGTGACGTTTGACCGACGAATGCGCTCGCTTTTGGCAACGGAGGCCGAGCGCTCGCGGGATTTATTGTTGCTGTAGCAACGCTGCGTTAGATGGGCCCATCGACTAAATTGTCGCCTGACGCACTACATTCGGCGCGTGGCGCGCGACCTTGATGAGCGCCAATGCGGCACCTCGCGACGCTGGAATGTCAAGCAAGCGCTGCCGGCTTGGCTTACGCAGGAAGAAGAGCGGAGCCGACTAACTCGCGAAGCATTAGCCGATGTCGATGCGGGTCGGGTCACAGACCATCAGGCAGTGCAGGCATGGGCAGATAGTTTGTCCACGGCAACACCGTTGCCCGCGCCGCGTTGATGGAGATAAAGTGGGCGGACAAGGCGCTGTCCGACACGGCAAGACTTTATGAGTTTCTTGCCGTCGTTAATCAGCTTGCCGCCGCAAGCGTTTTGCAGGCGCTAACAGCCGCGCCGACACGTCTTTTGTCAAACCGGCGTCTTGGCGAAAAGCTTGACGAGTTTGCGCCACGCGAAGTGCGCCGGATAGTGGTGGGTCAGTACGAGATGCGCTACGAAATTCAGCAGCAGACAATTTTTGTGTTGCGGCTATGGCATACGCGTGAAGATCGGTAGCGCACCATCACGACGAGACCTCGCAGCATATCGCTACAATTGCTAGCAATGACTTCACTTTAAATATTTGCTAGCAATGCACAGTTTGACGATTAGAAAAGTGCCTGACGAGGTGCATCGCGCGCTTCGCGTTCGGGCAGCCTTGAATGGCCGCAGCGCCGAGGCGGAAGTGCGCGCAATTATCGAGAACGCGGTGGTGCCGAAAGTGAATCTGGCCGATGCGCTGGGTGCCATTGGCCAAAGTCTGGGGGGCATTGACGTTGATTTCGTCCGCGACAAGCGACCTTACCGAACCAAGGCGTTAGAGTGATTGTGCTCGACACCAACGTGGTGTCCGAACCGCTGAAACTGAAGCCCGATATTAATGTGATGAGCTGGCTTTCTGTCCAGGCGCCAGAATCGTTGTTTATCACCACAATTACGGTGGCGGAGATGTTCACAGGTGTTGAAAAAATGCCTGATGGGCGCAAGAAAGATGCGCTCGGTGCTGCGCTCAACGAGCAGGTGCTGCCGCTATTTTCAGGGCGTGTGCTCGACTTTAATGTGGCCAGTGCGAAAGCGTTTTCTAAAGTGATCGTAGCGGCAAACGCGGTCGGAAACGATATTGACTTCGCGGACGCCGCTATCGCTGCAATCGCAATGACACACGGGTTTCATCTGGCAACGCGCAACGTGCGAGCTTTCAGAGGCGTGCAAGTTGAGATTTTGAATCCGTGGCCACAATCGAGCTAGCCGTTCGACGCACGCATGCTGGCCCATCTCT
>JAYSUK010000265.1:0-10164 GCA_043719085.1 Burkholderiales bacterium | reverse complement strand
TGTCGCCACGCTGCTCGACGAAAGTGAAAATGTCGGCTAACACCTGACACGGGTGATGGTCATCAGTAAGGCCATTTATCACCGGCACCCGCGAGTATTCGGCGAAGGTCTCCACGACGTGTTGGTGAAAAGTGCGGATCATCACCACGTCAACCATGCGGCTGACCACACGCGCCAAATCTTCCACCGGTTCGCCGCGCGAAATCTGCGACGCCTCAGAGGTCAAAAAAATCGCCGAGCCGCCCAACTGGTTCATGCCCGCTTCAAACGAAACGCGCGTGCGGGTTGAATTTTTTTCAAACACCATGGCAAGCGTTCGATCACGCAGCGGGTGATAAAGCTCGTAGCGCTTAAAGCGATCCTTGATGAGCTTGGTGCGCTCGAACAGATACGCATATTCCTCCGCAGAGAAATCACTCATTTGCAGGAAGTGGCGAACTTTGGCGACCGGTACCGATTGGCTTCCGGAAGTAGTGTTATTGGCCTTGGGCATAGGCGTTGCTAGCTTTACTAGGCTTATAAAAACCAGAGTTTACCCGCGTTGGTAAAATTGAATTTAATGGAGATTCGCCTGTTTCATACGACGGGCGCTCCGCGATAACAGGCCGTCCATGACTTCTAGCGCTTCTATTGCGCTCTCTTTCTCCTCCTCCGCCATCGACAGTGACCTCATCATCAAGGGGCTGACGTTGGGTGGTCAACAATTTCGCCCGAGCGACTGGTCGGATCGGCTGTGCGGCGTGATGTCGGCGTTTGGCGCGGACGAGCAGTTGCGCTACAGCCCGCTGGTTACGCCCGCGCTCCGTGACGACGTGCGTTGCGTGATCGTGCGCCGTGAACTCGCGCAGCTTGAGCCGCGTCTGTTTCGCTTCTTTTTGAGCTTCGCGGTCGATAACGAATTGCAAATCACGTTCGACGCCGATGCAGTGGCGACGTTGCTGCCGGAAACCGTGCGAAGCATGTCGCAGGAGGTGCCTGTGGTTGCGGCGCCAGCGGTGCGAGAGGATTACTGAGCGTGGTGTTCCTGAGCTGAGCGAAAGATCGGACTGGTAACCCTCAGGTGCGATACACAGTCAGCGGCGTTGGCAACGTCATCCTTCGCTGCGCTCAGGATGACAGGGCGATGAAAACAGCGCGCAACAAAAAAGGCCCCGAAGGGCCTTGTTTTGATCACCGGCGAACCGAAATTTACGCAGCTTTTGCGACCGGGGCAGCGGCCGCACCCATGCCCTTGACGGCACGAACGAGATTGCTTTTTACGCGGGAGGCGAGGTTCTTGTGAACGATGCGTTTGTCGGCGATACGATCAATCACCGATTGTGACTCTTGCATTTGCTTCATTGCAGCGGGCTGGTCGCCAGCGGCTACGGCTTTCTGTACTTTTTTCACGGCGGTGCGCAATTGGGTGCGCAGTGAGGCGTTGTGGGCGCGCTGCTTGTCGTTTTGACGGGCGCGCTTTTTTGCTTGTGCTGAATTTGCCATGGCAGATTTCTTCTTAGACGTAATCGATTCGGTGAACCAGCTATTCTACGGGGAAATCCCGAGATCTGCAACCCTTGAACTTATTCAAAGCCATCGTCGGCGTCTCCGCCATGACCTCGCTTTCCCGCGTCGCGGGGCTCGCGAACCAGATGGTCATGGCCAAAGTGTTCGGCGCGGGCGCGGTCAACGACGCGTTTGAAATCGCCTTTCAGCTTCCCAACATGATGCGGCGGCTGTTCGCAGAGGGCGCATTTGCTCAAGCCTTCGTGCCGCTGATAGCTGAATACAAGAGTCAGCGCGGCATTGCCGCCACTCACACACTGATCAATCGCGTAGCGACGCTACAACTGATGGCGCTACTCGCCGTCACCGTTCTCGGCATCGCGCTAGCACCCTGGCTAATCCCGCTTTTTGCCGCTGGATTTGCCAAAACCGAGGGCAAAACGCTGCTGGCGACACAGCTTTTGCAAATCATGTTTCCGTATTTGCTCTTCATTTCGCTCACCGCTTTGGCTGGCGGTGTGATGAATATCTGGAAGAAATTTGCCATTCCCGCCTTCACGCCGGTGCTGCTCAACTTGTGCATGATCGCCGCCGCGTTGTGGGCCACGCCGTATTTCGTCCAGCCGATTCATGCGCTGGCCTGGGGCGTTGTCGCTGGTGGCGTCGCGCAGCTTACGCTGCAATTGTGGCCGCTGTACAAGCTCGGCATGTTTCCGCGGCTGGACTTCCACTTTCGCGACGAAGGCGTGCGGCGGATGCTATTAACGATGGCGCCGGCGTTAGTCGGCGTGTCCATCGCGCAGATCAGCATGTTGCTCAATACCAATTACGCATCTTTTTTTGGCGATGGCGCGGTGAGCTGGTTGAAGAAGGCAGATCGCTTGATGGAGCTGCCCACCGCATTGCTGGGCGTGGCAATTGGTACGGTGATTTTGCCCGCGCTGGGCACGCTACGCAGCGAGAAGAATATGCGCGGTTATGGCGAACTGCTGGATTACGGCATGCGCTTCGCCCTCATCGCCACGCTGCCTGCGATGGCGGTCATGAGCGTGCTCGCCACGCCGATGGTGGCAACGCTGTTTCAGCGTGACGCGTTCACCGCGAAAGACTCGCTGCAAACCGGCCCGGCAGTTGCGGCCTATGCAGTGGGCATCATCGCGCTGGTGTGGATCAAGATTTTGGCCCCCGCGTTTTATGCGCAGCAGGACACCAAAACGCCTGTAAAGATAGGCATTCGCGTGTTGCTGATCACGCAGCTTTTCAATCTCTTGTTTGTGTTGGTGGTGTTTAAACACTACGCACCCGATCTGCTACACGCTGCGCTTGCGCTGTCCACCAGTCTCGGTGCGATGCTTAACGCGTGGTGGTTGTATCGTGGATTGCTCGCGCGCGGCGTCTATGTGCCGCAACCGGGCTGGGCGCGGTTCGCATGGCAGTTGTTAGCGGCAACGCTGTTCACCACTGCATTGATCGTGCTCGCCAAACCGTCAGACGTTTGGTGGACCGTGGCGGGCGAACTTCCACGCATCTCGATGCTCGCCGCGCTGTTCGGCCTGGGTGGATTCGCTTATCTTGGCGTGCTGTTTTGCGTGGGGTTTCGGCTGCGTGACGTACATCGGTAGTCTCCGAATGTAGGAGCGGCTCCGCCGCGACGCGCAAACTCACTGTGGCACCGCGGGTCGCGGCTGAGCCGCTCCTAAAGGGCAGCGTCTTCAGGCAGATTGAACGACAACGTTTTTCGCGAGCGTCTTCAATCGCTCGCCGTTCGCCTGCACGACAGTAATCGTTTTGTGACCCGTATTGCTGGTATTGACGTCCTGGACGATGCCAGATTTGCCCTTGTGTGTTCCGCCGACGACAGAACAGGAGTCGCCGTCTTTGGGTTCGTTGGGTGAGTTGGGTGGGTTGGGTTTCACGTCTCTTTGTCCGGGGTTGACGTCAAGCCACCCCTATCGCTTGCGTTTGCTAGCCGTCGAAGGAAGCGAGTAGGCTGGGTTGAAAGCCGAGCCTCCGGCATTACAACTCAACTCGCTACGAAAGCTTTCTGGGAACGCGCTTTTTTTCCGACTCTGGCACCGGTGCCAGCGCGCGAATGTGCAGGACGTGGTCGACCAATTCAAAGCCACGATCTTTAACGATTTTCAGGATGCGTTTTTCGATTTCGGCGTCATGAAACTCAACGACGGTACCGGTGTTGACGCACACGATGTGATCATGTTTGTCACCTTCGTTTAATTCAAAGATTGACTTGCCGCCTTCGAAGTGATGGCGCTTGAGCAGGCCCGCCTGTTCGAACTGCGTCAGCACGCGGTAAATGGTGGCCAGCCCGACGTCGAGGCCTTCGTCCATCAGCAGGCGATACACGTCCTCTGCTGTCATGTGACGCACTTTCGAGCCCTGAAACAGGTCGAGCACTTTCATGCGCGGCAGCGTGGCCTTGAGACCAGCGTCTTTGAGATCTTGTGCGTGAGCCATGGTTATCGTCCCGTGTGTCAAATGGAGGCCTTGTCTCTATAAGGCGGGCCTTGGCTATCATAGCGGCTTGCCTTCATGCTTTCACGCTTCTCTTATGCGCATCATTCTCGCCACTTTCGCCTCCATTTTCGTGCTCGCGCTGTCGGGCTGCGGCCTCGTCTACAAAATGGAGATCAATCAGGGCAACTATGTCACGCAAGACATGGTGGCCAAGCTCAAAGAAGGCCAGACGCGGCAGCAAGTGCGCCTGGCGCTTGGCACGCCAACCACAGAGAGCGTGTTTCACAAAGACCGCTGGGACTATGCCTATTCTTTGCAGCGTCGCGGCAACATGGTCACCTCGCACAAACTCACTCTGCTGTTTGCTGACGACAAATTGCTTAGCTGGACGGTGGCCAACCTGCCAACCTCGCCGGTGGTGGATCGCGACCCCGCCTATGCCCTTCTCGAAAAAGGCGGAAGTAAGAACGACGGCCCGAGCTGGTGGTCGCGGCTTGGCGATTGGTGGCGCAAGTAAACCCTGAACATGGTGAATCTCGCGATTGCCGGGGCGTCCGGCAAGATGGGGCGCATGCTACTGGAGGCTTGCGCGCTAGATGCTGAAACCAGGCTGGTGGCTGCGCTCGATGCGCCGCAGAGCCCAATGATGGGCGTGTCGGCAAAAGCGTTTGGTGGCAACCAGGACGTAGCGGTGACGAGCGATGCGTCAGGTGTTCCACGAGGTGCAGTGCTCATCGATTTCACTCGCCCCGAAGCCACGCTCAACTACCTTGAAGCGTGTGTCTCAAGCGGTGTCGGCATAGTGATCGGCACCACCGGTTTTGACGAAGCGGGCAAAGCGAAAATTACTGAAGCGGCGACCAAAATTCCAATCGTGTTTTCGCCAAACTATTCGGTAGGCGTGAACACCGTGTTCAAACTACTCGAACTCGCCGCCAAGTCGCTCGACTCGGGCTACGACGTTGAAATCGTTGAGATGCATCACCGCATGAAGGTGGACGCGCCGTCGGGCACCGCGATCAAATTTGGCGAGGTGATTGCCGAGGCGCAGGGCACCCGGCTTGCCGACCGCGCTGTGTATGCCCGCGAAGGCCACACCGGTGCTCGCAAAGACGGGGCAATTGGCTTTGCGGCGCTGCGCGGTGGCGACGTGGTGGGCGACCACACGGTTGTGTTTGCAGGTGTCGGCGAACGAATTGAAATTACCCACAAGTCCGCGAGCCGTTCGACCTATGCGCTTGGGGCGATTCGCGCGGCGAAGTTTCTTGACGACAAGACGCAGGGATTGTTTGATATGCATGATGTGCTTGGGCTGAAATGAGCCAAATGCTCCGCTGACTGAGTAACAGCTTTAACCTTAAACGGATGCGGGGCCGCGTGTTTTGTAGGCGCTGCTGCAACGCACGGCAGTAGTCGACTTTTCGCGAAATCGTCGGAATACCCCAATGTAGCGAGGCTTTGACACAAAAGCCACTACGCCAATCGGAGGATCGGGTTTATGGCTACGCGCGCCGCCAAGGCATTGGGGACTTTCGCAACAGAAAACCGTGCGTCCAAACAATCGGGCCGAGGCGGTGACTGTGCCGCCAGCGCCACCTGCCCGCGCTGTGCTGCCCGCTTCGTTTGCGGCGCACACGCTGCGTCTTGCTGGTGTGAAACGCTGGCCGTGCTTGACCTGAAACGCCGTCCTGAAGACCTGCTTGGTAACGGGTGTTTGTGCGAGGCCTGCCTGCACGCTGCGATTTCTGCGTCGTTGATCGATTGACGAGGCCGTTGGCGAGGCGATGGCGATCTTTCTCGTGCGTCACACGGCACCCGACATTGCGCCGGGCATTTGCTACGGCGCCACCAATGTGCCCGTGCACGAAGCCGAGTTCGCCCGCGTCATTCCGTTGATCGACGCCGCGCTACCCAGCCCCGCGCTGGTCGTCACCAGTTCGCTGACGCGTTGTCGACGGCTGGCCGACTTTCTTGCCACGACATCGACGCCTGATGGTCAAGGACGTGAGGCACGCCAGGTGGTCGTGGATGCGCGGCTAGTTGAACGCGATTTGGGGCGCTGGACCAATAAACGCTGGGAAGACATTCCGCGCGATGAGGCGCGCGCCTTTGAGGCTAACTTTCTCGACCACTGGCCGCCCCCGGTGACGACCGACAGCGGGCCGGTACTGCGCGGACAGGACATCGCCCCGCGAGTTGGGGCAGGTGAATCAGTGCGCGCGATG
Organism: Burkholderiales bacterium; assembly: GCA_043719085.1. Taxonomy (GTDB): domain Bacteria; phylum Pseudomonadota; class Gammaproteobacteria; order Burkholderiales; family Casimicrobiaceae; genus Casimicrobium. Next base: position 3,979 of record JAYSUK010000265.1, on the reverse strand, counting down.
CAAACCCGCGTGCTGAAGGGCTTTGAGGCCGCGTGGGAGCAAGCTCAAGGGCGCAATCTGATCATTGTTGCCCACGCAGGCCCAATAGCCGTCATCATTGCCCACTGGCAGGGCCAGGCCCTGGCCCACGGCATCGAGCCATCGCCCGGTTGCGGCGACGTGGTGCAGTTGGCGTTTGTCGACGGGCGGCAACGGGCGCTCATCACCCGGCGGGCATCGCCGCCGGTTGCCCCTGACAGCTTTTGAGATAGACGTATTGCGTATAGGGGCTACAAGGCATATTGGCCACTATCCGACTTTTTACAAAATAGCCTAATTCGTCATATACATTAACAGTTTCAGCGAAAAGCTTATAGATTTCACAGCGTAAATTGCGGGTACAATCTCGTAGCTTCAGACACGGGAATTCGTGAGTGCAACGGGCGGATACCCCCGCAACATGCACGACGACTGCGAACTCCCGTTTTTCATGTCTGCGGCCAGCAGATTCAAGAGTGGTCGCCAGCCTCGTCGCTGCGACGATTCGCGCACGAAAAGCCTCAATAATGACCAGCCCCTCTTCCTCCAGCCCCTCCGCGCTGCTCCCAATCACCGTGCCTGCGATCCTTGCATTGGCCGATGGCACCCTGTTTCGAGGGCGCTCCATCGGAGCCACCGGACAGGCCGTCGCCGAAGTGGTGTTCAACACCGCGATCACCGGCTATCAGGAAATCCTCACCGACCCGTCATATGCGGGCCAGTTTGTTACGCTGACCTATCCGCACATCGGCAACGTTGGCGTTAACAGCGAGGACGTCGAGTCGAACAAGATTTGGGCCTCGGGCCTGATCATTCGCGACCTGTCGAGCATCGTCTCGAATTTCCGCAGTGAGCTTGCGCTGGATGCGTATTTGATGGCTGCTGGCGTGGTCGGAATCTCCGACATTGACACGCGCAAACTCACCCGTCTGCTGCGCGACAAAGGCGCGCAGAACGGTTGCATTCAGGCGGGTGTTATTGATGAATCGAAAGCCATCGTAGCAGCGCAAGCCGCTCCGAGCATGAAGGGGCTTGATCTTGCGAAAGTCGTGAGCTGCACCCAACCGTACCCATGGTCGCAGTCGACGTGGGCGCTGGGAGCGGGATATGCCCAACGCGCCGAAGAAAAATTCCACGTCGTCGCCTACGACTACGGCGTCAAATTCAACATCCTGCGCATGCTCGCCGAGCGTGGTTGCAAGCTCACCGTCGTGCCCGCGCAAACCAGCGCGAAAGACGTGCTCGCGCTCAAGCCGGACGGCGTTTTCCTGTCGAATGGGCCGGGTGATCCTGAGCCGTGCGACTACGCAATTGCGGCCATCAAGGAAATTGTCGACAGCGGCATGCCCACCTTCGGCATCTGCCTCGGCCATCAACTGCTCACGCTCGCCAGCGGCGGCAAAACGATGAAGATGAAAACCGGCCATCATGGTGCCAATCACCCGGTGAAAGATATTGACGATGGTCGCGTGCTAATCACCAGCCAGAACCACGGCTTCGCCAGCGATCCAGCGAGCTTGCCCGCCAACGTCCGCGTCACCCACGTGAGCCTGTTCGATGGCACTCTGCAGGGCATTGTGCGTACCGACAAACCGGCATTCAGTTTTCAGGGCCACCCGGAGGCCAGCCCCGGCCCGAATGACGTCGCGTATTTGTTCGACCGGTTCATCGGGATGATGAAAGCGAAGGCGTGAGTTCGCTCAAGACTCGGCGGTTGATTCTGGTGCGTCACGGCGAAACCGCGTGGAACGCGGAGGGCCGCATTCAGGGCATGCTGGACGTGCCGTTGAATGCGCTGGGTTTACAGCAAGCAAAGCTGGTTGCTGACGAACTGGCGCGTATTGTCGATGTGGCCGAGATGGTGTCGAGCGACCTCGTGCGTACGCGCGAAACCGCGACGCCGATTGCCAACGCCACAGGCTTCGAGCCACGCTTTGATGCACGCATCCGCGAACGTCATTTCGGCATCTGGCAGGGCATGACCTACGAAGAGTGGCGCATTAAGGACGCCGAAGGCATCGCGCGATACCACGCGGGCGAGCCTGACTACGGCCCCGACGGTGGGGAGACGGCCCGGCAGTTTCTCGACCGCTGCGTTAGCGCGGTGTCCGATTTAGTGATCGGTTCGCGTGAAAAAACGCTGCTGCTGATTACCCACGGCGGCGTGGTGAGCAGCATGGTGCGTCACTCAAGTGGCCTGAATCCGCAAAGCGCCCGCACCTGGAGCGTGCCCAACGCGTCGATCAGCGAATGGCGTGTAGAGTGGGCGTGCGGCGCACCGAATTTTTATACCGAGCGAGTGGGCGACATCGCTCACTTAGAGCAGGCGCTGGATGAAGTGGACACAGTTCCCTCCCCCTGGGCCTCGACAAACATGTCGCCCTCAGCTGCGGGGCTAGGGAGAGGGTCTGTCGATATCGGCTCCATATCAGGACTTGCCTCTTCCGCCACCTCCCTCACCCCAACCCTCTCCCCCGGGGAGAGGGAGCAAAACATTCAGACGCAAGCCGTCGCTCACAGCAAGTAGAGCCCCATGCCAAAAAGAACAGACATAAAAAGCATCCTCATTATCGGCGCCGGCCCGATCATCATTGGTCAGGCCTGTGAGTTCGATTACTCTGGCGCTCAAGCCTGCAAGGCGTTGCGCGAAGAAGGCTACAAAGTCATTCTCGTCAACAGCAATCCCGCGACGATCATGACCGACCCCGAGATGGCGGACGTGACCTACATCGAACCGATCACGGCAGCGGTGATCGAGCGCATCATCGAGAAAGAAAAGCCCGACGCGCTGCTGCCGACGATGGGCGGCCAGACGGCGCTCAACGCTGCGATGGAGCTGTCGAAAAGTGGTGCGCTAAAGCGTCACAACGTTGAGTTGATTGGTGCAAACGAAGAAGCCATTGAAAAGGCCGAGGACCGCTGGAAGTTCAAAGCAGCGATGACCAAAATTGGTCTCGGCTCCGCGCGTTCAGGAATTGCGCATTCGATGGACGAAGCGCATGCCGTGCAGAAAACGCTGGGCTTCCCGACGGTCATTCGCCCCAGTTTCACCATGGGTGGCAGCGGTGGCGGCATCGCCTACAACCACGAGGAATTTGTCACGATTTGTAAGAACGGCCTCGAACTTTCCCCTACTACAGAACTGCTCATCGAAGAGTCGCTGCTGGGCTGGAAAGAGTTCGAGATGGAGGTAGTACGCGACAAAAAAGACAACTGCATCATCATCTGCTCGATTGAAAACCTTGATCCGATGGGCGTGCACACCGGTGACTCGATCACCGTGGCGCCCGCGCAAACGCTGACCGACAAGGAATACCAGATCATGCGCAACGCATCGATTGCCGTATTGCGGGAAATCGGCGTCGACACCGGCGGCTCGAACGTGCAGTTCTCGATCAATCCGAAAGACGGTCGCATGATCGTCATCGAGATGAATCCGCGCGTATCGCGTTCATCCGCGCTGGCATCAAAAGCGACGGGTTTCCCGATTGCCAAAGTTGCGGCCAAGCTCGCGGTTGGTTACACGCTTGACGAGTTGAGGAACGAAATTACCGGTGGTGCCACACCGGCGTCGTTCGAGCCAAGCATCGATTACGTGGTCACCAAAATTCCCCGTTTCGCGTTCGAAAAATTCAAGGAAGCCGACCCGCATCTCACCACGCAAATGAAGAGCGTTGGCGAGGTGATGGCCATTGGTCGCACCTTCCAGGAATCGCTGCAAAAGGCGTTGCGTGGGTTGGAGGTCGGCGTTGATGGCTTCAACCTGAAGTCCGTCGATCCCGACAAAATCAGCGAGCAGTTGTCAAACCCGACGCCGGATCGACTCTGGTATGTGGCCGATGCGTTTGGCGTTGGCATGTCAGTGGAAGAAGTGTTTGAAGACACCTCGATTGATCCGTGGTTTCTGACACAGATCAAGGAGATCGTCGATCTCGAACTGGCGATTGAAAAGCGCTCGCTG
>JAYSUK010000264.1:0-10183 GCA_043719085.1 Burkholderiales bacterium | reverse complement strand
TTCGGTCGCGAAATGTTGCTCTGGGGCAAGGCTACAGGCTCAACCCACAGAACTGGCTGGCGTTAAGCGGCCCCTGATGGGTTCGCGCGCGGAATCCGGTAATCGCAGGCGGCACGCTCCACCAATAGCTCTCGGTGCCGCCGATATCAAACTGCTCGGCAATGCCGGGCCACGGAAGCGACGTCGGACTGACGCCGGGCGGCAACGTCATGTCACCATCGGGCGCAAGTTGGTCATTGGCGAGCGTGCTTGCCAAGGCATCGGCAAGACGCAAATCCACGACCTCCACGATGCTTCGCGACACCTGCGCCTCGGCGATTACGTTGCACCATGCAAGGCTTATGGCCCCGGCGCGCGGCAATACGTGGGCTGCATTGTCGGCCACTATTGCAGTGGTGGCGATGAAAGGAAACACGCGCCCGACGCGATCACACGAAGGTGCCAGCACCCCCAGTTGCGCGATGGGCACACCAGTTTGGCACGGCAACAAAAACGCCCACTTGGGCATGGTTCCCCACACCGCCCAACCGCTCACCGGATTGCGCTCTTTAAGTGATTCCATGCCGGCCGCCAACCACGCGTCCCAGAATTGCTGCAAGCCATACGGCATGCGCCGGGAGATGAAATCACCTGCACTCGGCAGTTTGCCGTACCAGGCAAAACTCTGGATGCGCCGATCATTCACCCGCGCGTCGTCGTTCATGTTCTTCCAGGGCAGGCAAAGCCTTGCAGCGCTGGCAGACGCAGCGGGTTTCTAACCGACATGGCGCGGAACTCGACGGTGGCGTCCCGCCCATCCACGCTGAAAGTCACCACCACGCGCTCCGGTGAGGTGCCCGGCTGCTGGTTGCCACGATCAATGATGCGGTTGAGCGCCCATGTGCCCTCGGTGCTAATACCGGGGCTGCGCGAACCCGCAGCGCTCAACACGGAGAGCTTGACCTGCCCCGATTTTTTCGGCCCAGGCCACGAAACGTTTTTGCCAGCATCGCCAGAGACCACGGTTTGCCCGTCCACATCCAGCTCAATTTTGTCGGCGCCCGTAGTCGTGACGCGAGCGACAACTTCAAAGCTTGGCGAGCGATTGCTGCCCCACGTGAATGCATCGCGAATGTCCCGAGCCTTTTGAAATTGCGCGAGATCCGACGCGTTGCCCGCCGCCGCACCGTCCGGCCCAGGACGCGGAGCCCACGGATTTTTTGACGTATCGACGGAGGCCGCGATGCTTTGAAAGACCGTGTCCATCTCACCGCCCGGTGCAAACAATTGACCGAAGTCGTTGGGCAACACGTCTTGCGGTGACGAACGCGCGAAGGGGTAGCGCCCGCCGATCACCTTGCCGCAAAGTTGGCCGACCCCACCTTTGACATTCGCTGCCGCATTGGCGCGCAGCGCGGTGGCGGCTTGCTGGGATGCCGAGGCGGAGAGCCCCTCCAGGATGTCTCGCACCGGTGGCGGCAACGCGGCTGCCTGTGAGCGCAGCCGGTTTTCGGCATCCTGCGAGCGGCGAGTGCCGCCATTGCTAAGGGCGGTTTGGTCGTTACGCAGACTTACTGCGTAGTCTTGAATGTCTTTCGACAGTTCGTCGATTTTTGCCTTGCCGGTGGGTTGCGCTAATGTCCTGAAGGCACGGAAGCGATCCTGTACGATCATCTCGGGTTGATCGATAGTGATCGGCGCGTTCGCCAGCAAGGCTGTGGCCGAGGTCAACTCGTCGAGCCCGCGCTTTGCCCGCTCTTTAAGCTCGTTGACGCGGCTGCCTGGGCCGCCTTCGGTACTCACCAGCGTGGTTTGAATCGCCACCTCGCGCACCAGTAACACCAGCGGCGAATCAGCGGCCGAGAGCGTGGTGGCTGTCTCGATCGTTTCGGTCAAATTGCGCGGTGCGCGCAACTTGATATCAAGCAGGAAGTTTTGCCATTCGTTGGCAAAGTCTTGCAGGTATAGCTCGCGAATTCGCCGATCAGCGCGCTTCATATCGTTGGCAGCCGTAGCAACGGCGGTGCTGCTGGTTTTGCTGCCTCTGCCGAGAATCCACGCCTCTTCCAGCGCGAGTTCGGAGCCCCATTTGCCGAGCGCTTTGGCGAAATGTTCGTTGTAGCCACGCTCGCTGAAAAATCCTGGCACGCCAGCGGTGTTCAGCGCTTTTCCACTGCGCCGCTCAAACACCGAGCCGGCACGTTCACCCGCAGCACGCGCCACTGTGAACTCGGGCAAATCAACACCCACGAGCTGCGAGCGAATGTAGTTGTAAGCGCGTTTGGCTGGCTCCATTTGCACCAACTGACCGCGCACCTGCTCAACCAGCGCCACGTCTTGCGGAAATGGAGACTTGTAGCTACGAGTGCGCAGCAGCTCATCGAGGTGGCCGAGTAGCTTGGTACGCTCCTCGGTTGAGACGTCGGGCGGCAACGTGTTCATCCAGTCCGCACCGACATAGAGCTTGACGAAGCCGTCTTTGACCCGCGCGGCATCGAACATCATCAAATACGCCTTCAACGCGTCGTAGCTGTCCTCTGGCTTTGTTGCTGACGCGCGTAACCGCGCCGTTACGCGGGCTGCGATGCGCGGCATCACGCTGTCTTCAAGAATGCGGCCGTATGCGTTTTTTGCAGCACTGTCGAGCTTCGGCCCTTGATACAAACCGTAGCGGTAACTCCATAGCGGATTTCCCACCGGGAACAGCGAGCTGTTGGGCAGATTTTGGGCAAGATTAAGCGTGTCGAGCAACGCAGGCGCATTTTCGCTGGGCTTAGGCTCGATGGCCGCAACGTTGGTTTGCAGCGCCTCGGTCTTGGTGGCCACCTCTTGGATATAGCTTGAGTTATTTCGGTAACTCACCCACCACGCGATGTTGGCACCGACAAAAGTTACTGCACACAATCCGATGCCCGCCCAGCGCAACCACTTGAGCTTCCTTTCTGCCGCGAGATTGCGGCCAGCGATGAAGTGCTCCTGAAAGATTACTTTTTGCAGTAAGTCCTGGAGAAAATAGCTCTTGCCGGTTCCCGCCGAAGCCTCAGCCGTCAGCACTTTGCTTGGCACGCGAAAGGTTCGCTGCATGGCACCCAGCACGCGGTCAAACGGCGTGCCTTCTTGCGTTCCAGAGGTGAAATAAACACCGCGGACCATCGGCTGCTCGGCAAACTTCGATTCACTGAATACGGCACCAAGCAAGCGCGACAACACATCGCGCACACCTGCGAATTGCTGCGGCAGCGTGTAGGTCAATGCGCGACGCGACAAATCAGGCTCATCGAGCAGACGCTGCTGCATGCCATCGTTGAGCCGCTTGTAGAGCAGATCAAACTCACGACCAAACGATTCGCGAATGGCGATGGGCTCGGTGGATGCCGGGTCATACGGCAGCGTGAAGCCCCACACCTGAGTGCGATCTTCACGTGTGTAATTCAAAAAGTATTCATTGAATCCGGCCAGCAAATCGGACTTGGTCACCAGCACGTACACCGGGAACTGCACCCCGAGCCCTTCGCGTAGTTCGTTCAAGCGGGCCTTGAGCACCGAGGCGTGCACCTCGCGCTCTTGCGACGACATTTGAAGCAGATCGGCCACTGACAAGGTGAGCAACACGCCGTTTAGCGGTTGCCGCGGTCGAAACTTTTTCAGCAGCGCCAGAAATCCTTGCCACTCGGCCTTATCGACCGACTCGTTACTTTCTTGAGTGGTGTAGCGACCCGCCGTGTCGATCAGCACCGCCTCGTTGGTGAACCACCAGTCGCAATTGCGGGTGCCGCCCACGCCGCGAATGGCGGCTTTGCCAAATTGCTCGGCCAGCGGAAAGGTCAAACCCGCGTTAATCAGCGCGGTCGTCTTGCCTGAGCCCGGTGCGCCGATGAAGGCGTACCACGGTAGTTGATACACGTATTGCTTGGATAGTCCCGATAAAAAGCCGCCCTTTTCAGTGCTTGAGAAGCGCGTTTTTTTGAGAATCTCAGAGGCGTCTTTGAACCGCTTGTTCAGCTCTGCTACCTGCTCGCTGCCGACCGCCGATTCGCCCGGTTTGGCCGTGCTTTGCATCTTCGCCAACTGGCCCAGCAGTGCGGCATTGACGTTGCGCTCGCGCCACCAGCGGAACAACAGCTTGATCAGCCAGATCAACCAGAAGGCCGCAATGATTGTCCAGCGCAACCAATCCGCAGCAAGCGGACGCCAGTCGCCGACCGACACCATCGGGCCAATGAACCAGATGATGGCCGACAGAATCAGCAGCAACAGAATGGTCAGCGTGGTGCGGTTAAACAGTTTTTTGAAAATGGTGCGAACGAAGTACATCACTGTTTCCCCTGACCGGCTGCCGTGCCTGTTGCGGCGTTCAACTCGCGATCCCGCTCCGCAGGTGGCACCAACAAGGTCACCTCTACACGCCGATTACGGGCTCGACCCTCAGGCGTGGCGTTGCTATCAATGGGCATCGACTCCGCTTGCCCTTGTGAACGCGTGCGATCTTTTGCCGACAAGCGCGGATCGACCATGCCGCGCACCGCCTCGGCGCGCAGTTGCGACAGCTCGTAATTTGACGGAATACTGCGTATGCCGCGCATCGGCACGTTGTCGGTGTGCCCCGAGATTGTGACCGCTCCGGGCACCGCGTTAAGCGCATTGGCCACGCGCTCGATCACCGGAATGTAGCGCGGCAACACCACCGTTTTGCCGCTGTCGAACATGCCATCACCCTTGAGCACGATGATGCTGCGGTCGGATTGGTCATCGACAGTAACCAGCCCCTCCCTAATCTCCGGTTCAAGGAATTTGGCAAGCCGCGCCACAGCCGCAGGCTGCGGTTTAAGCGGCTGCGATTTCGGTGGGCGAATGGCATTAATTGCGCTGAACACGCCGCTCGATTTTTCGGAAATCAGAAAGTAATAAAGCATAAAGATGCCGGTCAGCAGCGCGAGAACCGCGCCCACCGTAATCCACAGCGGCAAAAAGCCCCACTTCGATTTACCGTCAGCTTCGGCCCCACGCCAATGCAGCGACAGGGCTTTTGAATATTCACCGCGCGCGCCGTCAAGAATCTCTACCAAGCGGCGGCGCAACGTATCAAGCTGGCTGCGACCGTTGTCGACCACACCAAAGCGCCCCTCAAAGCCCAAAGCAATGCAGACGGCCATCAACTCGATCAAGTCAAAGTGCTTCTTCGGATCTTGCACCAATCGCGCAAGCACCTGATAGAACTTCTCGCCACCCCACGTCTCGTTGTGAAAGGTGACCAATAGCGAATGACGCGACCACTGTCCGCCACCGCCCCACGGCGTCTTTGCGGCTGTTTCGTCTAGCGCAGTGCAAAGCGCGTAGCGCGCCGCGATGATGGTTTCCGGCGACACATTGGCTTCACGCGCCCGTCGTTCAAACAGGTTGACCTGCTCGACCAGATAGTTGCGCAATTGCGCCGGGTCGGGATGATGCGGCATCACGCGAATCTGCGGGATCAAATTGAGCAGCGGGTTGGCAGCAACCGCCAGCGGGTTGGTGCCGCTGAGCACTTCTGGCAAATCGGCGGCAACCTGCGCTTCGCCCATACCCGGCGCAGCTTCGGAAAAGGCGGGGGCCGCGGTCGGCACCGCAGCGTTGCCGACCGGCACAGGCGCACCGGTGCCTGCGAGGATGGCGAACGGATCGAGGTTGGCGGGAGTGCTCATGCGCGGATTGCCCAGAATTCAAGTTTGAGGCCGGGCCAATCGCCAGCAATGTGCATGGCCAGGCCCCCGGATCGATCCAGGCCGCGCCAGAATTCACTGGACGTGTCGAGCTCGAAATAGTTGTTGCCCGCGTGATATGGAATCTGTCGCGGCGCGACCGGCAGCGGCCGCAATCCAACGCCAGGCAAATGCAAATTCACCAGGTCGCGAATTTTTTCCACGGGTCCGATTTTGACCTGCGTGGGGAACTGCTTGCGCACTTGTTCGCCCGGCAGCTCCGAATTGACGGCCAGCACGAATACCGCGCTCTTGATAAGTTCTTTATCCGCGATAACGGCAACACGAACGCCGTACGCGCGCTCCAGCAGCTCAATCTGGAACGCATTTTGTTCCAGCACCATCGACAGCGAACGACGCAGATCATTCATCAGCGGTGTGAAGCACCCTGCGAGATCGTCGTGCTTGTAGGCGGGGTAATCGCTGGGTCGACGATTGTCGCGGGTGAACGTAGTGAAGTCGCCTGCCAGCATCAGTAGCTCTGCGTAGAGCCGCTCGGGGTGCAAGGTGCGAAGTTGCGCCAGGTGTGCGATCAGTGGCTCAAAACGATTGACCAATTGCAAAATCAAAAAGTCGGCCATCTCGGATACGCCGCCTTTGCCCGGTGACGACATTCGCACTGCAAGCGCTTCACCCCGATGGTGCAACAGTCCAGCCAATTCGCGCAAAAATCCTGAAAGGACCGTGCTCTCATGCGCCACCACCACAGGAGCGATGTAGCCTTCAGTGAGGGCGACCGACAAGTCGTTGCGTCGCTCCGTTACGTGGCAAACGCCGAGCATCATCCAGCCTTCAGGTACTTCACCTTCGGGCAACAAGCGCACACGCGGCTGCGCCGTCTGAATGGGTGCTGCCTCACCGCCCACCGAATTTTGGTCGGACGTTTCGTCCTCGGTCACGCTGTATCGGGCGAGCGTGCGTGCATCGTCTTCAAAAGACACCTCTTCGCTGCCGACGCGGTACACCGGAAGGCATAAAAAAATGCGCTTGCCTTTGAGTGTTTCTGAAATGTCAATCGACTTCGGGGGCTCGTTGGGCTCGGGAAACGCGAACGGCGTGCCGTCAGGAAATACACCCGACGCACTGGTGATGGCGATTTTGCCAATGGCCAGTGAGGTGGCATCGAGCACCAGGCTGCTGAAGCCCCAAAAATGCCCTTCGGCGGTTTTGGCAAACTGAAGCTGCGCGAACTCACGATGGCGCTCCGCCTGCTGAAAATGCTGTGGCCGAAGGAACATGCCCTCCGACCAAATTACGCGACTGCGATCACCCATAAGCGCTTCCCCGATCTCTTATTGCTACAGCGATACGTTGCGTCAAAACGCCTTGACGACTTCGATATTTTTTTCGACCGCCGCTTTGTAATTCTCAACCTTTTCCTTCAGGTTAGCTATGACCTTTGTGTAGCGCGCAATGGCTGCAATGATTTTCGGCACATTCTGCGCAACCGTTGCCACCAGCGCTGGCAAGTTGCCATCACCCGCAGCCTTGGCGCCCTCGCCCAGCGCCTTTACTGCCTCGGCCACATCGAGCTTGGCTTGCTCAACCAAGCCCTTGATCTCTTCGTAATCTTCGCGTGCCTGATTGACAAGTTTGATGTTGTCATCTAACAGCTCCTTGGCCTTGTCCATCTTCTCCTTGGCGGTGTCGATGAACGCCTTGGTGTCTTCGATGGTTTTTGCGAGTTTGTCGGTGGGGCCGGCCATGAGCGCTCTCCAGTTTAAATTCAGGTTTTGTTAGCTGGGGTCGCAGCGAGCAACACCGTGCCAGCCAGCATTTCGTGGACAGCGTCAAGCACGAGCTTCAGCGGCTCGGAGGTAGTTGCATGGGCAAAGCGCGCGGCCACGATCGGCGCAAGCCGTGCGAACGGCTTTCGGTGAAGGGACAAAAAAACGCAGTGCGCAACCACGCTTTGATCGGGGCCAGACTCCACCCGCTGCACCACGCGCGCGATGGGCACCTCACGGTCAGTGATCTTGAGCTCTAGCAATGCCTTGCACAGCGCGTCTTCACGTTCGGGGTCGTCGGTTGCAACGAGTTGTTTCACCAGACCCGGAATGGCTGCACGCGCACCTTCGCCCATTTGACTCAACGCAGTGAGCGCGAGCATGGCGTCCCGCCATTGCGGCGCAGCGGCGACCACCTGTGTCAGCGCCAGCACGCCGGGGCCTTTCGGATTCAGGCGAGCCAACGCCGCGTAGCCCGCCACCATGACTGAGATGTTGGTCTCGCCCTTAAGCGTGCGCAAAACGTAGTCTTCGATCTGGCGCTTTTTGGTGTCGGACGTGCCCGCGCTAGCCGCCAGCAAATCTAGCCCCTCAGGCGTCCATCCCGGTGCGCCAACTTGGGCTGCGGTGCTGGCGATCCACGGCGCACCGGCCACCGCATGTGGCAGTGCCGTGCTGAAGGCAATTTTGCGCAGCCCGGCCTCGGGTGAGAACACCATTTGCGCGAGCCCCGGCCATGCTTCAGTCGGCACGCATTGATACAGCCACAACGCGTTCGCGGCCATGCCACGCGCAGGTGCGGGCGAGTCAACGGCCACCAAAGAAACTACGCACGGCAGCGCTGCGTCTTTCGCCGGTTGCGTTTTCAATTGTGTGAATAGCGTGGCAGCGAGCAACAGCGCTGTACCGTCACCCCGTGAAAGCGCGACGCAACGCAGTAGCTCGGGCATCCAGCTATCGAGCGGCGCGTCTGGCTGTAGCGCCTGCGCCAACGCGTGAGTGCGGTTGGTCGCGTCGTCGGACACCAATTCGACACGAATGCGCTCGTGCGACCAGCGCTCAGGCGCGGCGACCGGTAACGGTGCCGCGTCAGGCGGTATTGCCGTCAACGAGTCAGAAGTTGCTGTGGACATGTTCGCGATCAAACGATGTTGGTCGGGCATTTACCGATCAGCGGCGAGATCACTGATATCCCGGCAACGAATGCACCGGTCGTCACCACCGCAGCAGAGGTCATCGTAATCGCCGCGGCCGTCATATTGATTGCACCTCCCGACAGCGAGATGACCGGAGCCGACATGTTGATGGCACCCGCGCCAGTAATAGTCACGATGCTGCCAGACACGCTGATGATTAGGGGTGACGAAACGGTGACGCCTAGCGTGGCCGACTGCGTACTGAGCCCCGTCACCGAGTGCGTGTGAACGCCTGTAATCGTCGTTATGTCGCCACCCATGATCGTGGTCTTGCGCATGCCCTTGATGTCTTCGGTCTGCATGCCCATGATGTTGGTGGTGTCGGTGCCCTTCACGTCGGCAGAGCGGGTAACGCAGGTCTCGCCGTAGCTCAATCCGCCAAACACCGAGTAACCCTGAATCGAGGTAAGGGTGGTCTTTCCGGTGGTTGTGGTGGTGTTGTCGCCGGTAATGGTGTCGACTCGATTGCCGGTGATGAACGTAGTTTGCTCACCCTGAATCATGATCTTCTCGTCCTTGGTCACCGAGAAGTTGTGATTGCCCTTCACCGTCTCTTGATGGTCGCCGCCGGTCTCTTCCTTCACGTCTTTTTCAACGTTTTGTGTCCGGTTACCTTTAACCATATTTGACTGATCCAATGTCACCGTGTTGCGCTGATTGCCCTTGACGGTGGTGGTTTGATCCTTTTCGATCTGATTGTTTTGCACGCCGTTGATCACCTCAAGATCGTCTTTGTTGACGTAGCGCGAATCGTTACCTTCAATACGGGTCTGCCGGTGCTGACCGACGGTGCGCGACTCATCAAGCTCAACCACGGTGTCGTGGTTTTTCTGGGCGTGGATGTAGAGCTGCTCTTCGCCTTTTTTGTCCTCCATCCGAATCTCGTTAAAGTCCGTCGGCGTGCCGCCCTTGGTTGAGCGTGATTTGATGCCACTGGCCGTTTTGTTGGCGGGCAATGCGTACGGCGGCATTTTGTCGGCGTTGTAAACGCTGCCGGTGATGATCGGATAGTCCGGGTCGCCGCCAATGAAGTTGACCACCACCTCTTGGCCGATGCGTGGGATGTGCACGAAGCCCCATGCTTCACCCGCCCACGGCATGCTCACACGAATCCAGCAACTGCTGTCTTGGTCGTTTTTGCCGTAGCGATCCCAGTGAAACTGCACTTTGACCCGGCCGAAGCCTTCTTCGTCGGTATAAATCTCCTCGCCCGCAGGGCCCACCACCACCGCCGTTTGCGGGCCGTGGGTTAAGGGTTTGGGTGTGATGAGCTGCGGGCGATACGGCACCGAGGTCGGCTGCGAGGTGACGCTGATGCCCCACGTGGAGTCACCATCGCCGCTGCCTGCCGACATGCGCGCGTTGCTGCGAAAAAAGTACGTGGCCGCGACGGCAAGATACTGCCGATTTTGATCCGCCAGCGGGCACTTGGCGAGGGTGTAGGTGACCCATGCCGCGCCATATTCACTTCGCTGCGGAAGAGAGCGGGGGTGTGCCAAGTGGCCTGCACTGCGGGGCAGTCATCGGGCGAGAGGAGGCGGGG
>JAYSUK010000263.1:0-10185 GCA_043719085.1 Burkholderiales bacterium | reverse complement strand
TTGTAGCGCTCTTGGTTTCTGGCGGGCATACGCAGTTGATGCGGGTGGACGGCGTTGGGCGCTACCAGTTGCTGGGCGACACCATTGATGATGCCGCGGGCGAGGCGTTCGACAAATCGGCGAAATTGCTTGGACTGGCTTATCCGGGCGGACCGTTGTTGGCGAAACTTGCTGAGAGAGGAGACGACAAGGCATTCGCGATTCCGCGTCCGCTATTGCATTCGGGCGATCTGAATTTCAGTTTTGCGGGGTTAAAAACGGCGGTCGCAAACATGGTGAGGCAAATCACCGGCACCGCGCTCCCGGGACGCGGCGCGGTGCCGCTGCCGCAACCCGTGCTGCCAGTCGATCATCCGCAACGCGCCGATCTGGCAGCCTCAGTGCAGGCGGCGATTATTGATTGTCTGGTGGTCAAAACGCTAAACGTGCTGAAACAAACCGGGCTCAGCCAGGTGGTGGTTGCGGGTGGCGTGGGGGCGAACACGAGGCTGCGTGAAGCGCTATCGGCGGGGGCTGCGATCGCAGGAGCGAAGGTGTTTTATCCGCCGGTGGCGCTGTGTACGGACAACGGTGCGATGATTGCCCATGTGGGCGCACTTCGTATCGCCGAGGCGACGCGGGACTTCGCGATCAATGTTCGACCGCGATGGTCTTTATCGTCACTGGCGAACCTTGACAGATAAGTAACGCGACACCAGAGATGCATTGTCGGTCGACCCCGCATCATGCATCAAAGCACCGCACCGACAAATTTGCCAAAAAAATCAGGCTCCGTTAGTACGGCATGGGTATGTTTGCCACAAACTATTCTGAGGCATCCGATTTGTCACAAAAACGTCACTGCGCTGCACAAAAACTGTGAAATATTAGATAGATTCACTAAATTTTGATTGGTCGCCATGCATTCAGCTCAATTGTCACGTCGCCCCGCTCCTACTCTACTTGCGCGTGCTGTTGCGCTGGCATTGGCCGGTGTCGCGGTCGGCAGCGCCTGGGCTCAGGCTACGCCAGCTGCGGATGACGCTGCGCCGCGCGCCAGGGAAGATGCCGTCCGCCTCGGCACCATCACCATCGTTGGTCAGGGCGACAAGCTGGGCGCCGGTCAAATTCTGAAAGAAGACGCGGTCAAGGCGCGCAGCACCGTCACCAAAGAAGCAACCGAAAAAGACCAAGCGACCAGCAATCCATTTCAAGCGATTTCTCTGTTGCCCAGCGTAAATACGTTCAGCCATGATTCAACCGGCCTGTTCGGCGGCGGCATCTCAATTAGGGGTTTTGGGGCGGATCAAATTGGCTTCACCATCAACGGTGTGCCGGTCAACGATTCGGGCAACTACGCCGTGTTCCCACAGGAGTACATCGACCAAGAAAACTCATGCACACAAAGCGTGCAGCAGGGCACCCCCGAGATCGAATCGCCACACATCGGCGCCACCGGCGGCAGCGTCAGCATCGTCATGTGCGACCCAGAAAACAAGCGCCGCTTTCGCGTTTCGCAAACATTAGGCGACTTGAATGTTTCTCGAACGTTCCTGCGCGCGGACAGTGGCCGTTTTGCCAACGACAAAGCAAAAATGTTTCTAAGCTATTCGCACTCGCAAGCGGATAAATGGAAGGGACCGGGCAACGCGCGCCGCGATCATATTGATGCCGCGTTTTCGCTTGACATCACGCCCGAGCACCGCATTCTCGGCTCGGTGATGTACAACAAGGCGATCAACAACAACATCTATTCCATGAGCCTCGCTCAGCTCGCTGCCAACGGCTACGAATGGGATCATCTTGATACCTTTACGCCGGGACATATCACCCCGGTCCGCGGCACCGCTCAAACCGAGACGCTCCCAGCAGCAAACCGCGCGTACTACAAACTTTCCGCCAATCCGTTTGAAAACGTCATCGCCTCCGTGTCCGGCTCGTTTCGCTTGGCGGAGAACACCTATTTAAAGGTGCAGCCCTACCTATGGTACGGCTATGGTACGGGCGGCAACCAGCAAAAATTGCTGTCCGAAACTGGCTTCTTGAATACCGCCACGGGACGCGTGGGTGCTGGGGTTGACTTAAACGGAGATGGCGATACGCTCGACCGCATCATCGTCGCCAACAGCAACGTCACGCGCACCTTCCGCCCCGGCGCTACGGCGGAGCTTAGCCACACCCTGGGTGCACATCAACTGAAGCTTGGTCTGTGGTACGAGCGGCCTGAGCACCGCCAATTCGGCCCAGCGGTGAGCGTAGATGCTGCCGGTAACCCTACTGACATCTGGTTGCGCGAGGGCCGCATTTTGCGCCCCGATGGCTCGGCCTATCAGTCACGCGACTGGATCACGGTCAGCCCGTCTCATCAGGTGTACGCCGCTGACAGCTATAGCTTTATGAACGATCGTGGTTTGTTGCAAGTGGGCTTGCGTGCGCCGAGCATCACCCGCAACTTCACCAATATCGCCAGTGAGGCCAGCACAGTTGGCTACACGCTAGAGAAAAAATTTAGCGCAGTGTTGCCGCAGGTCGGCGTGCGCTTCCGTCTTGACAGCGAGCAGCAGGTGTTTGCCAACACGGGTAAAAATTTCCGTGCGCCTCCGAACTTTGTATTTGCAACCGGCCCGAACGTGACAGTGACCAACGGTATTCCGTTGTTGACCGGGGATGTGAAAGCCGAAACCTCGGTGAATACCGACATCGGCTACCGCTATCAAGGCAAAGCCATCACGTTCTCGGCGACCGCTTTCAACACCGATTTCAAAGATCGTCAGGCAAACGCGTTTGACCCAAACTTAAATCGCAGCTTTTACGCAAACGCAGGCAGCGTAAGAAATCGCGGCCTTGAGTTCGAAATGGGCACCGCGCCAGTCAACGGCTTCACGGCGTATGCATCATTGACGATGCAAAAAAGCCGCGTGCTAAGCGATTTACCTGTCGGTACCGGTAGGGTGCTGCCCACCTCTGGCAAGCAATTTCCGCTCACGCCGGAGACGCTCGCTGGATTGTCAGTTCAGTACTCCAACGGGCCGATCTACGCGCGGATAAAGGCCAAGAAGACGGGCCGACAATTTGCCACCATCATGAACGACGAAGAAGTGCCAAGCTACACCACGATTGACTTCGCGGCCGGCTACACATTTGCCGACGCCACGTTTATCAAGAGCCCAAAATTGAAATTTAATGTGAGCAACGTGAGCAATACCAAATACCGCACGCCCAGCTCGGGAAGCGTGGTTAACGCGCAACCGGTCGGTGCCACGGCGGCAAGTGGTACCGTGTTCTATTATCTGGGCGCACCGCGCAGCTTCTCGGTATCACTCAGCGCTGATTTCTAAGCGCGCCCCCACTGCGCTGCGTTCTTAGCGCTCGCATAAAGTCACAGGCCGCGTTTATCGCGGCTTTTTTTATCTCGTTCTGAAAGTTCGGCATGAATCAACCCGTCAAACTAGCGCTACTTTTGACCACTACAGCGATGATTGTTGCGGGCGGCGGGTGCGCCACGGCACCTCACCCATCAAGCGCCATCACCGACGGCTCCCGCGCCGAACTCGCGCTGCTTGAGACGACCGATCTGCATACCAACGTGATGAGCTACGACTATTTCCGATTAACGGAGGACAAATCCATCGGCGTCGAACGTGTTGCGACCCTGATCGTTGAAGCGCGCAAGCAGTTCGCCAACACGCTGTTGTTCGACAACGGCGACACCATTCAGGGCACCGCCCTCTCCGACTATCAGGCGCAGGTTAATCCGCTCGCGTGTGATCAGGTGCTGGCGATGTACAAGGTGATGAACGAACTTAAGTACGATGCAGGCGGCATCGGCAATCACGAGTTCAACTATGGCCTGAGCTTCCTCTCGCAAGTCACCGGCAATCGCTTCAACGTGAATTTGGTGGCGGGTGAAAAGCCGATTCCGGCGCAGCCGTGCGCCGGCCCGAATTTTCCGCTGGTGTTGGCGAACGTGCTGTCGGTCAAAGACCGGCAGCCGCTGTTCAAGCCCTACGTGATTCTTGACCGCACGATCAAGGCGATCGGCGCTGACGGTAAGCCCGTGAATGCGCCGCTGAAAGTAGGCGTCATCGCCTTTACGCCACCGAAAATTCTCGACTGGGACAAGCGCTGGTTGAACGGCGTCGTCTACACCGACGGCATCAAGGAATTAGCCGAAAAGTATGTGCCGGAAATGCGTGCCAAGGGCGCTGATTTGGTGGTCGCGATTTCGCACGGCGGGTTGGATGCCGCGCCATACACACCTTCGATGGAGAACGCTAACTGGCACCTCGCACAGGTGCCGGGGATCGACGCGATGTTGATTGGCCATTCGCACCAGGCGTTCCCGAATGCAGCCAGCACGGCACCGCAATTTAACTTGCCGAGCGTTGATAAGGTGAAGGGCTTGGTGCATGGTGTGCCCACAGTGATGGCCAATTTTTGGGGCAAATCACTGGGCGTGATTCAGCTTGCACTGGTTGCCAAAAATGGTCAGTGGTCAGTCGATAAAGCAAAGACAACCGTCGAAGCGCGCTCGACCCAAAAGGCCGACCGCTCGTTCGTCGAGCCACTTCCCGCGATTGCCGCGAGCATCAAAGCCGAGCATGAGGCAACGATTGCCTACGTAAAAACGCCGATCGGCAGCAGCGACTTCGCGATGACCTCATATTTCGCAGACGTCGGTGATACCTCCGCCATTCAGATCGTGAACATGGCGCAGGCGGATTACGTCACCAAATACGTAAAGGCGAACTTGCCGCAGTTCGCGTCGTTGCCCGTGCTTAGCACCGCTTCACCGTTCAAAACCGGATTCGCTGGTGGCGCAGATTTCACCGACGTCAAAGCCGGCAACATCGCGATCAACAACGCCGCTGATTTGTATTTGTTCCCGAACACACTGTACGCCGTGAAAGTGACGGGCGCGGGCCTTAAGGATTGGCTAGAGGCGGCAGCCCGCCGCTTCCGCCAGATCGATCCTGCGCTCACCACCGAGCAATCGCTGACCAGCACCGCGCCGGGCTATACGTTTGACATGATCACGAGCATTGACGTGACCTACGAAATTGACGTCACGCAAGGCAACGGCAGTCGCATCAAGAACCTGATGTACAAAGGCGCGTCGATTTCACCTACCGCTGAGTTCGTCGTTGCGACGAACAATTACCGCGCCAACGGCGGTGGAAATTTTCCGGGTTTAGACGGTACTAAAACCATCATCAATTCACCCGACACCAATCGCGACGTGTTGATCCAGTACGTCAAAGCAACCAAAACCCTCAACCGCAAGGATCACGGCTCGGACCGCAGTTGGCGCTTCACCAAAGTCACCACCGCTGGCCCGATCACAATCAAGTCAGCCGCCGGCAAGTTGCCTATGGCCGCGGCCGCTGGGCTCACCAACTTGAGCGTGTTCAAAGCGGACGACGGCAGCGGCAAAGGCCTGTCGGTGTATCAGGTTGATTTGTCGAAGTAGCGCGCAGTCGTGACTACCAACCATCGTCGCGCCTGCGCAGACAGGGGCCTGGCGTCTTTCGGTCAGATTGAGCACATCCGCTCAGTCAAGCGAAGTCGCTGGGTTCCTGCCTTTACAGCAACGAGGAATCATTGGATGAAAGCGATAGCGCTTGCTTCGGGCGTTTCGTTGCTGGTGCTGCAATCCAGCTTCGCGCAATCCACTGCCTTACCATCCCCAGCAGAAATCGATCGCTTGCGTATGCACGCCGACGCGGGTCGCGATGACCGTGCGCTACATCTCCTGCTCATAGCAGCGCGCACCGGTAACGCTGACGCGCAGCGCAGCGCAGGCGAAGCGCTGCTCAATCGCGTCGATCCCGTTCGCGCCGCCGAAGGCGTGACGTGGCTGGAACGTGCCGCCGCGCAAAGCGACACGCGAGCCATGATCCTGCTGGGAAAGGCGTGGTTGTTCGGCGCCCTAACGACAGACCGCAAGCCAGACGCGACCAAAGCTCGCCGCTGGTTCGAGCGCGCGCAACCCAGCGTGAACCCGCAAGCCGCGTACTACCTCGGGCTCATCGTAAAAGGCGGCTACGGACAACCAGCCAATCCTGCTGCTGCGGCAGAGTTCTTTCGCTTCGCTGCGCAGCAAGGGTTGCCTGAAGCGATGTACCTGCTCGGCAACGCCTACGCCAGCGGCGAAGGCGTTGGTATCGACGCGCGCGAGGCCATGCGCTGGTACCTACGCGCCGCGTCGCTCGAACACCCGCAAGCCACCCAAGAGCTCGCCCAAGCCTTCGCCCGCGGCGACACACTGCTTCCGCAAAGCGATTTTCAAGCAGAAAGAATGCGCCGCGCCGTGGAGCATGCGCTGCGCCATCCTAAGGCTTTGCCGTAAACGGTCGAAACACTGCTCCGCAGAACCGGCAGGGATAACGGGGCGGAGCCCGGCTTGGGGGCAAGTTGACATGTTTGCAACGGTTGCTATGCCCTCACCGCTCGCGCACAACACGTTGGTTTGACGCGGGTTCAACAGCACTCGTAGACTTACGGGTTGCGTGGCGCATGCAAACATCTGACGAAGTTCATGTGCGTTTTTAAGTGAATTTCACAGGGGTGCGACATGACGACACTGCGTCGAGCTGTTTTATTGAGTTTGTATGGGGCGGCCGGAATTTCCGCTCTCTCGCTGGTGCCGGTCGCGAGTGCGCAAGCACCGACGGCGCCGGGCAAGGCCGACACCATGGTGGTCGAAACGGTCAATATTGTGGGCACACGTCGCGCCAACGCGTCGGCCACTGATACGGTGGTGCCAGTCGACTATATACCCCTCAGCAAGGCAGCCGAGCAAGGCGGGCAGTTCGATTTAGCGCAAACGCTGCAATTCATTTCACCCTCGTTCAACTCAACACGGCAGACCGGCGCCGACGGCGCAGACCTCGTCGATTCGGCCGCGTTGCGCGGCTTGGGTTCCGACCAAACACTCGTACTGGTGAACGGAAAACGCAAGCACACCAGCGCACTTGTCAATCTGTTCGGCGCGCGCAATCGCGGCAATACCGGTACTGATCTCAACACCATTCCACTGCTCGCCATCGACAGCGTGCAGGTACTGCGCGACGGTGCGGCGGCGCAATATGGGTCAGACGCAATCGCTGGTGTCATCGACATCACACTGAAGAAACGTCCCGGTTGCGAGGCGGTCGTGGGATACGGTCAATACTCGGCGGGCGACGGAAAAAACTATCTGGCCACCGCGTATTGCGGCTTGCCGATGAGCAACGGCGGTGTCACGGGACTCACCGCAGAATACCTTGACCGCGGCCGATCCAACCGCGCTGAGGCGGGCAATCCGCGCATCATCGGCGACACCCAAGCGCAGAACCTCACGCTCTACGTCAATGGCGAAATGCCGATCAGCGGCGCGGCTAAGCTTTATTACACGTTGGGTTATCAAACGCGCGATGCATCAAGCGCCGCTTTTGCGCGAGGCGGTGTCGGTTCAGACGATATTCCATCGCGCAACTCCGCAGCGATGTACCCGAAGGGTTTCGTGCCCTTCATCAACGGTGACATTGAAGATCGATTCGTCACGGTGGGATACAAGCGGCCTTTTGGTGAATGGAACGCAGATTTTTCGCAGACGTACGGCTACAACAAACTGGCCTACAACATCAGCAATACGATCAATGCATCCATTGCCAACCGGGATTTGCTAAGCGGCGGCACGGGCAAAAGTGCCACGGCTTTCAATGCAGGCGGATTCTCCTTTGGGCAGATGACTACCAACGCCGACATAAACCGCTTTTTTCCCAACGTGATGAACGGCATGAACGTCGCGTTTGGAGCGGAGTATCGCCGTGAAAATTATCAAATCTTCGCCGGTGAATTGGGTTCGTACAACGACGCCGATGGCGTGGGCAACGGCGGCAACGCGGGTAGTCAGGGCTTCCCCGGATTTCAGCCTGGCGATGCCGCCGATAAAAATCGTAATAGTGTCGCGGGCTATCTCGACCTTGAAACCGACATCAACCCCAAGCTGAAAGTCGCCACCGCGCTGCGCGGCGAACGCTTCAGCGATTTCGGCTCAACAGTGACCGGCAAGCTGGCGGCCAGCTTCAAAGCAAGCAACACCGTGCTGCTGCGTGGGTCGACCAGCACAGGATTTCGTGCGCCGTCCCTGCAGCAGGTTTTCTTCTCGTCAACGTTCACCGATTTCATCAGTGGCAGGCCACTAGACGTCGTGCTCGCCCCAAATGCCGGCGCGATTGCCAACGCCGCTGGCATCCCCAAGCTCAAGGAAGAAAAGTCAAAGAGCTTTACGCTGGGCGCGACTTGGAATCCGTCGAAAGCGTTAGCCGTGACCGCTGATATCTATCAAATTGACATTAACGACCGTATTGTGTTGTCGGGCCGATTTGATGGCGACAACTATCCCGCCCTCGGCACCACGCTGTCGCGGCTGGGGGTGGGTCAGGCGCAGTTTTTCGTGAACTCCGTGAACACCAGCACCAAGGGCGTGGACCTCACGGTGGCCCACAAGGGCAACCTCGGTGCCGCCAAAGTGGGTGCGTTTCTCGCGTTCAACTACAGCA
Organism: Burkholderiales bacterium; assembly: GCA_043719085.1. GTDB lineage: Bacteria > Pseudomonadota > Gammaproteobacteria > Burkholderiales > Casimicrobiaceae > Casimicrobium. Next base: position 1,660 of record JAYSUK010000263.1, on the reverse strand, counting down.
AGACCGCAGTCACTGGCATCAAGGCGCCAAAATCGCTCGCAGGTTTTGAAGACGTGCTGCTCTCCGAACGGGAGCGTTTGTTCATTGAGCAAGGCGGCCCGCGAACCAAGGCAACTCTTGGCTTTGACTACGCATCCGGCGCATGGGAGTCAAACCTAAAGATCATTCACTTTGGATCGCAAACGCTGGGTACATTTTCTGGCACAGAAAACGGCGTGCCCAATGCGCGCTACGCGCCGAAAACCTCGGCCGATCTGTCGCTTACCTACGCCTTCGACAAAAACACCAAGCTTACGCTCGGCGGCACCAACATCTTTAACGTTAAACCGACTAAACAAGACGCCAACGAAACCGACAACGGCTTTGTCTACGACAGCGTGCAGTTCGGCCTGAACGGCGCGGGCTATTTCCTGCGCCTCTGGAAGAAGTTTTAGACGCGACGCTAGCGCGCCGGATCGACACCGCACACCAGACAGTGTGCGTCGCGTTTGACGCGCAAGGTCGTTACTTCCATCGTTTTCACGTCGATAGTGAGCAAGCGCCCGCACAGCGCTTGTGCGCCGTCTATATTGGCGAGTAGTTTCAGCGCTTCAGCCGCTTGCGCGCTGCCGACGATGCCGACCAGCGGGGCAAACACCCCCATTTCGGCGCAGGCGACTTCAGCGAAATCTTTGGTCTCTGGGTATACGCACTGATAGCAGGGCGAAGTGCGGACGCGAGGGTCAAACACGCTTATCTGCCCGTCAAAACGGATCGCAGCACCCGACACCAGCGGCTTTTTTTCTCGGACGCAGGCGCGGTTGATCGCGTGGCGCGTGGCGAATCCATCGGTACAGTCGAGCACCACATCGGCCGCGTTGACGGCTCGCTGGAGCGCATCGCCGTCGAGCCGCTCGGACAAAGGGTTTACAGCAATGCGTTTGTTAAGCGCACGCATGCGCCGGGCGAGCGAATGCACTTTGAGCTCGCCCACGCTGGCGGCGTCATGCGCAATTTGACGCTGAAGGTTGGTCAAATCAACGCGGTCATCATCGGCGATGGTAATGGTGCCGACGCCCGCAGCAGCAAGGTAAAGCGCGGCTGGGCAACCCAAGCCGCCTGCGCCGATGACTAGCGCGTGAGATTCGGTCAGTCGCGCCTGACCGGCAACACCCCATTCATCGAGCAGGATGTGGCGAGAATAGCGAAGCAGGGCTTCATCGTCGAGGTCGGTATCAGCCAATTTTTTCAATGTTCGCTACTACCCCTCTGCCGCGCTGTGAGAGATCACATACTTACACGCTGCCTTATTTCGATAGCTCCCCAGCGGGCACTACCGCCTTGGCTGTTGTGCCCACCGCCTCAAACGTAGAACGCACCACTGGCAATCCTTTGAGCTTGTTAATGGCCTGCGAGTAAAGATAGTCTTTGTCGTTTCCCCAGTCGAAACCCTTGAGTTTTTTGCTGTCGTCGCGGGCTTTGATCATTTTGGCTTCTTGCGCGTCCTCGGACGTGTCCTCATCAGTGCTTGCCTCTTTCTTTTCGTCCTTGCCAACGAGGTGACGACTCAAGTCTTTTTCGTGTTGCAGCTTGGGCGACATTACGCCGTCTGAGGTTAACTGATCGATCAGCACATCAGGCTCGATGCCCGTGCCCTGAATCGAGCGACCATTCGGCGTGA
>JAYSUK010000262.1:0-10195 GCA_043719085.1 Burkholderiales bacterium | reverse complement strand
CGTAGTCGCTGAACACGAGAAAGGTGCCGACATACGGAATCACGCCACCGTGCAGCGCCATGCCGTTGGCAATGGCGCACATACCGAATTCGCGCACGCCGTAGCCGATGTGATTGCCGGAGCCCGCAGACGTGACGGTGACGGATTGTTTGTGATTAGTAAGATTCGATCCGGTCAAATCAGCCGAGCCACCGATCATTTCAGGCAACGCGGGGCCGAAAAATTCGAGCGCGTTTTGTGCGGCTTTGCGCGTGGCGACTTCTTTGTCGACGGCAATCGCCGCATCTATTGCAGACTTCAAAACAGCGGCGTAATTACCGGGCAATTCGTTGGCAAGGCGACGCTTAAGTTCTGGATCAGAACTCGCAAACACCTTGTTCCACGCCGCTTCCAGTGTTGCACCATTCGCTTTTGCATCGAGCGCTGCGTACGCTTCGGCAGGTAATTCAAACGGCGGCAACGTCCAGCCGATATTGGCGCGGGTCGCGGCGATTTCGTCGCCCATCACCGCCGTGCCGTGCGCGTCGGCGGTGCCGTGTTTGTTCGGCGAGCCGTGGCCGATGTCGGTCTTGCAGATGATCAGCGTGGGACGGGAGGTTTCCGTTTTTGCCGCGACAATGGCGGCGTCCACCGCATCGATGCTTTGCCCGTCAATCGGGCCAATCACGTTCCAGCCGTAGGCGCGAAAGCGAGCGGCCGTGTCGTCACGAAACCAGCCCTCAACGTGGCCATCAATCGAGATGCCGTTATCGTCGTAAAACGCGATGAGTTTGTTCAGGCCGAGCACACCCGCGAGCGAACTCACCTCGTGCGACACGCCTTCCATCATGCAGCCGTCGCCGAGGAACACGTAGGTGTGATGATCAATCACGTTGCCGTATTTTTTTGCTAGCAATTTCTCGGCAAGCGCCATGCCGACGGCGTTGCCGATGCCCTGTCCGAGCGGGCCAGTGGTGGTCTCAATACCCGGCGTAACGCCCACTTCCGGATGCCCCGGAGTCTTGCTGTGCAATTGGCGAAATTTTTCGATCTCCGACATCGGCAGCTCGTAACCGGAAAGATGCAGCAACGCATACGGCAGCATCGAGCCGTGACCGTTTGACACCACGAAGCGATCACGATTTGGCCAGTGCGGATTGGCCGGGTTGTGGCGAAGATGTTTCGCCCACAACGCCACCGCAATTTCTGCCATGCCCATAGGCATGCCCTGATGACCCGATTTAGCTTTCGCCACGGCGTCGACCGCGAGCATGCGAATGGCGTTGGCGGCGGCGTGCAGATTAGAGGGGGAAGCGGGAGTAGAGGCCATGCAGAGGTCTTAAGGGAGTAGCGCATTGTCGGCGCGGGCAAGCCCTCAATTATCGCTGACTGGCGCGAGCGATTCCACCCATCGCCACCGAGTCACTGATGCATCAGCTTTTAGATGAACATATTAGTAAGTATGGGGTGCAAGCTTAAAAATCAAACAGTCGATAATCACCATTTATCGCGTTCAGCCCATATACATTGGGCTTTACCCACAAAAGCTACTCAAACAACGTGCGTTTGTCGCGGCTCACGAGCTGGATTTCGCGTTTCATCTCGCGTACGCGGGCCTCGACGTAGCTCGCCTCGTAGTAATCGCCATCGCCCGCTTTTGACGCCAGTTCGAACTGATCCAGCGCGCCGCGCAGATTGGCTTGACGTGCGTACAGTTCACCCAAAAAGCGGTGCTGCTTCATTTTCATGCCCGCGTCCGCGCTGGCCCGTGCCGCCAGATCGAGCAGGTGTGCATCGTCTGGCTGCCGGACAAGGCTTTTTTCGATCGACGCTAGCGCACGCTTTGGCTGCTTGGCGCGCAGCAGCACATCGGGTAAGTCGTAGTGCAATTGCCAGTGATTGGGATACTCAGCAATCGCGCGTTCGAAGAAGATGACAGCCGGCCCAATCTCCTCAGCCTGAATCAATATCTGGCCCATCATCGCGGTGATCATTGGGTGTTTGACACCCGTTGATTCGAGGGTGGCTAGTTCGCGTTTGGCTCGCGCAAAGTCGCGCTCGCGCAACACGGCGGCCGCGAGGCCATATCGCGTCGCAGCCTCGGACGAGTATTTGCGATCCGCCAGCGCAGATTCAAAATGTTTGACGGCAGCCGGCGCTTCACCAATGTAGCTGCGAATGAGCGCGCGAACATAGTGGAAATCAACACTCTCTTTAGCCAGTTTGAACTCAACCTTGCCCGCGCGATCCTGCGCGTCGGCAATGCGCTCGCCGGACACCGGATGGGTGCGCAAATAGCCGGGCACGATGCCGGTATCGTTGAGCGAGCTTGAGCGCTGCAGCCGCTCCATAAAAGTGCTCATCGCGGCCGGGTCGAATTGCGCGCGCGACAAATACTGAAAGCCGATACGATCCGCCTCGCGTTCGTTATCCCGTGAAAAATTCAGGTAGTTTTGCGCCATCGCCGCTTGCGTGCCCATCAACGCGCCCTGCGCCGCGTCACCTTTGCCCGCTTTAGCCGCCAGCACAGCCGCTGCCAGACCCGCAATGCCCATCCACGCGTTCTTTCGCTGGTCGTCGACCATGCGAGCGTAATGTTTTTGGGTGACGTGAGAAATCTCGTGCGAGAGCACACTAGCCAGCTCGCTCTCGGACTGGCAGAGCAGCACCAGCCCCATGTTGACACCGATAAACCCACCGGGCATTGCGAACGCATTGATCGCCGGATCGGCCACCGCAAAAAACTCAAAGCGTTCGCGAATGCCGGGGTTTGCGGTCAAGATGCGTTGGCCGAGTTCGTTGAGGTAGGCATTGACTTCGGGGTCATTCAGGTAGGCGCCGCTCGCGCGGATTTCGCGCATCGCCTCCTGGCCTAATTTTTTTTCCTGCTGACCGGTTACCAACGCGCCGGAACTGTCTCCCAATTCGGGCAGTGACGACTGCGCGGCTGCGGGGGTAATGACCAGCGCAAACGCCGCAAATCCAGAAAACACGGCCATTCCGCGAACTGCTTTTGGTGAAGCGCGCGCCTGTAAGACCGGGTTTTCAACGTTGTGCATCTTGCTAAGATAGCCCAAATTCGTTTCCAGTTCCCGCTTCCCGTTCCTTCAAGGTTTATTTCGTCATGATCGAAGCCCCGCAACCCCTCACCCACTTTGATGCAGCAGGGCAGGCGCACATGGTCGATGTGGGCGCTAAAGCCGAGACGCACCGCGTTGCGCGCGCCGAAGGAACAATCACCATGATGCCCGCGACCTTTGCGCTGATCACAGCGGGATCACACAAAAAAGGCGACGTATTGGGCGTGGCGCGGCTGGCGGCAATTGGGGGTGCGAAGCGCTGTGCAGATTTGATTCCGCTGGCGCATCCGATTCCTCTGACTAAAGTGGCCGTTTCGTTTACCAGCGATGCGCTGAGCTCGACGGTGCGTATCGAGGTGACTGCCGAAACAGTGGGACGTACGGGCGTGGAGATGGAAGCACTTACCGCCGCCAGCGTCGGCTTGCTCACCATTTACGACATGTGCAAAGCGGTTGATCGTGGCATGGTGATTTCTGCGATTCGGCTGCTGGAGAAGGTGGGCGGGAAGTCTGGGCATTGGAAAGTTGCGTAGCCCTAGGCCCGCGCCCTTGAGCTGGCGTGCCGATCACAGCCACGGTTCGTCGTAGGGTGGGCACCCCGTGCCCACCAATCATCGATCAATCTTCGCAATCGGCAATGCAACGCCGTGGTGGGCACAGGGTGCCCACTCTACAAAAACTTGTCACCCATGGGTAGTCGACCGTCGCCCATCGTCCTGGCCCTGTGCGCATTCGCCATTGCGGTCGGCGCGGCGCAACTCGTCCCGCGACTACCCAATCGCGCGTTATCGTCTGGCGTATTCGTTCTCGCCCTGTCCATCGGCCTCTGGCAACTAGCGCGACCATGGCGTACGGGCATCGTGCCATTGCTGTGCGTCGCGCTCGCGCTGGGCAGCAGTTACGCGTGGCTGCGCGCCGATATGCGCATGTCGCATCAACTCCCCACCGAGTGGGAAGGCCGGGATATCGAACTTGTCGGCGTCGTCGACGAGTTGCCGCAAATTGATGCGCAAGGCGTGCGCTTTGCTTTCGCGGTAGAAAAAGTGCTCACGCCCGCCGCCGTCGTGCCCCCCAGAATCGCACTCGGCTGGTACAAGGCAACCATCAAGGAGCTGCAAGGCGAGCCGCTACCAGATCTGCGCGCGGGCGAGCGCTGGCAACTTACAGCGCGCTTAAAGCGGCCGCACGGTTTTGCCAACCCGAACGGTTTCGACGTTGAAGCCTGGATGCTTGAGAACGAGCTGCGCGCCACCGGCAGCGTGCGCGGCGACGAGCCCAATCGCCGTGTTGCTGCCAACGCAGGACGCCCGATCGATTACGTGAACCAACTACGCGAGCGCATTCGCGAACGCATGCGCCGCGCGCTTGCGGACAAACCTTACGCTGGTGTACTCATCGCGTTGGCATTGGGCGACCAACGCGCGATTAAAGAGTCAGACTGGGCGCTGTTCAACGCCACTGCCGTGTCGCATTTGCTGTCGATCAGTGGCGCTCACGTCACCCTGTTTGCCACCTGGGTCGCCTGGCTTGTTTTCGCGTTGTGGTGTCGCTCGCCGCGGCTGATGTCGCACCTGCCCGCGCAACAAGCCGCAGCGATCACGGCGGCCGTGATTGCAGTGGCGTACGCCGTGCTCTCGGGATTTGCCGTGCCTGCGCAGCGCACGTGTTACATGTTGCTCACCGGCGCGCTGGCATTGACTTTGCGCCGCTCGTTGTCGCCGTGGCTGATTCTCGCGTGGGCGTTGGTCGTGGTGCTGGTGATCGACCCGTGGGCGGTGCTCGCCGTAGGTTTCTGGTTCTCGTTTTCAGCGGTGGCGATGTTGATGTACGTCACGGTCGGGCGCGTCGGTGAGCGGCCATGGTGGTACACGCTGCTGGTCACACAGGCCGCAGTTACGTTTGGTCTGGTGCCGCTAACGGTAGCGCTGTTTCAGCAGGTTTCACTGGTTGGCCCGATTGCCAATGCGGTGGCGATTCCATTGATCACGATGGCGGTGGTGCCGCTGACGCTCATCTGGATGCTGATTCCGATTGACGCACTGCTCGCCATCGCGCACCAACTCATTGCGTGGCTCACGCTCGGCTTGCAGTGGCTGATGACGTGGCCTGCGCCGCTGTGGACGCAGCATGCGCCGCCGTGGTGGACAGTGGCGCTGGCACTGCTCGGTAGCCTCGTGCTGCTCGCTCCACGCGGTTGGCCGCATCGCTGGTTAGGCGCGTTGTGGTGCTTGCCGCTCTTTGCCATTACACCTGAGCGACCCGCCATCGGCGAATTCAAACTGACGATTCTCGACATCGGTCAAGGCACCGCTGCCGTCGTGCAAACCGCCCATCACACGCTGGTTTACGACACCGGTCCAAAGTGGACGGACACCACAGACGCCGGGTCGCGCCTGATCGCGCCGTACTTGCGCGCTTCGGGCTCGTCGCACATTCACGGCCTGGTGGTCAGCCACCTCGACATCGATCACAGCGGTGGCGCGAAATCGTTGTTAAACAGCGTTCCTGTTGACTGGTTGTTGACTTCGGTTTTCGCTGAGGCGGGCATCGTTAAAACTGCACAGGAACGCGGCGTTAAGGCGCTCGGCTGCGCGGCGGGACAAACATGGGTTTGGGACGGTGTTCGTTTCGACGTGTTGCACCCGAGTGCGAATAACTACAGCGATGCGAAACTCAAAACCAATGACCGTTCGTGCGTGGTGAAGGTCAGCACGCACTCGTTCAGCGCCTTGCTGACGGCTGATGTCGAGGCGAGCAGCGAAACGGACATCGTTGAGCGCTATGCCGCGCATCCCGAGGCACTTAAAAGCGACGTATTGATGATGCCGCATCACGGCAGTTTGACCTCGTCGACCGCAGAATTTGTTGATGCTGTTGCACCGAAACTCGCGCTGATCAACGCGGGCTATCGCAACCGGTTTGGTCATCCGCGCGAGGGTGTTTTGTTGAGGTACGCGGAGCGAAATATTCCTGTGCTACGCACCGATTGGCACGGCGCGATCAGCATCGATTCGGTGCAGGGTTTGGCGAACATCGAAAAAGAGCGCGAAGCGAGGCAGCGATATTGGGTAGATCGGCCTGATCCTATGGATCGTCGGCCGATTGAGTAGGCGTCACCGCGCGACAAGGCCCGCTCGCATCAACCCACCCGAAACTGCCCAATCCGCACCGCCGTCTGCCCCACTTTCGGATACGGCACCGGCATCACCATCACGCTATCCGCATGCGGCGTGCGTACTTCGCGCTCGCCGTCCATTGCGATCAGCGTACCCGCCTGAGCGACAACTTCCAGACCGCGTAGCGGTCGAATCCAGCTAAACGCTGCATGGGCGGGCGTGACCACCGTGCGGATGTCCACCACGCGCTGCGAATGCGCTCCTGCCGCTGCATCTAGATGAGCATTGATCCAACCCGCATCGAGAATATTGAAGTGTTTCAGGAATCGCAGCGTTACCTGTTTTGCCACATCACCCACCGCGCGCTCCCAATGCTGGCCGCATTCGATCAACACCGCGCTTCTTTCGTTCTGTGCATCGCCAAATGCCGCGTAGTCGCGCAGCCGCTTTCCCGCCGCGTGGCCAGAATCCACCAGAATGTGTTCCGGAGCCCCAATCGCCCGCGCCAGAGATAAGCCCTTCGCCGTGTCACCCGCCAGCGATATCGGCGGCGCAGATTCTAGCATCGAATGCAGGTCAAGCAAGTGGTCGACCGTGTCGTAGAACGGGCGTAATTCGCGCGCGCGCCGCAGCTCGCGTGAATCACGATTGCCATCAAGCGTGGCCTCGTCCCACAGCCGGTTGAAATCCTCTTCAATGCAGCGCGAATCGAACGGCTTGCTGGCATCAAATGACCGATAAGCGTCAACGTTCGCAAACGCTACCGAAAGCGTGCCACGCAGCGGACGCAAGCCGGCCGCAAGCTCATGCAACAACCAGTCGGCCGCGATGGCACCACACACCTCGTTACCGTGCACCAGCGCGTTCACACAAACGTGCGGGCCGGGTTCCGCCGCGCGGTAGGTCCACACGTGAGCGTAGGGCGTGTTGCCTATGGCCCAGGGTGCGATATCGGGAAACTCGGTTTCGATGCTTGGGGTCATGATGTGCTGCTTTGAACGGGCTCGGCTATTCTCCGCTATCGAGATTTTTGCGCACCGCGAAGCGACACCATGACCATGCACTTCATAAACAACCTTCGCGTCGCTGGCAGCACCGGCGACACCATCCCGGTGCTCGACCCGAGCGACGGCCAGATCTTCGCGCACCTCGCACGCGGCAACGCCGAGGACATTCGCAAAGCCGTCGCTGCCGCACGAAAGGCTGCCGACGGCGGCGCCTGGAACCGGCTTGCTCCGGTCGAGCGCGGTCGTTTATTGCATAAATTGTCCGCCTCAATTCTGGCGCATCACGACGAGTTGTGGCAACTGGAAATGCGCGACTGCGGCAAGCCAGTCAAGCAGGCTAAAGTCGACGCGATTGCTGTTGCCCGCTACTTCGAATACTACGCCGGCGCCTGCGACAAGTTGCACGGCGACACCATCCCATACACGCCCGGTTTTGCCGTGATGACGTTCTTTGAGCCGCACGGCGTTACCGGCCACATCATCCCGTGGAACTACCCGATGCAAATTTTCGGGCGCTCGGTGGGCGGCGCGCTTGCAGCGGGCAATGCGTGTGTGGTTAAGCCTGCCGAGGACGCGTGTCTGTCACTACTGCGTATCGCGGAGCTGGCGGCTGAATGCGGGTTTCCGGACGGTGCGCTGAATATCGTTACCGGGTACGGCCATGAGGCGGGTCAGGCGCTGGCGGACGCTGGAGGCATCGATCACATTTCGTTCACCGGCTCAGCACATGTCGGCACGATCATCGCGCAGAGTGCGGCGAAACGGCACGTACCGGTGACGTTAGAACTCGGCGGCAAGAGCCCGCAGATCGTGTTTGCGGACGCTAATTTTGACGAGGCAGTTCCGGTGATCGTCAACGCCATCATTCAAAACGCAGGTCAAACATGCAGCGCTGGATCGCGCTTGTTGATTGAAGCGAGTGTGTATGAAAAAATGCTGGCGTTAGTGGGCGAGAAAATCGCTGCGCTGAAGGTGGGGCCCGCCGCGATGGATTGTGATGTGGGGCCGCTGATTCGAGCGAGTCAATTGCAGCGGGTGAATGGGTTTTTATCCCCCTCCCCCCGGGGGGGAGGGGCTAGGGGAGAGGGTGGTGCGATGAGCCAGCCGTCGCGTTCAGCCGCCACCCTCTCCCTAACCCTCCCCCCCGGGGGGAGGGAACAGAGCCGCATCATCGCCCAAGGACACATCGTCCCCGAAGCCCCTGCTACCGGTTTTTACGCCAAGCCGACGCTAGTCGCCGACGTCCCCGCCAACGCAGCGTTAGCTCAGGATGAAGTCTTCGGCCCCGTCCTCGCGGCCATGTCGTTCAAGGACGAAGCAGATGCGATTGGTCTTGCCAATTCCACAGCGTACGGCCTCGTCTCAGGCGTGTGGACAGAAAACGGCGGACGCGCAATGCGCATGGCGCGCGCGGTGAAGAGCGGGCAAGTGTTCGTTAACAACTACGGCGCGGGAGGTGGGGTGGAGCTGCCGTTCGGTGGCGTCAAATCATCAGGGTATGGGCGCGAGAAGGGGTTCGAAGCGCTGTATGGATTTAGTGTGATGAAGACTGTGGTGATCAATCACGGTTAGCGGCGCGTACGCTGCGCAAAACGGCTAGCAACTTTTTGCCGAAAGCGCCGTTTTCATGGGGCTAGCACCAAAATTCGATAAAAGGCGATATATGGCTAAAAACGGCTTACGCCCCCACAAAATAACGGCTTACGCTAAAAGCTGTTACCCATTCCGGGTCGCAGCTCACGCCTTCACAGTCCGTGGCGAGATCTTCGCCACCGCATCCATCATCGCTCCAATATGCGCAGGCGTCGTGCCACAGCAGCCACCGACGATGTTAACCAGCCCGCTCCGCGCGAATTCTTTGATGAAGCCCGAGGTCATCTCGGGTGTTTCGTCATAGCCGGTGTCTGAGAGCGGATTGGGCAAGCCTGCGTTCGGGTACACGCTGATGAAGGTGTCTGGCGCGATCTTTGCCAGCTCTTCGATGTGGGGCCGCATGGCGACCGCGCCGAGCGCGCAGTTGATGCCGATGGATACCGGTCTGGCGTGACGCACGCTAGTCCAGAACGCGGCGACCGTCTGCCCGGACAGCGTGCGGCCTGAGGCGTCGGTGATGGTGCCGGAAATCATCAGCGGCGGCGGATCGGATTCATGCTCGAACACCGACGAATACGCGAATAGCGCCGCCTTGGCGTTGAGCGTGTCGAAGATCGTTTCGACCAGCACCAGATCAATGCCGCCCTCGACCAGCGCCTCCAATTGCTCGGTATACGACACCACCAATTCGTCGAACGACACGTTGCGCTTTGACGCATCGTTCACATCGGGTGAAATACTCGCGGTGCGGTTGGTTGGCCCAAGCGCGCCCGCGACGAAGCGCGGTTTGTGTGGCGTTTTGTTTGTCCACTCCGCACAGCATTCGCGCGCGATTTTGGCGGCTTCGCGATTCATTGCGCGCACCATGTTTTCGAGCTTGTAATCGGCCATCGCGATGGAGGTGCCGTTAAAGGTATTGGTCTCGATGATGTCGGCACCGGCCGCTAAATACTCGTTGTGAATCTCGGTAATCACCTCCGGCTTGGTGAGTACCAGCAGGTCGTTGTTGCCCTTCACATCGCAACTGTGATCGCGACATACATGACCGCGATAGTCCGCTTCGCCGAGCTTGTACTGCTGCACCATGGTGCCCATGCCGCCGTCGAGAATGAGGATTCGTTGGCGGAGCAGGTCGGTGAAGTGTTGGCGGCGGTTCATGGCACTTGAAATAGACATCGAATCGGTATTTTCTCACGGGTCGTTTGACGTGCGGAAATGAGCTTTGCAGCAGGCGCGACGGCCCGCTCTGACGGAGCGCTGCGCTAGACGGGATGGCGCAACGCGCGGACCGGCGATGATGGCGCGTACCCGTGCCTCCGTGTGCTGCTTGAGCTCGTCGGCGGTAGAGGCTGCGCGTGATTGGCTTCAGTCGGGTTGCATCGCGAAGCTGGGTCGGTCGCGGTTAAAACAGGCGACAATC
>JAYSUK010000261.1:0-10239 GCA_043719085.1 Burkholderiales bacterium | reverse complement strand
AATTGAGGCCGCGCTGTCGATGGCGCCGAGGACAGCTGCCGTCACGCCTATCCACAACCGCGTCACAGGTGGCAATTTCGTAGTTGCCAAGCCGATTGGCGTGGTCGACGGCGTGGACATGAAGTACAGCGGAGAGGTTCGGCGTATCGACGCGCAGGCGATCAACGATTGTTTGAAAGACGGAGACATCGTGTTGATGTCCACAATGGGTTACTCCACTTCCGGAGACACCTTCAACCTGACGGTGGAGGAGGTGGCAACGCAAACAGCAATTGCGCTCAAGGCATCCAAACTGATTTTTTTGCTCGACACACCGGGTGTGCTCGATGCCGAAGGCAATGTTATCTCTACGCTGTACACACGCGAGGCTTTGGCTATCGCCAGCAAGGCAGCGCAAGCCTCTGATGTGCAGTTCTTTCTGCCTGCTGCCGTGCGCGCCTGCCAGAAGGGCGTGGGCCGCGCGCACCTGATTGGACGCAAGCTTGACGGCGCGATTTTGCAGGAGCTTTTCACTCGTGATGGCGTCGGCTCGATGATTTCGGTGGATAGCCTGGACAATCTGCGTCCCGCAACCATTGATGATGTCGGCGCGTTGCTCTCCATCATCGAACCGCTGGAGCGACAGGGTATTCTGGTGGCGCGTCCGCGTGCGTTAATCGAGCGGGAAGTGGAACGATTTTTTCTTGCCGAACACGACGGTCAGATCATCGGCTGCGCCGCGCTGTATCCATTCCCCGAGGCCAACAAGGCAGAGCTTGCCTGCCTCGCCGTGAACCCGGACTATCGCCGCGAGGGCTATGGTGAGCGCCTGATGAAGGCCATCGAAAAAGAAGCTAAAGCGCAAAAAATCGACACACTGTTCGTGCTCACCACGCGCACCGCGCAATGGTTCATGGAGCGCGGTTTCACGCTTGCAAAGTTCACGGATTTGCCCGAGAAGAAGCAAGCGCTTTACAACTTTGAGCGAGCCTCTCAGGTTTACGTCAAGACCCTGTAGGAGCGGCTCTGCCGCGACCGTCATTGCAATCACACGTGGGTAGCGGCAGAGCCGCTCCTACAAGAACAACAAGGAAGACAACCATGGCACGCACAGTTCAATGCATCAAACTAGGCAAAGAAGCCGACGGTCTCGATTTCGCGCCGTATCCCGGCGAACTCGGCAACAAGATTTACGAGAGCGTTAGCAAAGAGGCGTGGGCTGCCTGGCTTAAGCACCAGACCATGCTCATCAACGAAAATCGTCTCGGTTTAGCTGATCCCAAAGCGCGCAAATACCTCGCCGAGCAGATGGACAAATACTTCTTTTCAGGCGGTGGAGAGACCGCCAGTGGCTACGTTCCGCCTGCGAAGTAACACATCAGCACCGGTTCTTGTAGGAGCGGCTCCGCCGCGACCAAACGTGGACTGTCGAGATTTGCTAGACAACGCTGGGTCGCGGCAGAGCCGCTCCCACAGTCAAAGGTGACTTATGAACCCCATCTCCCACTTCCCCGTGCCTGAACTCGCGGACATCCCGGAAGACCTGCGCACACGCATGCTCGACGTGCAGCAGAAGGCGGGCTTCATCCCGAACGTCTTCCTCGCGCTCGCCCACCGACCCGCCGAATGCCGCGCTTTCTTTGCTTATCACGACGCGCTGATGGACAAGGTCACGCCAGCGCTCGACAAGGCCGAGCGCGAGATGATCGTGGTGGCCACGAGTGGCGCCAACGACTGTGTGTACTGTGTGGTCGCCCACGGCGCGATCCTGCGCATCTACACCAAAAATCCGCGCATCGCCGATCAGGTTGCGATCAACCACCTTAAGGCCGAAATCACCCCGAAGCAGTGCGCTATGCTCGATTTCGCACTCAAGGTCTGTCTGCATTCAAACACGATTGATGAGGCGGATTTCACTGCCTTGCGTGAACACGGTTTCACCGACGACGACATCTGGGACATCGGATCAATCACCGCCTTTTTCGGAATGAGCAACCGTATCGCCAACATGAGCAGTATGCGGCCAAACGATGAGTTCTATTTGATGGGGCGGGTGCCGCGCTCCAAGTAAGTGCATCCGTCACCGGGTATTGCGCAACCCATACGCTGAAGGCCAATTGCGTAGCACGCGATTGAGATCGCCGATGGGGAGAGAGAGCTTTTCTGATGCGAATCGAATCGAGTTGTAGATCCGCGCAAATTCCGCGAACGAGGCGGCGCTATCGGGCCAACGCGTTGCAGCGCGCACCATGACCGAGGACACGGTTTCATGCCGTTCAACCTGTAGTCCGGCCTTAATCAAGCGCGCTTTGCCCGCGCGCCAGGCACGCATTGCAGGATCAACTTTTCGCTCAGTGCGTTTGATCCACAGCCACCACGCGCCACCCATCAGCGCGCCACTGGCAGTGATGGCGAGCAACATCCAGCCGAGCGCGGTGAACAGATTGATGCCATCGAGGCCCAAGCCTTTCAGCAGTTCTCTCTGCCGATCCCGATCAAAGCCGATCACCCATTTGGTGTAGCTGAAGTTAGCTGCTTCCCACGCGTTGCCCAGAGCAGAAAAAGCGAGCCAGCTGCGCGCGTTCACTAGCATTCGCTCAGTCTCGGGTAGGGACCGCTGCAAACCCAGTTCAATGCGATTCGGCGCAACAGCAGCGGTGGGATCCACGCGCCGCCACTGCCCGTCAATCCACACCTCCATCCACGCGTGCGCGTCGCTTTGGCGCACGATCATGTACCCCGACGGGTGATATTCACCACCCTGATAACCGGTCACCACGCGCGCGGGAATGCCGCTTGCCCGCAGCACAAATACTGCCGCGCCTGCATAGTGTTCGCAGAAGCCACGCCGGCCGTCGAATAGAAACTCGTCTATCGCAGTAAACCCCCGTGAACCTCCGTAGAGCGGTGGATTGAGGGTGTAGAAAAACTTTTCCTTATTGAAATATTGAAGCAGGGCACGCACGCGGGCGGTCGGGTCGGGGAACTGACTGGCTAGTTCCGCTGCGAACGCTCTGGCGCGAGGGCTCGCTTGGCTCGGGCCCGTGCGCAGTTCCGCGCTGTTGGCGGCGGGCTCCGGCGCGTCGTAGGTGCCGCGCGCGAAAGATTGGGCACGATATTGGGTGGCACCCGTTGCTGCGCGGCGCACGCCGATCTGCTGCGCATCCGTCAGGTAGGCCGTGCTTTCAACGGCCGGGCCGGACGGATACGCCACCGGCAGCTCGAGGATGGGTAACCAGCGCGTGTCCTGCCGCTCAACGGTCACCGTGTAGACGATTGCCTCGCGAGCATGCTCCTCGGGCGTGAAGCCTATGAAATCGCCACGCATGCGAGCGACGCTTTCTGCGCCCACAGTCCAGATTACGCCATCAAATTCGCGCAGCACCGGGCCCCGCCAATAGAGTGCTGAGGGAGGTGGTTTACGTGTTTCAAACTCGACGCGAAACGCCGTTTCTTTCGACAGAATAAGCTGTGCGATCTGGCCAGGACGCATTTCTTCAGACAAGCCGCTTTGACCCGTGCCGGTCTCGCGCATGCCCCACAGCGGCGCGGTTGCGCGCGGAAACAGTACAAACAACATCGCTGCCAGCGGGATACCCAACAACGCGTGTGCGGCAGCACCTTTAACGTGATGCATCAGTGTCGAGCGCGCATCCGTCGTTCGTGATGGGGCATCAAATAACCGTAGTGCGGCCACATAAACAATGATGACCGGCGGCACGCTCAGCGCGGCGAGGAGGCCAAGATTCTCAAAAAAGCTGGCGACATAAAGCACTAATGCCATGCCCCACACCACCATAAAGTCGCGTGTGGACTTCGCTTCAATCAGTTTTAGCGGTCCAAGAATGAACAGCAGCGCCACGCCCGGATCACGACCAAAAATTCGACCGTATTGCTGAAACACGAGCGCGCCGGCAGCAATGGTTAGAAGCATCAAAATCGCACGCCACAGCCATTGGCGAGGCTGGTGCTGTACGAGAAGACACGCGATCAGCGCGGTCACGCCTACCGCTGCGATCACCGGCTTCACCGAAAGAAAGTTCGTCGCCTGAGCCAACGCAATGGCAAACGCCATAAAGCGACGCGCTCGCAGATCAGGGTCGATGACGACGGGCTTCGATGCCTCCGGAACGTTCGCGCGTTGCCCGCGACCGATGCCTCTGAAGCGGTCACCGAGTGTGGCAGTGTTGACGCTCATCGGAGCCCTCGCAACGATTCAACGCGCTGCGGATAGGCGGCGAGTAGCAGCGACGCATCGGCGAATTGCTGTGACCCATCGGCGAGCGGTAGATGACCGTTGGGCAACGTCAGCTCGTAGGCGCAGTTCTCGTTGTTTGCACGCAACAGCCATGCGGCCATGCGCGACAAGCGCGCCTCAGTGTCGGTCAGCGTTACGGCCTGCCACGACAACTCGATCTCTTGTCGATGGCCGGTGTCACCGGTGCGGGTGTACCAGTCGCCGGATTTCGCGACTTGCTTCCAGGCCACGCGCTTCAACGAATCTCCTGGTGCGTAATCGCGCAGGCTGTCGGGATCATGTGCTATGTGCAGATTGCGCGATGCTGAACCATCCTTATCACCCGCCATTAGCGGCAGCGGCGGCGGTGGCGTTTCTGGCTGTGGCTCGACCACGCCTAACCATTCAAAGTGAACGTAGCTCCAAGCGCGAATCAAGCCGTACGGCGCACGACTTTCTACGACGATGCGACGCACCGGGATGAGCCCACGACGGGTGGGCGTGAACACCAGCGGCACCACTGCCGTGCTGTCCTCGCGCACCGTCACGGGTACGCTTTTTGCGGTGACTTTTTTACCGCCGTCCGTCTGCGTACGCAGGGCAAGTCCTTCGCGCGTGCGCTCCGGCGAGGCAAGTGCTACTGAGAACTCCAGTGCCTCACCCAACTTGCAACGCGGCGATCGCCCCGCGCGGACAATCAAACCACGCAAATTTCGGTAACTCACTAGCAATGCCGCTTGCATCAGTCCGGCGAGTAGAAACGCGACGACAAACGCGAGCGACAGCTGGTAATTGATACCGACCAATAGCAGCACAATGGCCGTGATGATCACGAAAACGCCTCGCCCCGTCGGCAGCAGATAAATACGCCGTTGCAGCAGTTCGATTTCATCGGCAGCAATCGGTGTTTTACCGAAACTCTGTTGCCAATGCGCCCGACGCCGCGCCCACCACGTCGTTGGCGACAATTCAGTGGAATGTGCAACAGTGGCCACGACTAAGGTGCCGCTACACCTACGAGCACCGCGCTCGCTAGTTGTCCGCCTTTGGTCAGGCTGTCGTGGCTCGCGCTAAGGCGATGGCTTACCACCGCCGACCACACCGCTTGTACGTCGTCTGGCAACACATGATCGCGACCCAACTGCAAGGCCTCGGCCCGCGCAGCGCGTAGCAGCGCCAACCCTGCGCGAGGTGAGAGCGGGCGCGTAGCGCCAGAGCGACTGGCATTCAACAATTGCTGCACGTAAACCAGCACTGGCTCGGATACATGAATTTGCTCGATCAGGGATTGCAGCTTCGCCAGCGCATCGGGTGGCAGCACAGAACCCAGCTTGATCGCGCTGGCTCTGCGATCACCGCCACGCAGCAACGCAATTTCAGCGGCGGCGCTCGGAAAACCCAACGTCAAGCGCATCATAAAACGATCCAATTGCGATTCCGGCAATGGAGAAACACCCACCTGATCCAGTGGGTTTTGCGTAGCGATCACGAAGAATGGCGATGGCAAATCACGACTCACGCCATCGACCGTAACCTGCCGCTCCTCCATTGCTTCGAGCAATGCGCTCTGTGTTTTCGAAGGTGCGCGATTGAGCTCGTCGGCCAGTAACACTTGCGCAAAAATCGGCCCCGGCGTGAAGCGCATGGCCTGCGCCCTGCTGTCCCAAATCGACAGCCCCAGCAGATCAGACGGCAACAAATCGTTGGTGCACGGCACCTTGTTGTAGGCGAGCCCGAAAGTCTTCGCCAACGCTAGCGCCAGCGTTGACTTACCGAGACCTGGCGCGTCTTCAATCAGCAGGTGTCCCTGCGCTAACAAGCACGTGACCGCAAGTCGGGTGACTTCAGTTTTGCCCAGTACAATCGAATCGAGTTGTTGGTGGATCTCGCTGAGCAGTTTGCTTGCGGTGAGAATGTGTGGCGATGGGGACACGAAGTAAATTCCTGAATCGTGAAGGTGGTCAAACTATGTCTTCAGTGGATACGCAACCCGCGTCATCGGTCTCCACAGGCACGCACATTCGTATGGACAAGGACGAAACCGAGCGCCGGCTATTTTTAACCGCTTGCTCCGCTAGCCTGGTCGCTGCGGCGTCACAGTGGGCGGGCGCGCAGACGATTATCGGTGCTGCCACGCCGACGACCACGGCTGGCAAGCTCGATAGGCGGTATGCAAGCAGCATATTAGCGGATGAGCAGGGTCGGCCGGTGCGCGTGAGCTCGCTTAAGCCCCTCACCAACTATCTATTTCAGTATCCCTTTGTCTCTACACCCTGCCTACTGCTTAACCTCGACCGTGATGTAGGAGGCGTCGGCGCTCGCAAGTCCATCGTTGCTTACTCCGCCATCTGCACGCATAAACTGGCGTATCCAGCGAAGGAAGTCAGTTTCATTCGCTTTCAGGCGAAGGCCTCGACGCACAGCGAGGCGCAACGCATTCACTGCTGTGCCGATCACTCTGTGTATGACCCGGCTCGCGGGGCTGTGGTGGTAGCAGGGCCAGCCCCACTGCCTTTGGCCGCAATAACGCTCGAATTCAATCCCCGTGATGACACGTTGGTGGCGGTTGGCACCTCGGGTACGGATCAGTTCGACGCGTTTTTCGCGAAGTATGAGTTCAAGTTGAATATGGAATTTCAAGGCAAACCGCGCAGCCCTGCGGCGGGGCAAACGCGGCTGCAGGAGCTCGCCCAGTATTGCCGCAACGTGGCACAGTGTTGAACGTTGCACTTGCCGGTGGTGGCAAGGCGATAGACAGTACGGTGGCAGCGACTGCTGCGGCGCTTGTGGTTCGCGATTTGAGGAAGTCGTATGGCGCGGTGGACGCCGTGCGGGGAATCACGTTTTCGGTCGCTCCCGGCGAAACGGTGGGGTTGTTGGGCGGCAACGGAGCAGGCAAAACGACGACTATTTCCATGCTGCTCGGTGTGCTCACTCCGACCTCAGGGAGCATTGAATTGCTGGGTCTATCACTGGCACAGCATCGGTATGACATCCTGCCGCGTATCAACTTCACGTCGCCCTATGTCGACTTACCGAAACGCTTGTCAGTAGTTGAAAACCTACGCGTTTTTGCCGGGTTGTACGGCCTGCGTGATGGAAAGAGACGTATTGCAGAATTGCTCGGTGAACTGGATCTGGAAGAGGTGGCCGATCGTCCGTACGCCAACCTGTCTGCGGGGCAGCGCACGCGCGTCAGTCTTGCCAAATCCTTGTTGAATTCGCCCGAATTGTTGTTGCTTGACGAGCCGACCGCATCGCTTGATCCTGACGTGGGGGACCGCATGCGCTCGCTTTTGGAGCGCTACCGCAAGCAATCTGGCTGCGCGATGCTGCTGGCATCGCACAACATGGCTGAGGTGGAGCGCTTGTGTGATGATGTGATCATGCTCAAGCGTGGCGAAATTGTGGATAGGGGTTCGCCCGCGAGTCTGCTCACGAAATACGGTCGCAGCAATCTTGATGATGTATTTCTTGACATTTCGCGCGGCGAATCAGCCGGAGCCGCGATTTGAGCACGCGCGCAGGCTACCGTAACAGCTCTGCGCAGCGCATCGGTGCCATGCTGTCGCGGCATTTCTTTTTGATTCGCAAGTCCTGGCCGCGGTTGTTTTCGTTTGCCTACTACCCGGTTATGCAGTTGCTGGTGTGGGGCTTTGTGACGCAGTATCTGGGGCCACAGAGCGCGAGTCAGGGAGTTTTGCAGGCGGTACCGGGCATTTTGCTCACTGGCGTGTTGCTCTGGGACGTGTTAGTGCGTGGTGAGCTGGGCGTGTTTTTGTCGTTTCTTGAAGAGATGTACTCGCGCAATCTTGGCAATCTGTTCGTCAGCCCGCTGCGGCTGCACGAATTCGTGATCGCACAAATGTTGATGAGCATTGTGCGTGTGGTCATCGGCTCAGGTGTGGCGCTGCTGGTCGCCGTGCTGTGCTTCGATTTGCAAATTGCGCAGCAGGCGTTTGCGCTTTCGTTGTGTTTGGGCTGTTTGCTGGTTTTTGGTTGGGCGGTGGGCTTGCTCGCCAATGGTTTGGTGCTGCGATTCGGGCTTGGTGCGGAGGAAATTGGCTGGGCTGTGGTGTTCCTGATTGGGCCGCTGTCGGGCGCTTATTACCCGGTGTCAGTGTTGCCGTCATGGCTGCAAACGGTGGCTTACGCGCTGCCTACTGCGTGGGCATTTGAGGCAATGCGTGCTGCATTGATCGAAGGGAAAATTGCGTGGAGCTTGCTCGGTATGTCGATGCTGCTCAATCTGGTCTATTTTGTTGCCTGCGCCTTTTTGTTCTGGCGATTTGTGGAATCGGGCCGGGAGCGAGGGTTGCTACTTCAGATGGGTGAATAGTGATCGACTGGATGAATCCTGGCGACCCGTTTCCCCCTGCGGAAACGGCGTTGACTGATCCGAATGGCCTGCTCTGCGCGGGGCTTGAGATCACGCCTGAACGGGTGCTTGCAGCCTACGAGCGCGGCATTTTCCCGTGGTACAGCGAAGGCCAACCAGTGCTGTGGTGGAGCCCGGATCCGCGCATGGTGTTGCGGCCAGAAAATTTTCGATTGCATCGAAGTTTGCGCAAGTCGCTGCAACACACGGAATACGAAATTCGCGTGGACACGAGCTTTGAGACAGTGATGCGCGCGTGCGCTGATCCAAGGCCTGAGCAGGGTGGAACGTGGATCAGCGAGGCCATTATTGCGGCGTACACCGGACTGCATCACGCGGGCTTCGCACATTCGGTAGAGACGTGGATGGATGGTGACTTGGTGGGCGGTTTGTACGGCATTGCGTTGGGCCGGGTGTTCTTTGGTGAAAGCATGTTTGTGCGACGAACGGACGCGTCAAAAATCGCGTTTGCGCATTTGGTGACACAGCTCAAGCGCTGGCAGTTTGAGTTGATTGATTGCCAACAGGAAACCGAGCATTTGGCTTCCCTGGGGGCGGCACCGATTTCGCGAAAGGAATTTCTGGTTGCGCTGGATCGTTGGGCTCCCATAGATGCCGTTTCAGACCGCGCTGGAGCGTGGAAATTTGATGCTGATTTGCTGGGCGATTTGCTAATTAATGCAAACTCGGCGTGATGCGAAAGACCGCAATCTGTAGGAGCGGCTGTGCCGCGCCCCACCTGCACAGCATGGCAAAGGCGGTCGCGGCAGAGCCGCTCCTACAAAATTCATTGGCACCCCAATAAGTGCCACAATGCGGCCATGAGCAAGCTCAACGATCTGGCAAATGTTCCATGGCAAGCGTTGCAGTTTTATTCCACTGCGCCGTATCCGTGCAGCTACCTTGAAGGTCGCATCGCGCGTTCGCAGGTGGCCACCCCCAGCCATCTCATTTCAAGCAGCGTTTATGGCGAATTGTTGCGAGTAGGGTTTCGTCGTAGCGGCACCTTTATTTATCGCCCGCATTGCGACGGTTGTGACGCCTGCATGCCGCTACGTGTGCCACTGGCCACGTTCAAACCAACCCGCAGCCAACGCCGCGCATGGGCTGCGCACCGAGCTGAATTTTCGGTGCATTTTGTGCCGCTGCAATACAGCGCCGAGCACTATGAACTGTACTTAAAGTACCAGCGGCTGCGCCATCACGGCGGTGGCATGGATCGCGACAGTCGCGAGCAGTATCAACACTTCTTGTTGCAAAGCCACGTCGAAACGCTGCTCGTAGAGTTTCGCGATGCGAGCGGCCATCTTGCTATGGTGAGCCTCGTTGATGTGCTCGGTGATGGCCTCTCCGCGGTGTACACGTTCTACGATCCTTCAATCAAAGGCAGCCTCGGCACTTTTGGTGTGATGTGGCAAATGGATCAGGCTCAATCGCTGGGTCTGAGCTATGTCTATCTTGGCTACTGGATAGCCGGCAGCGAAAAAATGGCCTACAAAGCGAACTTCGGCCCTAATCAAATTCTGCGCGACGGGGCGTGGCAGCCTAATTCCATTTCTAATTCAATAGGAGACTAGGCGCGACGACGCAGACAGTGCGTGAGCACGGCAAGGAGGAGCAACAACGTATCGTATTGAACTAGAAA
>JAYSUK010000027.1:0-6542 GCA_043719085.1 Burkholderiales bacterium | reverse complement strand
TACGCGTCATTAATTTAAAATAGGATTCACCATCTAATTGCTTCGAAAATAAAAGCAATACACTGACCGATACTCGAACCCAGATCCGGTTGACGATGGCGCAACAAAATATCAGCTCGCCCCATGACCAGCGGAGCATTCTGCTCGTGCAATTTCATAGAAGAATACATAAATGTATACTACCGTGCATGTATTATGTCTTGAATCCTGAACATACCCCCTGATGCGAAGTACTCTTTGAAGATTTGTTTTGAAAATCAAATGGTCCCGTGTGATAATGCCTCCGGGCTCCGGGGGGACTTAAATTTTCCAGGCGATTGAAAATCGAATTCGAAGCGTTGATTGCGAGTACATGTCAGAATTTTAGAGCATCGAGCTCACGCAAATAACCCAGGCGTTCTTCCAGAAAACGCAGTTGAATGTCGTCAAGGCCGAACGTAGCCTCCTTGCGGTAACGCGCGATGAAGGGCACCGTGGCTCCGCCGTCGAGCAGACCTACAGCGGCGTCTGCCTGTTGTAAGGTGATAACAACGTCTCGCGCCAGGCGCGCGATCAAAGATTCAGGCATCGTATTTTCAGTTTGAGGAAACGCTTAACCATTCGTCTCCCGGTCGAAAGCCGGGCGCATGGATCCCGGCCTGCGCCGGAACGACGAGAGATTTGATTGAATCAAGTTTCCATAATTTTTTCGGAAGGCGCGGAGTTTACCGGCAACGCAGTGTCGCTCACCCCCATGCACCTCACGCTGCGGGCACCGCACAACAACGCCGCCCTGCTGCAACGCCCACCAGACGGCGAGATTGATGTCGGGCTCATGCGTCTGTCGGCGCGCACTTGGCCGCGCCGAGCGTGGCTTGAACCGCCAAGCGCCGCCAAGTCCTCGCCCACAACTGCGCCGCCGCACTCAATAGAATGGGACACGCCCAACCACTCGAGCATCCGAGCACCATCATGTCAATCCAGCCCTTTCATCTCGCCTTCCCCACTCACGACCTGGAAGCCGCGCGCGGCTTCTACCTTGACCTGCTGGGCTGCAAAGAAGGCCGCTCCAGCCCGCACTGGGTGGACTTTGATTTCTACGGTCACCAAATCGTCGCGCACCTCGCCCCCGACGAATGCTCGATGGCCAAAACCTCTGAGGTCGACGGCGACAACGTCCCCTGCCGCCACTTCGGCGTCGTGCTCACCATGCCGCAATGGCAGGCGCTGGCAGACCGCCTGCAAGCCGCCCACACCGAATTCATCATCGAGCCGCATATCCGCTTCAAAGGCGAGCCGGGCGAACAAGCCACCATGTTCTTCCTCGACCCGTCGGGCAACGCCATCGA
Organism: Burkholderiales bacterium; assembly: GCA_043719085.1. Lineage (GTDB taxonomy): Bacteria > Pseudomonadota > Gammaproteobacteria > Burkholderiales > Casimicrobiaceae > Casimicrobium. The sequence continues at coordinate 5,214 of JAYSUK010000027.1, read as the reverse complement.
GTTCAAGGCGTTTGAGCATATTGAGAATTTGTTTGCGAAGTAGGCTTCTGACTTGTCCGTACGCTGACCGCAGTTGACGGAGGCGCGACAACCCGCGCCACAAAAATTCAGCAGATCACAATTCGGGTATCCGATCATGACGAACAGCCTGTGTCGCGCAGCCATCATCCTGCGCTTCACCTGCGCACTGCCCCCCTGCGCGCATAGCATCGTCGGTCAGCCCGGCACGCTCGACCCAATCCAGGCTGCGGGTAGCCCGCTCGGCGCCGGCAACACGTGGCCGCTCATTCGCGATTACCTCGTTACGCAGTGCGGGATGTCGTTAGTCCAGTAGTCCGGGTAGGCGCGGCGCTCCCGCGACCCATTTTCCAGGCAAAACGGCTCAATGTTGGATAGCGCACAGACGGCGCGAGCAGACGCAAGCATCGTTCGCTTTATCGCGACACACGCCGTTAAGACAACCATCAATCCGAGCTTGAATGCAAAACAGCATCACATCAATGCCGGGCAAAAGGGTTTTCATTCGAAGGCAGCGCGCGAAGACATTCGATTGATTGAGGAGCGAGCCATGCCCAAGTGCGACACCTGCGGAAACAACTACGACAAAGCGTTTGAGGTCGTGGCTGACGGCAAGCGCTACACATTCGACAGCTTCGAATGCGCGATTCAGGCACTCGCTCCGACTTGCGCGCACTGCGGCGTTCGCATCATTGGCCATGGCCTAGAAAGCGGAGCCCGGATGTTTTGTTGTGATCATTGCGCGACTCAGGTGGGCGTAACGGAACTGCGTGACCGCTCCTGAGCGCAACGTTTTATTAACGATAGAAATGCGGAGATCCAGATGCAAAAACTCAAAGATTTGATGAGCCGAGACGTGAAGATCATCAGTCCCGACGCGACGATCAGAGAGGCCGCGCTGCAAATGCGAAGCGGCAATTTCGGAATGTTGCCGGTGGCTGAGAACGATCGCATGATCGGCGCGGTCTCGGATCGCGATATTGCGATCCGCGCCGTGGCAGATGGCAAAGACGGGTCTACCAAAGTACGTGATGTGATGTCCACCGGTGTGATCTGGGCCTACGAGGACGACTCGGTGGACGCCGCCGCCGAGCTCATGTCTGAACATCAGATTCGACGGCTGCCAGTAGTTGATGTCGACAAGCGACTTGTAGGCATCGTCGCGCTGGGTGATTTCGCGGTAATTAGCAGCGACATCAAGACCGCAGGCGAAGCCCTCGCAGCGATTTCGAAGCCCGGCTGATCAGGTTCGCGTTCGGCCCTTCAATCCAACTCTTAGGAGAATGACATGCCCAAGCATGACAAACAGTTCGACCCACACCATCAGAAACCGACAGCGCCACTGGTCGACGAAGTCGCAGAGCTAAAGCAGAAGGCAGCGGAAAAGGAGGTGGCTGGCAGGCACAAAAACGACGGCCAGAGCGACCATCAGGGCAATCGGCGACAGCCGGGAACCCCGTCCGGCAATCACTGAGCGTCACGACTGCGGCGGGCCGCCGGGAGAGCGGCTCGCTTCTAAAATCGTCGGATGCTTAATTTCACCGACATCCAGTCCGCCGCCGCTCGCCTCAAGGGCGTAGCGTGTCACACTCCCATCCTAACCAGCACCACGCTGAACCGCATGCTCGGTTGCGAGGTGTTCATGAAGGCTGAAAATTTTCAGCGCATGGGAGCGTTCAAATTTCGCGGGGGATACCACGCGATTAACGCGTTGACCGACGCTGAGCGCGCGCGTGGCGTGCTCGCGTTCTCATCCGGCAATCATGCGCAGGCGGTCGCGCTTGCGGCGCAGATTCACGGCTGCAAGGCCGCGATTTTGATGCCTGCTGACGCGCCGCAAATGAAGCTCGACGCCACGCGCGGCTACGGCGCGGAGGTCATCACTTATGACCGATACAAAGAGGATCGAGGCGCGCTGGCGAAGCAGTTAAGCGACGAGCGTAACGCCGTGCTGATCCCGCCGTACGACTATCTGCCGGTGATGGCAGGGCAAGGCACCTGTGGGTTGGAAATTGCCGAAGACGTGCCGAATCTCGACGCGCTGATTGTGTGTACCGGTGGCGGGGGATATCTCTCGGGCTGCACTGTGGCCGCAAAAGCCGTGCAGCCAAATATTCAGATGTTCGGCGCGGAGCCGGTGGCGGGCAACGACGTGCAGCAATCCTTGCGCTCTGGACACATCGTCTCCATCGACGTGCCCAAAACCATCTGTGACGGTCAGCAAACGCAGGCTGTCGGCGCGCATCCGTGGGAAGTCATCCGTACGCAAGTCACCGACATTTTGACCACGCCAGACGCGACCGTGATTGAGGCGATGCGCTTTGCGTTTGAACGCATGAAAGTGGTGCTGGAGCCTTCCGGCGCGTGCGCGTTAGCCGCGCTCATGGCGAATGTCGAGCGCTTCAAAGGCAAGCGCGTGGCGATCACTTTGTCGGGCGGCAATATCGATTTTGGGCGCTTCGCAGCGTTGCTGGCAACGCGGGCCTAATTCGGGCTCCCTCTCCCCCGCCCTCTCCCCCAGGGAGAGGGAGTCGAACCACTCACCCTCACACCCAACTTCAAAGCCAAAGCCCCTCATGAAATACCTACACACGATGGTTCGCGTCACTAACCTCGACGCCTCGATTGCGTTTTATCGCGACGCGTTGGGGCTTGAATTGATGACCCAACGCGAGGTGCCCGCAGGTCGCTTCACGCTCGCGTTTTTAGCGGCTCCGGGCGATCCAAACGCGCAAGTGGAACTCACCTACAACTGGGACGCCGAGGCGTACACCGGCGGGCGCAATTTCGGCCACTTGGCGTATGCGGTGGACGACATTTACGCCGCCTGCCAGCGCCTGCAAGAGCATGGCGTGACCGTGCTGCGACCGCCGCGCGATGGCCGTATGGCGTTTGTGCGCTCGCCCGACGGTATTTCGATTGAACTGCTGCAAGCCGGGGCGGCGCTAGCACCGATGGAGCCGTGGGTGTCGATGGCAAACACGGGCAGTTGGTAGTCTGCGAACACGCCGCAGACATATGGCTTTTGACTGAAAGCCTTGTTTTACTTGGGCTAAGCCTACATTTAGCTAAATATCAACTTAAGATAAAAACAGCCGTTAGCCCAAGCATTCCGCAGCTTAACGGCAAAAGCTGATGGCACAATCCGCACCGCGTCACCACCCCAATCCGGTCTCGGTCAAGCGCCGCAAATGATCTTCAATGGCCGTCACGTTAGTGCGGGTGGCCGTGCCCGCAAACGTAATGCCGCCGAATAGCGCCGTGCCGCGAATGCCCAGCTGCCACCGGGTGAGCATCAGCAGGTCGGTGGTTGACAGCACCGCGCCGTCGCCGTCAATATCCAAGATCGCGCCGCCGCCGTCGGGGGCCACCGCGTAGAGCTCCGCCACACCGTCCACATCTTTGTCGGCGACAAACAGCACGACGGACGAATCCGCGCTCACGACGGGCGCGCTCAGCGCGCCGCCACCAGCGACGATGGCGCCAGAAATCGCCACCGGTGGGCCTGCGACTGCGCTGCCAAGGCTGGCGCTAACCAGTTCAAATTTGCTGGCATCGTTGCGGGTGTCGCGCCAAAGCACACGGCGAGAATCAGGCGTAATGTCGATGCCGAATGCGCGAAAAGTGGTGGTGTTGCTGCTAACGGCAAAACTTGAGGAAGAGACAATTCCAACGGGCGCGCTTGGGTGCGTGAGCACGGGTGCGGTCACGGTCGTTAAAAATAGTTTTGTTCCACCCAACGCCGGCGGCGCTGACGAATACACCACACACGCTGAGTTCGGGCAAAGCGCAAACGAAAACACGCTCTCATCCGTTGCGGCCGGATCAGAGATTTTGCCCACAGCGTTCGATGTGTTGATGGGCGCGCTGTAGAGATCGGCGCGCGAGGTGCTGTCGTTGTTGGCGATAAACACGACGCGCTGCCCGTCGGGCGTGATTTCCCAGCGGTTGGTGGTGTCGCCGCCGAAGACAAACGCGCCCGACAGCTTGGTGGAGGGCCCACAGACGTGGCGGAGGCGCTTTGCAGCTCAAATAAGCTACCCTATCCTTAATCGCACGAAACACCACGCGAACCGTCCGGCGTGATGCGATAGCTCTGCACGCTGCCGGTGCCGAGCGGTGCGCCCGAAGCGTTAATCAGCCCCGTCGAGCCGTCAAGCGAGTTGGTATGAAGCACAAACTGGCCATCAACATCACGATCAATCAGGAACGCCACCCGGGACGAATTGGCCGCAATTAAGAAATTGGATTGCACGTTGGCCGTAGCGATGGTCGTGCCCGAAAGTTTGGTGGGCGTGCCCCCCGTGATCGGCACACTGTAGAGCTCGTGAACGTCGTTCACATCACGATCTGCGACAAACACCACTCGATCGCTATTGCCCGAAATTTGCATGGAGACCACCGAGCGATTGGTGTCAGGCAGCAGCGACAAATCAACCACCGCGCCGCTCAAAGGCTTGCTGAATAGTTCGATTTGGCTAGCCACGTCACGAGCCGCCCGAAACACAATTCGCAGCGAGTTCGGGCTCCACAGAAATTCGCTCACACCGCTGAGGGCTGCCAGCGGCCCTGACACGGCGACCGGCGTGGCTGCCGTGCCGTCGTTGGCGACAAGCCATAGTTGCTGCGACCCACCGACAGGCGAATTGGTCACAAACGCCACCCAGTTGCCGTCGGGGCTCACTTTGAACGAGTTCACACCGGTATTACCCGCCGTGACCGTGCCCGACAACTTGATTGGCAGGCCGCCTGTGACGGGGATGCTCCAAAGCTCGACTAGCCCATTGGTCTCGCGATCCGCCGCAAAAATCGCGCGTTTGACAGTGCCGGGCGCAATGGCGAATCCAACAGCTACTCCAAGGGTAGCAAAAACGTCGCCACCCACCGCCATTTCCCCAGAGAGCTTGATAGGCGAGGCGGCCTGCGCCGCGCCGATGGTCGACGCGAGAAGCGCTAGAGCGAGTGTTGCCTTTAAATTTTGAATCCCTGCGTTGTTCCAGTTGAGATGTTTTGAAACTCAGTTTGCCTACGCGAACGATAGACGAAATTGCATGGGTGATAGCGCCACTTCACCGTATTGAACGGCGCAAACGGTCTGCGTTTCCAGACGGTCGCGTAGGTAGGCCAACGCCCCGATTGATGGAACGGAACTGCGCGCAAGTCATTGGGGTGCTGTAGGCGACGACTCGGCGTCGC
>JAYSUK010000260.1:0-10305 GCA_043719085.1 Burkholderiales bacterium | reverse complement strand
GTTCCGCTTTTTTCTGAGCATCGCAGGAATAGGCCAATCGTCGGGGTCGCCTTTTTTGGGTTACCTTTTTTGGCGAAGCAAAAAAGGTGACTGCCCCGCGGCATGAGCGGAACGGTGGCAAACGAACCAAGCCCGCGAAGAACGAACTTGGTTGGTATCAATTTGAGGTGGGTTGAAACCCACCCTACGATTCCCGGACGCGCTTTGCTTCTCCGGGCTACGGTGTGGGTTGCCGCCATAATCTCCCTATGTCTTCTCCCCTCTCCGGCCTCCGTGTTCTCGATCTCACCCGCCTGCTTCCTGGCCCGGCTTGCACTCGTATGCTGGCTGAGTGGGGCGCGGAGGTCGTGAAGATTGAGCCGCCTGAGGGCGACTACGCCAATCGTCTCGGCCTGTCGCCCGATGCGCCGCCTGAGCAGATTGCGCCGCTCTACTCCATCGTCAATCGTGGAAAAACCATCGAACGAATCGATTTGAAGTCTGATGCGGGTCGGTCGCGATTGCTGGCTTTGGTGGCTAACAGTGACGTTCTGGTTGAAGGGTTTCGTCCTGGCGTGATGGCGCGTCTGGGTCTGGGTTTTGAGGTGTTGCGTGAGCACAACGCGGCGCTGGTTTACTGTGCGATCACCGGCTATGGCAGCGTCGGCCCGTGGGCGATGCGGGCTGGGCATGACATCAATTATTTGGCGGTGAGTGGCGTGCTCGATCAGGTCGGTGAGCGCGGTCGTCCGCCTTCGATTTCTAACTGGCAGATTGCCGATCTGGCGGGTGGTGCGCTGGCCGCAGCGGCGCGGATTTGTGCGGCGCTGGTGCAGGCCAAAGCGACGGGCGTCGGTGCGTTTGTCGATGTGTCGATGACACACGAGGTGGCGCGACTCAACATCATCGCCGAGCATGGGCTGGCGCTTGATGCGGCCAAACCGCGCGGCGAAGATTGGCTCACGGGCGGTTGGCCTTGTTACGGCATTTACCGGACGGCGGATGAGCGCTTTGTAGCGGTCGGCGCGCTGGAAGAAAAGTTTTGGCATGGGCTGTGTGACGCGCTCGCCAAGCCACATTTGAAAGCGCTGGGAAGCTCCGAGGGCGTGGTTGCGATGCGGGTGCGCAAGGAGCTGGCGGATTGTTTTGCCGCGCAGCCGTTTGTCCATTGGATCGAAATCTTCGATGCTTTGGACTGTTGTGTGACGCCGGTGCTTACACTTGCTGAAGCAAAACAACACCCACTTTTCAAGGAACTCACATGACACCATCTAACGCAAACCAGGGCAAAGTCGCCATCATCACTGGCGCATCGGCCGGCATCGGCAAAGCCTCCGCCGTGGCACTGCTCAAGGCGGGCTACAGCGTGGCGTTCGCAGGGCGTCGTCAGGCGGAGCTTGAGGCGGCGGTGGCGTCTGCGGGCGAGGATGCGGTGCGTGGCATTGCCGTGGTGACTGATGTGAGCGATCCGGCGTCGGTGAAAGCGTTGTTCGAGAAGACCGTCGCTGCGTTTGGCCGGGTTGATGTGATCTTCAACAACGCGGGGATTGGCGCGCCCGCCGTGATGCTTGAGGACATCACCATTGAGCAGTGGAAGGCCGTGGTTGACACCAATTTGTCTGGCGCGTTTTACTGCACGCAGGAGGCGTTTCGCGTGATGAAGGCGCAGACGCCGCGTGGTGGCCGCATCATTAACAATGGTTCGATCTCTGCGTATGCGCCGCGCCCGAATAGCTCGCCCTATACGTCAACCAAACATGCGATCACAGGGCTCACCAAAACGACCTCGCTTGATGGTCGCAAGTACGACATAGCGTGCAGCCAGATTGACATCGGCAACGCTGCCACCGAAATGACCGAGCGCATGGCCAAAGGCGTGATGCAGGCCAACGGCGAGATGGCGATTGAACCGCGCATGGATGTGAAGCACGTCGCGGATGCCATCGTTCACATGAGCAATTTGCCGCTGGAGGCGAACGTGCAGTTCATGACCATCATGGCGACCAAGATGCCGTTTGTAGGGCGTGGATAACACGCCTTTGCTTTACGCGGCGCTAGGCGAGTTCTCGCGCTGATTTTTTCTGGCTTTTGAGCGATAAAGTGCACGGTCTGCTTCTCTCAACGCATTGGCAAATTCGCTGTTGACGCTGGCGAATCGCGCGGAGCCGTGGCTGACTTTGCACGACACTGCTGAGGGCGAGGCAATCTCTAGTCGTGTCGGCAATTGCTGTTTCAGCGTCATGATCCACTCGTTCGAAAACGCGCGCGACACCACCGACTCCACCACGCAAAATTCGTCGCCACCGAGCCGCGCAATGATCGCGTCCTCCGGTGCTGTGGCGCGCAATGCCTGCGCGAAGGTTTTCAACAAAATGTCGCCCGCCTCGTGGCCGAAGCGGTCGTTGACGCGTTTGAAATGATCGATGTCAAACACGGTGACCACGCCGCGTTGACCATTCGGCCACGCGTTCAGCGCGTCGCGCAACCCGAGTCGATTGCGCACGCCGGTCAGTGAGTCTTCGGTGGCGAGCTTGCGCAGCAGGGTTTGCTTTTCAGCGAAACAAATCAGCAAGATGCCCGACAAATAGGCCAGTATCAGCAGGCCGCCGACGCCATACACCATCGTGTTGACGGGGGTCGGCGTCACTGCTGTTAATGACGCGCCCCATAACAGCACCGTGACGCCACGCGCCACCAGAAACACCATCAGCACGAGATTGACGCCGAGCAGAAAGCGCGCCGGAAAGTGGTAGTAGCCGTGATCGAGCAGACGAAGCGCTGCCACGTTAAGCCACGTCACCACCAATAAACAGGCAAGCTGACTGAATATGCGGCCCGCGGGGCTCGTCCAAATAAACACAAAAAGGATGCTGCCGAGCATCGAAAGCAGAATGATCGGGAAGACGTGCAACAGTGCGATCGGGCGGTCAACCACGTGACGCAAGCCGATCAAAAACAGACAGGCTCCCGTGACGGTTAACGGGTTGCTGATGGCAATGGCCCACTGAGGCGAAAACAGCACCTGCCCGATGTTCAAGCTGTAGCCTGCCGTCATGCAAAAGGCTGCGGCGACCCACCACGATAGTGATCGGGTCCAGTCGCCGACCCGCGCCAACAGCGCGATCACCGCCGTGACCGCGTGTGCCGCCAGACCAAAAGCGAAGCCGACGGTGACGGGGTCGACTTTGGCTAGCCAGTCCACGGAAGGTCAGTCGCTAGTGTCAATCGCTACGCAAACAACGAGTCGAGCGACGGGTCGGTGAAGTCGTCTATCACATGCGTGACATGTGCAACGGCGTTGCCCATCGCTTTGATCTGAGCGCGCGACAGCGTTGTCGTGACGACCACGCAGCGCATGCCTGCCCGTCGTGCGGCCTCGATGCCAGCGGGCGCGTCTTCAAACACCACGCAATCGGCAGGCTTTGCGCCCAGATTTTCCGCTGCGCGCAGAAAAATTTCCGGGTCCGGTTTGCCACGCGATACGTCGACCGCGCCCACCACCGTCTGAAAATAATCACGCAGATGCAATCCGTCGAGTACCAGCTCAACGTTGCCCGGTGGTGCCGCAGTGCCTACCGCGCGTAGATACCCCGCGTCTCGAGCCCGCTGCAAGAAGGGCACCGCGCCGTTTATCGTCGAAAGCGCGGGTCGATACAGATCGCGGTAGTGGGCTTCTTTTTTCTCGGAAGCGGCGAGCAATTTATCTATTGGGAAGTCGTGCCCGAGTAATCGGGGCAGGATTTCGCGGTTGGTGAGCCCGGCTGACCATTGAAAAAATTCGTCGCGATTGACGGTGATGCCCATGTCTGAAAACAGCGCGTCCCAGGCCAGTTGGTGGTAGGGCATGGTGTCAGCCAGGGTGCCGTCCATGTCGAAAATAAAGGCACGCATTTGTTCAGTCTCTGCGACAAAAAATCGTTAAATGTCGGCGAAACCAAAGCTGGATAGGGATTCCCGCGTTGACAGCACCGCAAGTCCTAAGCATAATCCATGGGTTTTTCTCACGGAGGATATCCACTAATGAAACTTACAAATAAATTCGCACTGGCTGCTGTTGCAGTTGCCGTAGCCGCAGGTCTTGCTGCTTGTGGCAAAAAAGAAGAGCCAAAAGCTGCGGCACCTGCCGCTGCCCCCGCTGCTGCTGAAGTCGTCGTAAAAATCGGCCACGTTGGCCCAACGTCCGGCCAGATCGCTCACCTCGGCAAAGACAACGAAAACGGTGCTCGTTTGGCCGTTGAAGAAGCCAACGCCCGTGGCGTGATGGTTGATGGCAAGAAAGTCAAGATCGAACTGTTGACTGAAGACGACGCTGCTGACGGCAAGCAAGCCACCCAGGTCGCCCAAAAGTTGATGGACGCTAAGGTTGTTGGCGTAATCGGTCACCTGAACTCAGGCACCTCAATCCCAGCCTCCGCAATTTACAACACGGCCGGTGTTGCCCAAATCTCCCCATCCGCCACCAACCCCAAGCTGACCAATCAAGGCTTCAAGGGCGTGTTCCGCATGGTCGCCAATGACATCGCTCAGGGTACCGCTATCGGTAACTACGCGGTCAAGGGCATGGGCGGCAAGAAAATCGCCATCATCGATGACAAAACCGCCTACGGCGTAGGTCTGGCTGACGAGACCGAAAAGGCTGTTAAAGCCGCCGGTTCCGCCATCGTGATCCGCGAAGCGCTTGCCAACGAGAAAGAGCAAGACTTCAAAGGCGTGTTGACCAAAGTCAAAGCCAAGAACCCTGACGTGATCGTGTTCGGCGGCATGGATGCTCAAGCAGGCCCCATGGTCAAGCAGATGAAAGCGCTTGGCATCAAGGCCAAGTTCATCTCTGGCGACGGCGCAAAGTCAGCTGAGCTGATCAAGCTCGCCGGTGACGCAGGCGAAGGCGTGTACGCGACCGAAGCCGGTCTGCCGAAAGAGAAAATGCCACAAGGCCAGGCTTTCTACGACAAGTTCAAAGCTAAGTTCGGCGCTGAAGTTCAGGTTTACGCACCGTTCACGTATGACGCTGCTAACGTGCTCATCGCTGCTATTTCAAAGGTGGGTACCGATCCAGCCAAAATCATCGCTGCGGTTGCCGCAACGTCGATGGACGGCGTGACCGGCAAGATCGCATTTGACGAAAAAGGCGACATTAAAGATGGCGCGGTGACCGTTTCTGTCATCAAAGGCGGCAAATGGGAAACCGTACAAATCGTTGGTGGCCCTAAAGAAGCAGCACCCGCAGCTGCCGCACCAGCTGCTGCTGCTGCTCCAGCCGCACCCAAGAAGCCCTAACGCAAGTTAGAGACCTCGCAAAAACGGCACCTTCAGGTGCCGTTTTTTTTGCCTCAAAATTGTATAGCTTTGGGCTGAAAGCGATAATACACAAGGGCCAATCCATTCAAATAGGCAATATCGATAATTACGATTATTCGTCTTAGCCCCATGTAAATAATGGGTCTCAGTGAAAAGCTGTATGCAATCCAATCGTTGCTGGCAGTTCTAAATCGGTAGCGGCCCACCGTCTTTCACTTCTTCGATTACTGCGTAGGTTCGCGTTTCGCGGACACCGGGAAATAGCCAAAGGCGCCGACTCGCAAACTCCCGGTACGCCTCCATGTCGCGCACCCGCAGTTTGATCAGATAGTCGAATCCGCCCGCCACCATGTGGCACTCGCTGATTTCCGGATGCGTCAAGACCGCTGCCCTGAACGCGTCGAAAATATTGGGCGTGGTGCGGTCAAGCAGCACCTCGACAAACACCGTCATCCCGCATCCCAGCTTGGTCGGATTGAGTTTCGCCTCGAAGCCAACGATGAACCCATCCCGCTGCAGCCGCTGCGTGCGTGCGAGCACGGCAGTGGGCGAGAGCGACACTGACTCTGCAAGCTTCAAATTGCTGATGCGACCATCCTTTTGTAGTGCAGACAGGATTTTTCGGTCAATGGCATCGATTTCGGACATGTTGGCAAATTATTACGCTGTAATGTGAGTAAATTTTAGTGAATAAATTGCCTATTCTGAAAATAACATAGTGACTTATTTAGTCAATCCAGAGATCCGCAACACGTGGAATTCTGAACCTCAAGCGAGTCAACATGCGTTTGCCCCATCCGTACCGCGAAGAACTGGCCATCGTCCGCCGCAACGTCGCTGCCGTTGCTAACACGCTCGATTGGCCATCGGTCATCGAGGCGGCCCGACCTTGGGTGAGCGCCGTGCGCGACAATCCCCCGCCGTTTTGGGCGATGGAGAGTTTGCTCAAGGAATATCCCATCTCGAAGCCCGAGGGCCTTGCGCTGATGCGGCTTGCAGAGGCGCTGCTGCGGGTGCCTGATTCGGCAACAGCCATTGCGCTCACTGCCGATCAGCTCGGTCGCGCTGACTTCGATGGCACCGGGGATGGAATGATGTCGCGGCTTTCTAATTCAGTGATCGCGCTGTCGAAAAAGACGCTGCCAGACGCCGAGCATCCGCCCGGTCTTTTCGGCAAACTGGGCGCCAAAACGGTCGTCGCGGCAACGGTGCGTGCGGTGCAGTTGCTGGCCAAACAGTTTGTGTTGGGGCAAACGATTGAAGAGGCGATTGCTGAGGCCAAATCGCAACGCAAAGAATTTAGCTACCTGCGTTTCAGCTTCGACATGCTGGGCGAGGGCGCACGAACCATGGAGGACGCGGATCGCTACTTTGCGAGCTACGAGCACGCGATCAAAAATCTTGCCAACGCGCACGCCACGCCACCCACGCAAGGCCCTGAAGATTCAGACGGCATCTCGATAAAGCTCTCCGCGCTGCATCCACGTTATGAAGACGCGCAGCATGATCGCGTGATGAACGAACTGGTGCCGCGTGTATGGCAGCTGTGCGAAATGGCCGCAGCCGCGCATATTAATCTGACCATTGACGCGGAAGAGGTGGATCGACTCGAGCTTTCGCTGGATGTGTTCGAGGCGTTACTCGAACAGGTGCGAGCCAGGTGTCCACAATGGCGCGGCTTTGGATTGGCTTTGCAGGCCTATCAAACGCGCTCACTCGAACTCATCGAACACGTCGGCGCACTGGCACGCCTTTACAACGTGCGGCTCATGTGTCGTCTGGTCAAGGGTGCGTATTGGGACAGCGAAATCAAGCGCGCGCAAGAAATGGGCATGCCCGCGTATCCGGTGTTCACCAGCAAGCAGCATTCCGATTCGAGCTATCTCGCCTGTGCGGCGTCGCTGCTCAAACAGAAGGACGTGTTCTTCGCACAGTTCGCCACGCACAACGCAGGCACCATCGCCGCGATTTTTCAGATGGCGAAGCAGTTCGACGCACCGTTGGAGCCGGCTGCACAACCGCTCTTCGAGCCGGATGTACGACCGCTCTTCGAGCTACAGCGCTTGCACGGCATGGGCACCGGCGTATACCGCGAGCTATTCCGCTCAGCGAAAGGCGGCCACTCCACACAAACAGTGCGTGTCTATGCGCCGGTAGGTTCGCACGGCGATCTGCTTGCTTATCTTGTACGCCGCCTGCTGGAGAATGGTGCCAACTCCTCGTTCGTGCATCAACTGTCGGACGATAGCGTGCCGATTGACGAACTGCTCGCCTCCCCGCTTCACGCGGTGGAGGTCGGCCATCTGCCGTTGCCAGCAGACATCTTGCTGCCACGCGCCAACAGTGCAGGCGTTGATCTATCGGTCGAGACGATGCGCGCGCCGCTGCTGGCTGCACTGACGATGACGCAAATCGTACGTCCCGCTGATGCGTCCGTTCACGAGGCCATTGAGGCCATGCGAACTGCCCATGCAGCATTCAAAACATGGCGCGACATTTCCGTCGCTGATCGCGCCGCCGTGCTGCGTCGTGCCGCCGACAACCTGCAACGCGAGTTGCCCCGTTTCTGCGCGTTGCTCGTAAAAGAAGCCTTCAAAACCTGGAGCGACGCCGTCTCCGAAGTGCGCGAGGCGATAGACTTTCTTCGCTATTACGCCACTGAGGCCGAGCTCGTGTGCGCGCCGATCACGCTGCCAGGCCCCACAGGCGAAAGCAATGTGCTGTACCTACGTGGTCGCGGCGTGTGGGTGTGCATCAGCCCGTGGAACTTTCCGCTGGCGATTTTCATGGGACAGGTGGCCGCTGCGCTGGTGACGGGCAATACGGTGGTTGCCAAGCCCGCCGAGCAAACGCCAGTGGTTGCACTTGAAGCGGTGAAATTGCTGCACGCTGCGGGCATTCCGGCTGACGCGCTGCAAGCGGTTGTGGGGCTCGGCGAAACGATAGGCGCTGCGCTGGTCGCGCATCCGCACGTCGCAGGCGTGGTGTTCACCGGTTCGACTCAGGTGGCAAAAATTATCCAGCGCAGCCTTGCCAACAAGGACGGCCCCATCGTGCCGCTCATCGCCGAGACCGGCGGTATCAATGCCGTGCTGGTCGACTCAACCGCGTTGCCGGAGCATGTGGTGGACGCAGTGGTGCAATCTGCGTTTCGATCAGCCGGTCAGCGTTGTTCCGCGCTGCGGCTACTGTGTTTGCATGAGGAGATTGCTGACAAAGTGATTCACATGTTGCATGGCGCGGCTAGAGAACTCACCGTCGGCGACACGCAGAATTTGGCAACCGATGTTGGCTCGTTGATAGACAGTGAAGCGTTTGACGGCATTAGTGCGCATGTGCAGCGGCTGCAAGGTTTGCTCCCTCTCCCTGGGGGAGCGGGCGGGGGAGAGGGTGTTGCAATGGCGAACCGGGATGGCGTGCAGAGGCCCTCTCCCCAACCCTCCCCCCCAGGGGGAGGGAGCCAAACCAACAGCATCGTCCCGCAACTTTTTGAGGTGAAATCCATCGACGCAGTGAAGCAAGAAATCTTCGGCCCGGTGCTGCAAATCGTTCGTTGGAGCGGCGACCCGCATGCCGTGATTGATCAGATCAACGCGCTGGGATTTGGACTCACCTTAGGCATTCAAACCCGCATCGACAGCCGCGCCGAAAGCCTTGCGCGCCGCGCGCACGTTGGCAATGTCTACATCAACCGCAACATCATCGGAGCGGTGGTGGGCGTGCAGCCGTTCGGCGGTGAGGGCTTAAGCGGCACCGGCCCCAAAGCAGGCGGGCCGTTTTATCTGCCGCGTTTTTTGGGCGAACAAACGATCACCGTCAATACCGTGGCTGCGGGTGGCAATGTGACGTTACTGACGGCATGAGTCGTGCATCAACGGTGCAGAGTCGTAGAACGCTGCCTGAGCCATCGAGTGTCATCTGAGAGCAGCATCCGGCATAGCGTTTTCCGCATAAACAGCCGCCCCGAATCAGGGCACAATACCGCACATTCGTGAAATGCGTGCGCTCTGGGAGGACGCCCATTTCAACCTTGATTGCAAATTAGTGATAAATCTTAAGCGGGGAATTTCATGTCAATAGACGTATTGCTGCAGCAAATCGTCAACGGCCTGGTAGTGGGCAGCGTGTATGCGCTGGTTGCGCTGGGCTACACGATGGTTTATGGCATCTTGCAGTTAATCAACTTCGCGCACGGCGAAATTGTGATGATTGGAGGCCTCACCGCCTTGTTCGCATCGAAGGGCTTGTTGTCCTTGGGCGTGCCGTCGCTGCTGGCGCTCTTGATAAGCATTTTGGCGGCCATGGTGGTGTGCGCAGTAGTCGGCGTGTTGATCGAACGTATAGCGTATCGACCCTTGCGCAACGCACCACGGCTCGCCCCGCTAATCACTGCCATTGGCGTTTCCATCCTGCTGCAACAGCTCGCCATTCTGGTGTTTGGCCGCAACTATTTTTCGTTTCCTGAATTGATTTCCAAAGCGCCCATTTCGATTGGCCCGATCACGGTCACGTTGAACGAAATCGTTATTCTGATCGTGTCAGTCGGGCTCATGGGGGCGCTGCTTTGGTTGGTACACAACACTAAGGTCGGCACCGCCATGCGCGCTACAGCCGAGAACCAAAAGGTCGCTGGCCTGATGGGCATCGACATCAACAAAATCATCGCGATCACGTTTGCCATCGGCTCTGGTCTCGGCGCGATTGCCGGCGTGATGGTGGCGTCGAACTACGGTCAGGCGCATTACTACATGGGCTTCATGCTCGGCCTGAAAGCGTTCACCGCTGCGGTGATGGGCGGCATCGGCAACCTGTGGGGCGCGATGGTCGGCGGGCTGATTTTGGGCTTGGTTGAAAACGTCGGGTTGATTTTTGTGCGCGGCGACTACAAAGATATCTTTGCATTCGTGGTGCTGGTGCTGGTGCTCATCTTCCGTCCGCAAGGGCTGATTGGCGAGCGTGTAGCGGAGCGGGCGTAATCATGGCTAAGCTCATGGAAAACAAGCGCAATCAAATGGTCGCCTTTGTGGC
>JAYSUK010000259.1:0-3622 GCA_043719085.1 Burkholderiales bacterium | reverse complement strand
TGTGCCGCAGTGCCGTGAAGTGTGCCCCGTGGACTGCATTCCGGTGAGTGCTGAGCACGTCGAAAGCAAAGAGCAACTGCTGCTGAAATATTCCGCCTTAATGAAACTCAAAGAGAAAACCACATGAAGAGCAAACCCTTACTGACCCTGGATGATGTAAAAAAAATTGCAGCAGCGGCTGAGGCCGAAGCGGTCAAAAACAATTGGGCGGTGACGATTTCGATTGTGGATGATGGCGGGCATTTACTTTGGCTGCAACGACTGGACGGCGCGGCCCCAGTGTCGGCCTGGATCGGCCCACAAAAAGCGATCACAGCGGCGATTGGTCGTCGTGAGAGCGCGGTGTACGAAAAGATGGTGAACGAAGGCCGCATGTCGTTTTTGGCGGTGACGCCAGTGACGCCACTCGAAGGCGGCGTGCCGATCATCGTGGAAGGTCACTACGTTGGCGCGGTGGGCGTGTCGGGCGTGAAATCTACGGAAGATGTGCAGATTGCCAAAGCGGGCATTGCAGCACTGGGTTTGTAGGACCACACGAGTACAGCTTTAGCGTGAAACGCCCGTTTTTATTGGGCTGTGATGTATAAATCTGCAAGTATCGAGTTATTGCGTTTTATGGTCTAAGCCCATATAAAACAAAGCTCACAGCGGTAAGTTGTTAACAAATTAGAGCCTCGAAAGACACATTCATGACCATCGCCCTGTTCTGCATCCTGATCGCCGCCATCATGCCCATTGTCTGTGCGGGCTTGGCCAAGGGCCGCGACATGAACGTCTCGCACCGGGACGGCGGATACGACAACCGCAATCCGCGCGACTGGATTGCAAAGCAGCAAGGCTTCAAGAAATGGGCGCAGTCGGCGCAAGAAAACTGCTGGGAAGCGCTGCCGTTTTTCGCCGCAGCGGTGATCGTCGCCCACATGCTCGGCGTGATCGGCTGGTTGCCGAACGCACTGGCCGTCGCCTTCATCGTGCTGCGTGTGATCTACATCGCGCTCTACGTCACCGGCAAACAGCGGCAGCGTTCGCTGGTGTGGATGGCGGCATTTTTTGTCAACGCGGCAATATTTTTGCTGCCGTTATTCCGCGCCTGAAAATACAGCGACGCCCGGTTAGTTCTGCCGCCACGGCAAACCGCGATAACGCCAGCCGCCGCGCAAGTTGCGATGCGCGTCTTCGTTCGGGTCGCCCTCAAATCCTTCAAGAATGTTGTAGGCCGTGAGCCCCAGCTCGGTCGCGCGTTTCGCCGACGCAATCGATCGAATGCCTGACCGGCACAGCATCACGACTGGTTTGCCACCCGCTACTTGACGAATCTGCGCATCGAAATCGGGGTTCATGGTCATGCCGGGCCACTGCTTCCACGCTACGGTCGGCGCATCCGGCACGAAACCTACCCATTCACGCTCGGCGCTAGTGCGAATGTCCACTAGCACCGCTTTGCCGGACTGCCACCAGCGCCACGCCAATGCTGGTGACACGTCTCCGGCGTAGCCCGCCGCCACCGTCGGCATTTCGACGTCGTTCCCGCCCGCCTCATGCGCGATGCCTAGCCACAAGTTCGCCGGAACCGCCTCGTCCATGCGCCGCGGTTTGGGCAGGTGCAGCGCGGCCATCAAGGCGACGAATTCGGCCCGCGTTTTGTGCGCGAAGCGGCCGTTGTGCTCGCGTTCATAGCCAATCGTTGTGTGTGTGCGGCCTTTGTAATCGTGGGCTGGCCAGACGGTGGTGTCCGCTGACAACGTAAACAATCGCTCAGTGACGCTGGTGTATAGCGTGTCCGCCGAACCAGACTGAAAGTCAGTTCGCCCACACCCATCGATCAGAAGCGCGTCCCCGGTGAATACATGATCGCGCCACAAATACGACATACTCCCAGCGGTATGGCCCGGTGTGTGAATGGCGCTCAGCTTTTGCTCTCCGAACTCAATCACATCGCCATCTTCAAGCTGCCGTGCCGCTGAATTGATGCCGCATCCAGCGGGCGTCGCTGCTTGCGCGCCGGTGTGCTCAATCAACTTACCGGCTGACGTCACGTGGTCGGCGTGGGTGTGAGTTTCAATCACCCAGCAAAGATTGACCCGGTGCTCGGTGAGCGCCGCCAGATCGCGCTCCATCTGGCTATCTACGGGATCAATTAGCAGCGCGGCACGCGTCGTCGGATCGATCAACAGGTAGGTGTAGGTTGATGATTCAGGATCGAATAGTTGAATGGGCTGCATCGTGTTGTCTGCTATGTTGTTCACGCGTATTTCCCCAGCATGCTGGAGACATCCTCGGGTGCGATCTGACCATGCTGCACAGCACATCCGACCATCGCAAAAAACGTGCGATCCAGCGCGCGCCGCGCTGCGGTCAATTGTTGCGCGACCACGTCGCATGGCTCGCCCTCTTCGATCAATCGCGCAACCGCACGCACCTGCCCTTCCGCGCGGCGAAGGCGACTGGTAAGCGCGCGCATGTCGGCGGCGGATAGCGCTGCCTTTGCTGAGGTGGATCGCAATAGGCTTGACTTGCTTTGATTCATCGATAGCAATATACTCCCACCCAGTATAAATTTCAACTGATTGATTGCAAAAAATGCACCCCTACGCGTTGTCGTTTTTTGGTGGATTGCTCATCGGGCTCTCCGTGTGGTTAATGCTGGTTGGTTTGGGGCGTGTTACGGGTGTCAGCGGAATCGCTGCAACCGCATTGACAGAGCCGCGCGTCAGCTCGTGGCGATTCGCTTTTTTGCTTGGATTGGTTGCGGGCGGCGCACTGTTCGCTCACTTGTTTAGTCTGTCAGGTGCGTCGATAACGTCTACGCCATGGCTGATTGGTGCGGGCCTCCTGGTTGGCTTCGGCACGGTGCTTGGTGGCGGCTGCACCAGCGGACACGGCGTCTGCGGCCTCGGTCGCAGATCAAAGCGGTCGCTGGTAGCCACGCTCGTTTTTATGGGTGCGGGCATGGTGACCGTCGCTGTGATTCACGCGATGAAAGGTGGGTCCGCTTGAGTGCCGCAGCAACCCGTTTGACTAGGACGCCGGGGCAAGCCGCAGCCATCGCATTAGGCGCCGGCTTGATCTTCGCAGCGGGCCTCACGCTCGGCGGCATGACGGATCCGCGCAAGGTGCAGGGCTTTCTCGACATTGGTGGAATATTCGCGGGACGATGGGATCCAAGTCTTGCGTTTGTGATGGGCGGCGCATTGCTGGTTTCACTCGTCGCCTTTGCCACCGTGAAGACAAACAAAGCGCCGTGGGCAAACGCCAAATTTGAGTTGCCGACGCGCCGAGATATCGACGTACGACTTGTTATCGGCGCGGCGCTCTTCGGTACGGGTTGGGGCATTGCCGGGTACTGCCCAGGCCCCGCGCTGGCAAGCGTGTTGACCGGCGGCTCGGACGTGCTGGTATTCGTGGCCGCAATGCTCGCAGGTATGCTGGTCGCAAAGAAGTGGTTCGCCTAGGGGCGCATATGTCAACGCCGCGAGATATTGTTCTGGTTCAAAGCATGCGCAACACCATCATGGTGGCCAGTGTGCTCGCGTCGGCGGCGCTGCTGGGTGTGATGGCGTTCGTCGGTGCAACGCATGGCCTGCCATCAGGTGCCGCGAGCACCGGTGTTCGTCTGGCGGTT
>JAYSUK010000258.1:0-10370 GCA_043719085.1 Burkholderiales bacterium | reverse complement strand
TGTCTGTTGCGCTGTGTTGGACGGACACGGCGCAATGGCGATGCCGAATGAACTGCTCCACGAACCATCACCGTAGCGGGTGTTAGCCTACTGTTGTTGTCCGCGTTGACGGGCGCTCAGGAGGATTTATCATGCAACGCAACACGCTATTCGCCGCTACATCGGCAACACTACTGGCAGCCGCGATGTCAGTGGCTTCCATTGCGCAAACGGCCACACCGTACCCGGTCAAGCCCGTCAAGCTCATGGTGGGAGCATCAGCTGGCGGTGGCACCGACATCATCGCCCGCATGCTCGCGGAAAAATTCGCCGCTGCATTCAAGGAGCCGTTTGTTGTTGAGAACCGCCCCGGTGCATCCAACACGATTGCCGCTGATCTGACCGCCAAGGCCGCGCCCGATGGGCATACGCTGCTGGTTGCCACCAATACCGGCCAAGCCATTGCGCCCCATTTGATCAAACTCAGCTTTGATCCGATCAAGGATTTGACGCCGATTGCACTGATCGTCACCGTGCCAAATGTACTCGTGATAAACCAGCAAATCGGCGCGAAGGACACCAAAGAACTGATCGCGATGATGAACGCGAAACCCAACACGTTTACGTACGCGTCTTCCGGTGTCGGCAGCACGCAGCACCTCGCGGGCGAGGGCTTTAAGCTCGCCACCGGCGTGAAGATGACGCATGTTCCGTACAAAGGCAGCAGCCAGGCGCATCTCGATTTAATCTCGGGCAGCGTGCAGGTCATGTTCGACACCACATCCTCCGCAATGAGCCAGATTAAAGCGGGTAAGCTCAAGGCGCTGGCGGTGACCACGCCGAAGCGTGCTGCTGAATTGCCAGACGTACCAACACTTGCAGAGGCCGGAGTTTCCGGTTTTGAGATGAGCACGTGGTACGGATTGTTCGTGACGACCGGCACACCGAAAGAGGTGATCGCGCGGTTGGTTGAAGAGACCAACAAGATTCTGCGTTTGCCCGATGTGCAGGCCAAGCTGCGCGGCCTTGGTGGTGAGCCGGGCGGCATGAATGTTGAGCAATTTGCAGCACTGAACAAAGGCGAGTTCGAGCGCTTCGGCAAACTCATTCGCGAAGCCAATGTAAAGATCGACTGATGAAACCCAACATTGCACTGGTCATGGGTGACCCGGCGGGCGTCGGGCCGGAACTCATTGCAAAGCTGCTTGCGGGCGAGGGCGTAGCCGCGAGCGCAAACATTTTCGTCATCGGCAACCGCGCGTCGATGGCCGATGCCGAACGGGCAACCGGCACATCGCTTGGCCTCGCAACGGTAAGTCAAGCCGAGGTCGGTGTGCGGGATTTCGCGCAGCCGGTATGGCTTGATTGGTCGGGCATTGACACCCCCGCGTTTGCCGTAGGTAAGGCGCAGGCAACGAACGGAAAGTTCATGCTCGACATGCTCACCCTGGGCGCGCAGCTCACTCGCGACGGCAAGACCGATGCGCTGTGTTTTGCACCACTTAACAAAGGCGCGTTGCGAGCCGGCGGCATGCATCAGGCCGACGAGCTGCGCTGGTTTGAAGACCTGCTTGACTGCCACACATACACGGGTGAGCTGAACGTGCTCGACACGCTGTGGACGTCGCGTGTTACCTCTCACGTCGCGCTCAGGGACGTGAGCGCGTTGCTTACCAAAGAGGGCGTGGCGGATGCCGCACAACTGATCACCGCATCGCTAAAAGCAGCAGGCAAAGCTGCGCCACGCATCGGTGTTTGCGGCCTCAATCCACACAACGGCGACAACGGCAACTACGGCACCGAAGAGATCGACATCATCGAGCCCGGCGTCGCGCTGGCGAGATCACGCGGGTTCAAAGTGGACGGCCCATTCCCGGCAGACACCATCTTTGTGCGTGCCAAGAACGGTCAGTACGACGGCATCGTCACCATGTACCACGATCAGGGTCAGATTGCCATGAAGCTCATGGGCTTCGAGCGCGGCGTGACCGTGCAAGGCGGCTTGCCAATCCCCGTAACCACCCCCGCGCACGGCACAGCCTACGACATCGCAGGGCGGGGCATCGCTAACGTGGGAGCAATGAAGAACGCGTTCGATCTGGCATGCCGCATGGGCGCAAATCGTAGTCGTAGGATGGGTTGAGCGAAGCAATACCCATCAAAGCCGTGCCATGACGCAATACCGACGCAACCTCACCGACGGCGGCACCTACTTTTTCACAGTCAATTTAGCGGACCGAACGTCAAGCCTTCTGGTAGATCAAGTAGACCTGCTCCGCGCCGCATTTCGCTCCGTGCATACGACGCACCCCTTCGTGATCGATGCCATCGTTATCCTGCCCGATCATCTTCACGCCATCTGGACACTGCCAGAACACGACCGCGACTATGCGTTGCGTTGGCGGCTGATCAAAACCACGTTTTCTCGACAACAACCGCATCTGGAAGCTCGCAGTGCGAGCAGAGCGTCTAAAGGCGAGCGAAGGATCTGGCAGAGGCGATATTGGGAACGTTTGATTCGCGATGAGCGCGACTATGCCGCGCACGTTGACTACGTTCACATCAATCCCATCAAACATGGACATGCGAGCCGTGTAATCGATTGGCCACATTCGTCATTTCACCGCTTTGTGCGCGATGGACTGTTGTCGCGCGATTGGGCGGGGGACGGTGCAGCGCCGCGCGACAGTTGCGACTTCGGCGAGCGGGGGTGATGGGTATCGCTTCGCTCAACCCATCCTACGAGAACACATTTGCCCGTAGGATGGGTTGAGCGCAGCGATACCCATCAAGGCTTACGCAACGATTTCGACGGGTCGCTTCGCATAAAACTTGATCGCGGTTGGGCCAGCATTTGACTGCACCAACGAAGGCGGCGGCGAGCGCAAAATGTTGGGTCGCATGGTGCCCATGACGTGCATTTCACACGGCTTGCAGTCGAACTTGAGCGTCAATTTGTCCTTGCCGCTAATCAGCACCATAGGCTCCGCGCGCACTTGGCCTTGTACGCCCTGCACCCCCTTGGCCTGTTTCGGGCAGAGGTTGAATGACCAGCGCAAACAGTGCTTGGTAACCATCACCGGAACCTCACCCGCCTCGGTGTGCGCTTCGTAGGCGGCAGCAACCATCTTCACGCCGTGCTTTGCGTAGAAGTCGCGCGACGCGTGGTTGTAGACGTTGGCGAGATACGTGAGCTGCTCTTCGGGATATTGCGCCGGTGGCTCGACGGCTCTGGCGCGTGTCCACTTGGGCATGCTTTGTAAACGTGCGGCTTCGAGCTTCACGATTGCCTCGCGACGCAGCGCGTTGGCGGCAGAGGCGGGTATGAACCACGGTTGCGACCATGCCAGCGAGATTTCTTTGACTGCGAACACCGTGTTGCCGAGTTTGCCGATATTTTCTTTAAGGCTTTCCGCTGCGCGAGCCGGGTTTTGCGCCGGGTCTTTTGCGTAATCTAGCGTGGCGATAGCGCTGGCACCGTGTTCATCCTGCAACGTCAACGCAAAACCCGTCGCGGTATCGGCGAAAGTCATCGACACGTTGATGCGTCGGTCTGACGATTTTTTCGCGAGTGTTTGCTCCCATACATGGTCACGGTTACGGCTGATTTCTGTGCCTACTATCAAGCCGGTGAGATCGGCAGTTGCTTGCGGCGTGATGCGCCATGAGTTGCCGATGCGTTTGACCACGTCGGCCTGCGTGCCTTTTACTTCGCGTTTGTGCATCCAGGTCAGGCCGTCGCCGTTGGCGAGGGTGATCGTTGCAGCTTCAGACCCTTCGCTGTGCTCAGGGCGAACGGTTTCTAGTTCAAACCAACCTGACCCAGTCCGCATTACCGTGCCAATCGGGGAGCCCACGTGCGCAGGTGCATCAAACGCGCCGATGTCAGTTTTGCGTTCGTTCACAAAATAATCGGTGCTGCTGCGATGGAATGTTTTGTCGGTATCCGGTGTAAACGTGTACGTGCAATGCCCGTGTGATGCAGCCGCCAATTCGGGGCGCTCGTTCAAAATTTCATCAATCAACGCGCGGTAATGTGCGGTTACGTTTTTGACGTAACCCATATCTTTGTACCGGCCTTCTACCTTAAAGCTGCGAATGCCCGCATCGATCAGCGCACGCATGTTTGCACTTTGGTCGTTGTCTTTCATCGACAGCAAATGTTTGTCAAACGCCACCACGCCACCCTTGCTATCCTGCAACGTGTACGGCAGACGGCATTCCTGCGAACACGACCCACGGTTGGCGCTGCGCCCGGTGTGCGCCTCGCTGATGTAGCAGTTGCCCGAGAACGCCACGCACAGCGCGCCATGCACAAAAAATTCAAGCGGCACATCCGGGTTCACCGCAGCGCGCATCTGCCCAATTTGCTGCAACGTGAGTTCGCGTGCAAGCACCAGTTGCGAGAAGCCAGCGTCGCCGAGAAACTTCGCCTTTGCTACGGTGCGAATGTCGCATTGCGTTGACGCATGCAGCGCGATGGGCGGAATGTCTAATTCGAGGATACCCATGTCTTGCACGATCAGCGCGTCGACGCCCGCGTCGTACAACTCGTGGATGTAGCGCCGCGCCGGCTCCAGCTCGTTGTCGTGCAGGATGGTGTTGACCGTCACAAAAATGCGTGCGCCGTAACGATGCGCAAAACTCGTAAGGCCCGCAATGTCGGCAACGCTGTTTTCCGCCTTGCTGCGCGCGCCAAACGACGGGCCGCCGATGTACACCGCATCGGCGCCGTGCAGCACCGCCTCACGCCCGATTTCGGCGTCGCGAGCGGGGGACAGCAATTCAAGATGGTGACGGGGCAGACTCATGGGTGATGCGAAGTAAGGAATAAGCCTCTATTTTCGCGCAGATCGCAACATGCTTAATGCTTGGGCTTTTCGGCATGCGCAATCGCGGAGCCGCGCAACCGCGCATTGCGGGTCACAACGTCGCGCGCCTATCGGCTGTCCGGGCCTTTCAGGTGCCGTGCACCTGCTCAGCATGCTTGACCACGGTCACTGGCATGGTTGAGGCATGCAGGATCGCCTGCGACACCGAGCCGAGCAACGCGCTGCGTAACGTGCCCGTGCCATTGGCGCCCATGATGATCGCGTCGCAGCGGTGGTCCTCTGCAATTTCGATCAGCATGGTTGCTGCGTAGCCCGTGCGCACCTCAAGTTCGAACGACGCGCCGGCCGCTGTGCAAAGCGCCGCGCCGCGCTCCAGCGCGTCGGCGCCGACCGTCTGATTCACGCTAGCGCGCGCGTCTGCATCCGGTATCAACAACATTTCGTACATGCCAGCGGGCTCCTGCACCGTTGCCAGAACCAAGCTTGCCTTCAAGCCCTCACGCAACAAACGCAATGCGTGGTGCACGGCGTCAAGCGCCAGTTCCGAGCCGTCGAGAGGAATGAGTATTTTCATGGATCACCTTTACGCAGTGACCACAGCATACGCCGTTACCGCCTCGACGGAGGTGACATAAATTTCAAAGTTCGCACGTCCGCATCTCCCCAGACGCATGTCGCGCAATTCGTTGCCGCGCATATGTTGCGTTTTGCTGCGAATTCTTGTGTGCAGCTGCAAAATGGGGGAAACAGCATTTTCATGGAACGACCTTTGTGCGGGGGAAAGCGGTCGTTAAATGCACTTATCGACTTTGCCAATTATGGAGCTATAGTCCCTGTACAGCGGGTAAATTTGCAAAAAGCCAATGCGATTATCGATAGCGATAAATCTCCTCTGCGTGGGAAAAGTACTGCGGCCGCCAACCCGTTGCGCTACGCTTTAAGACCTCACAAGACTTTCGGGACGAGCTATGCAACATAAGTTCTCGGCGTTTTGGCGTTCGGTCAAAGTCGGCGCGTTGCTGCTCAGCGTTGCCGTGCCCGCGCATGCAGCCGAACGCGCCATCGATAAAGAAATCGTTGTGCCCGCCAGCCTCGACGCCGCCTGGGCGGCGTGGACCACGCGGCAAGGCATCACCAGTTTTTTCGCACCCGATGCGGTGGTTGACGCGAAGGCTGGTGGTGCGTTTCACATTCACATCAACCCGCTCGCCGAGCCCGGTATGAAGGGCGCGGACGACATGCGCTTTCTCGCCGTGCAACCCAAGCAGATGATCACCTTCGACTGGAACGCGCCGCCGCATCTGCCCGAAGCGCGGGCGCAGCGAACGGTGGTGATCGTGCGCTTCGCACCGGTCGACGACAAAAACACCAGGATCACGTTGCATCACGTTGGCTGGGGCAATGGCGGCGAATGGGACAAAACGTTCACCTACTTTGAGCGCGCTTGGGGCGGGGTGCTCGGTAACCTGAAAAAGCGCTTTGAAACCGGCCCGGTGGACTGGACTGACTGGCTGGCGCAGCTTAAGAAAATGCGCGACGACGCGGCAGCGAAAAAGTAGACTTTCGTCGCCCCTGCGAAGGCAGGAACGACGGGGATCAGCGTGTGGCGTGGGCAGCTGGTTGCCCACGCACCGCACCAATGCCTTAACTAGCCGGCAGGAAACTGAACGGCAATAGTCCCCAACACCCCAAAGTCCATCAAAAAAGTATCGCCTGGCGCACAGGGCACCGGCACCACACACGTCCCGGTTGTCACGTAATCCCCAGCCAGCAAACCACCGCCGTAAACGCATAACTCGTTGGCCAGCCAGGTAAGCGCAACACGCGGGTCGCCGAGCACGTTGCTGCCGACGCCGTCCGCTGCGAAAGCGCCGGCCTTGTATGCCGTTACGCGATGCGCAGCCAAGTCCATGCTGCGCCAGTCCGCAGCCACCGCGTCCCCCACAATCCACCACGACGCGCACGCCAAATCTGCAATCAACGAAGGCGCGCCGACGCGGATGAAATCAGTCAACCGACAGTCGGGGATTTCGATGGCAAGGTGCAAGCTCGCAACCGCTGCCATCACCTCATCCACGCGGTATGCACCGTTGGTCACAGCTCGGGGAGGCAACGCGCGATTCAAACGAAACGTGAACTCTGCCTCCACCACACGCAGTAAGTTGCAGCGAAGATCAATCGAGTTCGCCGCGTCCGTACCCGCCGCAAACACGCGATCAGCCAGCAGCCGTCCGGCCAGTGGCCCATCAACATTAATGTGCTTTTGCCCCGCCACACTAGTCGCGGCGATCTTCCAGCCAACGCTCTGCTGGCCGGACAGTCGCGCAACTTCGGCCTGCACCGCGTAGCCCTCGGCGCGAGTGTTCGGAACGCACGATGCGGGCAGCGTGTTGATCTGCGTGCCGTCGTGAAAGTTGGACCAGATTAATTGGGCGGCTTCGGTGGTTACGGCTGGGTTCATGGGCATCTGGCCTCGGTGGTCCGAAAAACCAGATGCTAGCCAGTCATCGGCCATGCTGTCTGCGACGACAATGATTGCTCGGTCAATAAAGTGTGACCGGTTCGGCAGGCTCGCTCTCCCCTAGGGCGAGGAAGCTAAACCGGCGGACACAGGACATATTGGCTGACTCATTAAAAACTTCGCTCCGCTAAGACTTGATCTGCGCGTGCTGTATAAAACACGGCAGACCCACTACATCAACAAAAACCAAAAACTAATGCTCTGGATCGCCCCTTCCGAAAAAGACGCCGCCTCTACCTCGCTTGAAAAACGCCTGTGGGATGCCGCTGACCAGTTCCGCGCCAATTCCGGCCTCAAGGCGCAAGAATACTCGGGCCCGATCCTTGGCCTCATCTTCCTGCGTTTTGCTGAAGTCCGCTTCGCCGTTCAGCGCGCCAAGCTTGAAGCTGCCGGCGCCTCTTCCAGACGCGGGAGCCGCGTAGAGGTGCCCACCGCCTATCACGCCGAAGGCATCCTCTACCTCGCGCCCGAGGCACGTTTCGACTTTCTGCTCACGCTGCCCGAGGTGGCCGACATCGGTGCCAAAGTCAACGCCGCGATGCGCGAGATTGAGAAGCACAACCCGCAGCTCGCGGGCGTGTTGCCCAAGACCTTCAACCTGTTCACCAGCACCCTGCTTAAGGAGCTGCTGAAGAAAGTCTCCGAGATTCCGGCCACGCTCGACTACGACGCCTTTGGCCGCATTTACGAATACTTTCTCGGTGCCTTCGCCATGACCGAGGGGCAGGGCGGCGGCGAGTTCTACACGCCGTCGAGCATCGTCAAACTGCTCACCGAAATCATCGAGCCGTTCCACGGTCGCATCCTCGACCCCGCTTGCGGCTCCGGCGGCATGTTCGTGCAGTCCGCTCGGTTTGTGGCCGAACATCAAAAGAACCCCGCCGCCGAGCTCGCCATCTGCGGCGTCGAAAAGACCGACGAAACCGGCCGCCTGTGTCGCTTGAACCTCGCCGTGCACGGGCTCGAAGGCGACATCAAACACGGCGGCAACGTCAACAGCTACTACGACGATCCGCATGCGGCCACGGGAACGTTTGACTTCGTGCTCGCCAATCCGCCGTTCAACGTCAACGCGGTAGATAAGGAACGGCTCAAGGACATGGTCGGCGCGGGCAGACGCTTTCCGTTCGGCCTGCCGCGCACCGACAACGCCAACTACCTGTGGATTCAGCTGTTCTACTCCTCGCTGAACGCCAAAGGCCGCGCCGGGTTCGTCATGGCCAACTCGGCCTCCGACGCCCGATCAAGCGAGCAGGAACTGCGACAAAAGCTCATCCAGGCGCGGGCGGTGGATGTGATGGTCGCCGTCGGCCCCAACATGTTCTACACCGTCACGCTGCCGTGCACGCTGTGGTTTTTTGACAAGGGCAAGGCCAAGTCAAAACGCGCTGACACCGTGCTCTTCATCGACGCCCGCCACATCTACAAACAAGTGGACCGCGCCCACCGCGACTGGACACCAGCGCAAATCGGCTTCATCGCCAACGTTGTGCGCCTCTATCGCGGCGAGGCGCTTGACCTCACCGTCGGTGGTGACGAGACCGCCACCAAGATTGCGGAACTGTTTTCCCCCTCTCCCCTCGCGGCGAATTTGGCAAATGAGGGTTGGGGTGAGGGGGACCTTCGCTACACCGACATCCCCGGCCTATGCAAAGCCGCAACGATTGCCGAGATCGAAGCCCAAGGCTGGTCGCTAAACCCCGGCCGCTACGTCGGCGTCGCGCCGGGCGAGGACGTCAGCGACGAGGACTTCAAGGAACAACTCGAAACCCTGAACGAAGAACTGGAATCGCTGAACGCCGAAGCGCGAGACTTGGAACGGACTATTGCCGCGAATGTGGCGGGGATTCTGGAGGCGTGAGGATGGATTGCGTTCTTAAAGACCTTATCGATGTTTCAAAAGACGGTGAATGGGGCAAAAGCGAACCGTTCGTTGATTCTGTGGAAATGCTTGCCGTTCGTGGAACGGATTTTGAGGACATTCGTTTCGGTTTTACGGCAAGCACTCCACGGCGACACATAGCAAAGCGGCACGCTGAACGAAAAATTCTCCGACCGTGGGATTTGATCATCGAAGCGGCTGGCGGCACGAAGAATCAAATTACTGGTCGGACTGTCCTCCTGCGTCCACAGTTGTTTTCGCGCTCCGAGCTTCCTTTCACCTGTGCGAGCTTCAGCCGCTTCATCCGTTTCAACACTGAGCTATGCGATCCAGCGTTTATGTTCTGGTATCTCCAGTACCTATACAGCTCTGGCTCCATGCATGCTTATCACACGCAGCACACTGGGGTTGCTCGTTTTCAGTGGACAACCTTTTCAGAACGTGAGCCACTGACGCTTCCATCGATCCCCGTCCAGCAACGTATCGCGGGCGTTCTGTCGGCCTACGACGAACTCATCGAGAACAGCCAGCGGCGCATCAAAATTCTGGAGTCGATGGCCCGCGCCCTCTACCGCGAGTGGTTCGTCCACTTCCGCTTCCCCGGCCACGAAAACCATCCCCGCGCTGCATCCCCGCTCGGCGAGATTCCGCAGGGGTGGGAGGTACGTGCCGTCAAGGACGTTGCGAATGTGACCTACGGCTTCCCGTTTGCGTCGAAGAAGTTCAACACCAACGGCGTCGGCGCGCCGGTCATCCGCATCCGCGACATTCTTGATGCCTCGGTTAGCACGTTCACAGACGAAATGGCCGATGCGAAATATCACATTAAGAACGGTGACATCCTCGTCGGCATGGACGGCGATTTTCATATGTGCATCTGGTCAAGTGGCCACGCTTTCCAGAACCAGCGAGTTGCTAAGTTCGAGTCGATCGGTGAGATCGGGAACTACCACCTGTTTCTCGCATTAGAGTTGCCAATTCAGACTTGGAACAAATCCATCGTCGGGACAACCGTCGCACATCTCGGCGACATGCACATCAAAACAATTCAGATTGCTTGGCCGCCCGCAAAGATACTGGCCAAAGCGCAGGAGATTCTTGAGCCGATGTCACAGCAAATCATTGCCCTGAAACGCCAAATCCAAAACCTCCGCCG
>JAYSUK010000257.1:0-10417 GCA_043719085.1 Burkholderiales bacterium | reverse complement strand
CACACTCAAACAACCCAAATGGGCGAACGAGGGCGAACGCGTGGTCGCGCTGACGCGGCGTGCACAAGCCGTGCCCGTCGCCTTTCTGCATGCGGTGCAGATGAACGGGCACGACTATGTGTTGCGCGATTTGCAGCCCGCTGCGGACCGAGTTTCGTTCGAGGAAAAGGGCAATGACGAGAGTCGCCTGAACGATCTGATGCTAGCCATCGGGCAATGTAGCGCGTGGTCACATCTGCGCGGCAGTGGTCATCAGGACGCAGCGATTGCTGATGAGTTGATTGCGTTCGGCGGCGACGATTCGTGGCATAAAGTGTTGCGTAAAGCGAGCGCCACGTGCGCGGACACGATTGTTGATGAGTGGAAGACGTACTCGGAAGCCTATGACGACAAGGCGTTCGAATAACGGCTTCCATTCGCCGCGTGCCGTTTTGTAGGCGTGGACTTGGCCGCGCGTGCCGCT
Source organism: Burkholderiales bacterium (assembly GCA_043719085.1). GTDB lineage: Bacteria > Pseudomonadota > Gammaproteobacteria > Burkholderiales > Casimicrobiaceae > Casimicrobium. The sequence continues at coordinate 9,954 of JAYSUK010000257.1, read as the reverse complement.
ACCGCAAAGTTTGAGCGCGGCTAAGACCGCGCCTGAATTGCTCTCGCTACTTCTTTTTCGGGCGGCCTGTTTTCACCGGATCAAGGCTGTTGAGTTCCATCAGCTGCGTTGATGCGGCAAGTGACGCAAAGTGACGCAGCGCAGCGCGGACGATTTCACTCTTTTTGGTGCTGTCGCGACCAGAGGTGACGGCGTCACGTTTGCACTTCTTGAGCAATTCCTGATCGGCTGCCGTCATGGTGAAGCTATCGCGCACGATGGGGCTGACGGCTTTAGGCGCGGTTTTTGGCGCGGCTTTAGGTGCAATTTTTGCCGTTACGCGCTTCTTGCTGGACGGGAATTTAACCGCTTGCTTCGCGTTAACTTTGGCTGCTACTTTCGGTGCGGCTGGGGCTGCGACCAGTGCCGCAGGTTTCGCGGCAACCGCAGCGGCAACGGGCTTTTTCGCAGCAAGTGCCTTCCCTGCTGGTTTGCTTGCAAGGGCTTTCACCAGCGGTTTAGTTGTGGGCTTAACGACGGGATTGGTCGTGGGCTTGGCGACGGTCTTGGCAGCGGTTTTTTCGGCATTCATGCATCAGACTCCAGAAATTTTTAAACAATAATATTGTATTACTGTTTATTGAAAAATCAACAGATAAAAAAGGCGGCTGAAGACGCCTTTCAGTGAGCCAACTATCTTCTGCAAACAGCGTTACGAACCGATGCGTCCGCCGTCGTTTTTTGTAATCACGATGGTTGCTGAGCGCGGGCGCTTGCCAACGCCGTAGCCCGCATTACTTGGCCACTGGCTTTGGTATTTGGTCGGATCGGCAAGGTTTGCCTGAGCGGTACCCTCACCCGGATGCTGGATGTTGATGAACATCGTTTTGCCGTCAGGGGTTTCCGTCGCACCGGTAATTTCAGCGCCCGCTGGGCCCACCAAAAAACGCTTCAACGTGTCTGGCGTTGGCGCTTTGCCGACACGGGTGGTAACTACCAGATCGCCACCAGTTGCGCGCGGGTAGGTCAGTGTTTTTGTTGTGCCGTCACCCACGGTGCCGGGCATCGCCGCCAGCATCATGCAGTTGGTCACATCGGTGTACGCGCCGTCATCGGTTTGAATCCAGCAGATACCGGTGTATGGGCTAAACCACAGGCCGTCTGGGCTGGAAAAATCCTGATCGCTCGTTAAGTTCGACAGATTCACGCTGGCCGCTGCTGCGGTCGATTCCGAACCGAACAGATACACGTCCCAAGCGAAGCTTGTGCCCGCGTTGGTTGCGTCCTTGAGCCGCAGAATGTGGCCATTGACGTTACCAAGTTGGTTCGCCGTGCCTTTCAAGTCGGTGTAGGTGCGCGGATTTGCCGCGTCCGGCGCCGACTGGTTAGCGCTTGCGGGTTCAGCGCGACGATTGCTGTTGTTGGTCAACGTGAAATACACCTCACCGTTAGCCGGGTTCACGCCGTTCCACTCCGGGCGATCCATCTTTGTCGCGCCGACCGCATCTGCCGCCAGTCGCGCGTTGATCACGATGTCGGCCTGATCGGCAAATTTGTACGCAGCATATCCAGCAATCAAAGCGTTGGACAGGGTCAGTTCTACCCAGCTGCCCGAGCCGTCGGCGCTGAACTTGGCAACGAACAGTTTGCCCGCGTCCATGTACTTGTCGCCCGTGGCCATGCGGTCGGCTGGGTTCGCATCGGCAGCTTCCCAGTTGGCGTTGGACACATATTTGTAGATGTATTCATTGCGCGAATCATCGCCCATGTAAATGGCGAGCGGCTGACCAACAACTAGATTGCTGAAGGCCGCACTCTCATGCGCAAATCGACCAAGTGCCGTCCGCTTTTTGATAGCTTTAGTTTTGTCATACGGGTCAATTTCGACGATGTATCCCATACCGTTCATCTCGTTGCGATAGTCATCGCTACCCGTGGCGGACGCGCCAAGCTTGCTGTTGTTCCAGCGAGCATACTTGTCGTCGGTGCCAGCGGTTTCCCAACCGTGTCGACTGGCTGCACCCTGTGCGCGACCGTAGCGGTTGAGTGCGGCCACACTCTTGTCCGCACCGCGTGCGGCGTTATCTGCCGCACCGCGCGCGAAGTAGCCGAACCAGTTTTCCTCGCCCGTAAGCGAAGTACCCCAGGGAGTTACACCGGTGCCACAGTTGTTCAGCGTGCCGCGCGTCTTCGTCCCGTTTGTCGAATATTTAGTGACCAACAATGCGTTGCCGCGTGCAGGGCCGCCAATCTCGATCTCGGTCAGTGGTGTGATGCGTCGATTGAACGCTGAACCCTGCACGTACTCCCACTTCGTACCCGTCTTGCGCGTCTCGACAATGGCAACACCATGTATCGAAACCTCTTTGTCGACTTCAGTTGCAGGTCGGGGCAGCGTGGTTGTCCCGCCGCTGGTGTGCAGGAAAAACGAGCTGAGCAGCTCGTCGGTGGTTGCTTCATGATTGATCGCCAACAGACCACGGTCACTTGCCGACTTGGAAGGCGTGCCGCTGGACGACAATCCGAACCATTCCATACCGTCGTGATGATCACCCCCGCGGTTGTCAAAGTCTGCATCAGTGCCGTCGTTCTTAAACGCAGTGGTTGTTGCGAAGAGCGGATCGCCTAACGCGTAGAGCACGCTTGCGCTGTAGCCGGCGGGAACGGAAACCACATCGGCGAGACTCTTGGCCACTGGAGCAAAGCCAAGCAATTTTTCAATCGCCACGGGTGGTGGGGCCACTGGATCGCTATCGCTACCGCAGCCAGTGAGGCCGAACGTTGGTATGGCTACCGTTGCGGCCAAGCCGGCTCCGCCACGCAGAAAATTGCGTCGACTCATGCGCGCAGCGAAGATGGAGTCGAACGTTGGGTTCGCGCTCACATTTGAATTGTCGTCGTTAAAGTCAACACCCGGTGTCGACGCATCGTTTAGTTTTTTCATAGCACTCTCACATCAGTAGTAATAAAGCACGGGGTCGTGACGGCAAATATCGTCTCGCAACGCGCAGCGAAAATTTGTTTCTTGATTGGTTATTGCACGACACGCGTGCCAATAAAGTGTTGCGCGTAGCGCGGCACAATGCGTTCAATCGGGAGCAACACGAAGAAGTCTGCGCTGTCAAAATCCGGGTCCCATGCAGGCTCGCCACACACCCACGCACCCAGGCGAAGGTAGCCCTTGAGCAGCGGCGGCGCAACCGGATGCGACCCCGTGGGGTCGCCCAACGACTGCAAGCCGCGAATAGGTTCGACGCGAAAACCCACCGGCGCGAGATGCTTCGCCATCAGCTCTGCGCGCAGCGCGCCAAGGTTTAGCGAGCTGCTGTCGAGGGGCACGCTCGCGCACCCGGCAAGGTACTTCACCTGATGATCGCGCACATACACACCGAGGCCCGTCCACAGCCGCGCCAGGGCGCCGCTGTTGCGATAAGCTGGATGAATGCACGCGCGACCCACCTCAAAAATTTCATGAGCGATAGGCTTCAAGCTGTCGATGCGAAATTCGCCCTCGCAGTACATGCGTTTGACCGCGCGCGCTCCCCACGGCGCGAGGATGCGATAGGTGCCGACTACTTTGTCGAACGCCTCGTCGACCACGATCAAGTGCTCACACACCTCGTCAAATTGGTCGACATCGCGACCATCATGGCGGTGCAAGTCCGCCCCCATCTCTTCGCAAAAGACTTTGTAGCGCAAGCGTTGCGCTGCGATCACGTCGGACGCGTTCGACGCGAGTCGCACTGTTAACTGCGTGTCAACGCTCGCTGTGGAAGGGTTGGAGGTATTGGGGGTCGGGACAACAGACGTAGAGGCAATTAATTGCATGCGTACAACTCCAGAGGATAACGCCATCCAATGTAGTGACGCCCCGTGACATTTGCGTGACGGTGGAGAGACACCCACATGACAGACGACAGGCGCGCTGCCCCACAACCAGAGGGGCACCGTCATCACATTGACACAGTCAAGCGGAACAATGCTGGTGGGAGTTGTGGCTCGTTGATTGCCTTCCTGCACAAGATTGTTGCAGGGTGGTCAAGCAGAGCGAGCCGCCATCGTCCTCACGATGGAGCAGGCATGATCAGCAACAGCGCTGGCGTGCTTGCAAGCCCCCGTTTACAAGTCCCTACTCAGACCTGCGTTGCAGGTCTTTTTTTTCGTTGACCGGTCACACGTAGTGGCGGCGAAAGCCGCGAGGGCCCAGTGATCCCCGCAATATTTCGTGGAGAGGGTAGGCGAATTGCGATCGGCTCATTCGCGGAGCCTGTTTTCATAACACCGTTGCGCGCATCGGCGTCAAATGTCTATTGAACGTCCCGGCATTGACCCTGCCATATCCTTGCCCTGCAGGCGAGAGTTCCGCGCCGCCGCTTTCACCTTTGCTGCAAATGAAACAGATCACCGCGCAATCTAGCCTGAACAAACGGTATTGGGCCGGGTGGGTGTGAGTTTTCTCGTAGGGTGGGCACCGCGTGCCCGCAGAGCCGTGACTTATGAATCATCGTGTTCTGCGCGGTGAAGGTGGGCACGCCGCACCCATCCCACGCATGCGACCGCGTGAGCGAATCCCGCTATACAAAGCCCAAATTTTTGTTAGCAAACGCACCAATATTCGGTGCCACGGTTACGAGTTGATTTGTGGGTACGCCAAACCAGGAAGCAAGCGTGGCGGCGTATTGGTCGACCGAGGTGGTGGGCAGCCAGCGGCCTTCGGTGGCCACGTCGTCGGGCCCACCTAGACGCTGCTCCGGGAAGGTGCCGTACATCGCGCCGCCCTTCACTGCGCCGCCCATGACCAGGTGGTGATTGCCCCAGGCGTGGTCTGAGCCACCGCCCGCGGCGGCTTTGAAGGTGCGACCAAAGTCTGACAACGTGAAGCTGGTGACGTTGTTGGCCACGCCCAGCGACACCGTGGCTTCATAGAACGACTTCATGGCATTGCCGACTTGGGTCAGCAAGTTTTGCTGGGTGTTGATCTGATTGCTGTGGGTGTCAAACCCGCCAAGTGAAACGAAAAATATCTGCCGGGACAGGCCAATGCTGGCGCGCGCCTCGATCAGTTTGGCCACTTGCAATAACTGTGCGGAGAGGCTGTTGCCCGTGGTGTTAAACAAGCTGGCAACGCTTGAGGTGGTGGCCGAGATGATCGGGTTCACTTTGGCCGAGAGTGCAATGGCCTGCTCGGTTTGTTCGGCGGCTGCCTTGACCAGCAGGTGATCTTTGCCTTGTTGCAGAAGTGCGTTGAGTGCGGTGACGCGGGCGCGGGTGATAGCGTCGGTACCAGTAATGTTGGACAACCCAAAGGTGCCAGCCGAGGGGATGGCGAGCGGGCTTTGCGAGTTGCCCGTGGTGTACAGCGCGGAGCCCGCCACCGAGGTGAGCACCGGGAAGGTGTTGCTACCGTTCATTGACGCTATGGCATCAGCGAGCCGCCCGCCCCATCCAGTGCGCGAAACTTGATCTGAAACGCTACTCTGCCACTGCGCCTGTTGGTCTGAGTGCGAAAACAGTTGATCGGGGCGGCTTACACCGGCCAGATATTGCGCTTTGGTGATGGGGGCGAGCAGTGGCCCGGTGTTGGCGATTACGGCGAGCTTGCCCTGGTCGAAGAGCGGGTGCACGGACGACAAGGCAGGGTGAAAGCCGTAGGTCGTTGATGTGTTGCTAGGCCGGAAGGTGAGCAGCTCGCTCTGCGCGATGTTGATGCCGCTGTCAGTGCCGCGCACGGCGCTGTAAGCCGCGTAGCCCGCTGCGTCTGCCGGGATGATGACGTTATTGCCATCGTTGCCGCCGAAAAGAAAGATGCAAACTAGCGCCTTGTAATCGGACGGTGCCGCCTGCGCACTGGCAAACGGCAGAGTGAAGCCGCCAAGTCCAGAGGCAAGCGCGCCAGCGGAGAGCGCTTTGAGTGTGTTTCGACGAGAGATGTTCATGGGGATCTTCTTTCCGACGACTATGGCTTAGCGAACGATTTGCGCTTCAGGCGCAGCGGTGGTGAGGTAGAGCGCAACTCGCGCCCGGCCCAGCGTGTCGGTGGCGGCCACCGCATCAACCGCAGTTTTCATCAATGCCCGCGACGCAGCGGTGAGCTTGCCCGCGAACATGATCTCGTTGACCCGGTCGAGCAGTGCGTTGCTGTCGGCGGCGACGGTTGTAAACGGCGTCCAGTCGAATTGAGTGCCCGTTGCGCCGTACAGCGCTGCGCTCGGGTTAATCGTGCCGTAGAGCATTGAATACGCGGTGTTGATGCGCGAAATGGCGGTAGTGGCGTTGAGAATGCCGAACTCGGGGCTATTGATGCCGCTCGCCGCGATCATGTAGTCAGGCGCGTAGTAGTTGAAAACGGTGGGGGCGCTGAACACGTTTTGTGCCGAAGCATTGCCGCTGTTGTAGAAGTAGTAACCGTCGGTTTTGGCGGACAGTGCACGAGCCAAACCGGTGATCATCAACACCGGTTCGTTCAAGTGGCCGTACGTTGGCTCATACTTTGCGGCACCGCGCGCTTCAATATCGGTGAGGATGGCGGTCACCACAGCTTTCATGTCGCCGCGCACACTGCTGCCATTGTTTTTGAACACAGCTGCAACGCGCTGCACGTAGCTGGGGCTGGGACTGCCCGTCACCAGCTTCTGGATCATGAATCTGGCGATAAACGGCGGCACATTGCCGTAGTTGAAAATGCCGTCCAACGCGCCGGTCAGGTCGGCAAAAGCGGTAGTGTTTGCCGGCGCTACCGTACTGCCCAGCAGGTCCTTGGTGCCAGTCTCGTGATACACCTCGCGCGCCTCCATCGTGCCTGCTAGATTCTGCCCGTTGAATTGGTTGGGATTGGGTGTGACACCAGCTCGGGTGGGGTAAGTCCAGCCCGTAAAAACGCGAGAGAAACCTTTAATCTCGTCTTGGGTGTAGGCCTCAATCGGGCGGCCGTCTGGCCCCTTCTTTTCGGTGCCGTCGTCGTTCAGTAAATTCACGCCCACTGCGAACAATTGCAGAATCTCACGCGCAAAGTTCTCATTGGGCGAGATGCCGCGGTTGGCGTCTGCTTTACGGTTGTTGGCCATGTCGAGAAAACGACCCATGGCCGGGTGCAGGGTGACTTTTTCGAGCAGGGTGCGAAAGTTAGCAAACGCGTTGTCGCGCAATAGCTGCTGGTAGTCACCCATGCCGTAGGCGAGGTTGACATCAGTCGCTGACACCACAAACAGCTGGCTGAGCGCCCACGCCACGCGCTGGCGAAGCTGATCGTTGCCTGTAATGGCCTGCTTGTAAAACTCAAGCTGCACTGGGAACAGCGAGTAGTTGTCGCGGGCGCAATATGATGTCGCGGTCAGCGGCAGGGCCGTGTTGTTCACGCAGTCGTCAGGCCGTGTTTGTGGGGTGTAAGCTCTCGGCGAGTAGCGGGAAGCGGTGGCGGCGAATTGTTCGTTCAGCCAGCCATTGACGCCGAGGGCGGCCACCCGATCAATCTCGGCGGGCGTGGCGCCGAAACTTCCTTGGCGCAAGAGGCGCGACACATCAAGTCGTTTCTCGGCCGCGCTCTGCGGCAGACACATGGTCAAGCCCTCTAGTGCGTAGCCCTTGGCTGCGTAAGTTTGGTAGAAACTGTAGTCGCTGAAGTAGCGATGATTGGCGGGGCCGTTAGCCGTATTGGCACCGTTGTTAAACGTTCTATAGAGCGCGGTGGTGCCCGCTGCACAGGTGCCCGCGAGGGGCGCAACGGCGTACCAAGCGGTGCCTTCAGGGGCGAGGCCCGGCTCGGCTGCCAGCGCGTCGCATTCAGCTTTGTTGACGCTAAAAAAATGCGAGGCGACGGCGGCCGCATAAAAACGACACACCGGCAAGGCGGCTGGGTCCTGAGATTGTGCGGCACTGTAAGCGGGGTAGGTAATGCCAGTTCGCTTCCAGCCAATGCTGCTGAGCGTGTCGAGCGCCGCAGCATCGGCGGGGTTGCTCGACAGAAAGTATTTATTGGCCGGCGCGAGGTAGAACTCGACGATGGTGGCAGCCGGTTCGGCCGCCTGCACGGCGGCGCTGCCGAGTAGCGTGGCCGCAGAAAAACTGAGGGCAGCGAGGGTGATGGCGGTAATCCGCATTGAAGTTCCCCAAAAAAAATCGATGTCAAGTGGCCGTTGCAGCGAGCTATTCGCAATAAGGTTCTCAATCGTCGCTATCGACTGACCAGTGTGTAGTGTCGCGCAGAGGCGTCTAAATGAACCACATTAAAGGTAACAAACTATTTCCGGAGGGGCCTTAAATTCAGATTTTTCAGATTTTGCAATGTGCCGCCGAAATTTCGTCGATTTTCCGCCAAAAGGGGCTTCAAAAACGGCTAAATCAGGCGAAAAAGGGCTAACGGGCTGCGATTTTTCCGCGAATCGCCGTTATGGCGTGCGGAGCGGGCTTCGAATCGACAATTTACAGCTTTTTGCGTGAAGCGTCATGTTTACAGGGGCTAGCGGCCAAAAAGTACAAAAGTCGATGCAACGTATTAATGCTCGGTTTAGCGATTTGCACGTCACATTGATTGTTGTGCATAACTCACTATTTTTAATGATTTTTATTGGAACTTGCGACTTGATGAATACGTTGTAAGCTATTGAAAATAATAACGAAACTGCTGTCGACCGAAAAACCGGGCATTCTGTGCATAAACATGGGGATTAATGCCAAAAAGAGGGAAAAGGTGGATAATCTGTTGCATGTTTACTGGCGCACCTTGTCTCAGCATCGACGCGAAGGGCCGCATGGCAATTCCCACGCGGTGTCGAGACGCGCTTGGCTCCGAGGTGGTGATCACCGCTGACCCAAGCGGCTGTCTGCTGTTGTTCGCGATGGGTGCGTGGGATCCGTTCATTGAACGGGTGAATGCGTTGCCCAACATGAACCCCAAAGTCAAAGCCATGCAGCGCATGTGGCAAAGCTATGCCACCATTTGCGAGCTTGACTCAACCGGGCGCGTGGTGCTGACTCCAGAAATGCGCGAATATGCAAAACTTGATCGCCGCGTGCAATTCGCGCCACTAGCTGACCGTATTGAGTTGTGGAGTGAGGCGGGATGGCAGGAGCAAATAGCGATAGCCCGCAGTGCTTCTCGCGAAGAACAGCCTACCGAGCTGTTCGGCTATTCGGTATGAGTGGCGGCAAATGCAACCTGACTCCCACATCTCTGTATTGCTACAAGAGGCCTGCGACGCCTTGCTGCCCGAACGGAGCAGCAGCGTTATTTGTGACCGACGCGTGTTCGTTGACGCCACCTTCGGGCGAGGTGGCCACAGCCGCGAATTGCTGCGACGCATGCCAGGTGATGCACGCCTCATCGCCATTGATCGCGACGCGGCCGCAGCGGAATCGGCGCGTGAAATTGATGACCCGCGCTTCACGTTCGTTGCCGCGCATTTCGGCGACATCACGCAAGCGCTTGACACCGTTGGTGTTGGCCTCAATCAGGTTGACGGTCTGCTGCTCGACATTGGCGTTTCCTCGCCGCAACTTGACGACGCTTCGCGCGGTTTCAGTTTCATGCGCGATGGCCCCCTCGACATGCGAATGGACCAATCGCGCGGCCTGTCGGCTGCCGAGTGGATTGCTACAGCCCCAGCCAACGACATAGCGGAGGTTATCCGTGACTACGGTGAAGAGCGGTTTGCTCAGAGGATTGCAACAGCGATTGTTGAGGCACGCGAGCGGCAACCGGTCGAGCGAACCGTTCAGCTTGCGCAGATTGTCGAAAAAGCCATCTCAGCGCGGTGGACAGGGCAGCATCCGGCCACGAAAACCTTCCAGGCTATTCGGATTCACATCAATCAAGAGTTGCAGGAGCTACGAATGGCCCTGAGTGCGGCCTTGCCGCAGCTGTCGAACGGTGGCCGTTTGGCTGTCATCAGCTTTCACTCGCTCGAAGATCGCATGGTCAAACTGTGGATGAGAGAGCAGGCAGGCCGTACGCCGGAAGATCCGCGTTTGCGCCACTTG
>JAYSUK010000256.1:0-10514 GCA_043719085.1 Burkholderiales bacterium | reverse complement strand
GGCTCGTACGGTAGGTAGCTTGTGCTCATCACCATTCAACGCCTGAGAGCCTTCGCTCGTCGACACAATCCAGCTTCTGCCGCGCAGACTCCTAGCCGAAACGTCGACGCGCGCGTGGTGCTGCGCCGCCCGCGCCGCCGCCTGCACCGCCGCCAGCACCACCTCGTGAGAAGCCGGTGGGTTTGCCGGTCACTCCGTCGCGATTGCCCCAACCGCCGCCTCCGCCACCCGTGCGAGGTGCACGATCAGCGCCGCCCGCATCGTTGCCACGACTGTACGTTGAACGCGGCGCAGGCGCGCCACGGTCGTTGCCAAAGTTGCCGCCGCCGCCACCGGAACTGCCGCCATTGCCATAACCAGAACCACCGCCACCCTGTGCAGGCTCACGACGCTCGCCCCAACGTGCGCGCGGCGCACCATCACCTTGACCACCGCCATATCCGCTAGAGCCGCCCCGGCCGCCATAGCCTGATCCGCCACCTGCGCCGCCACGGTTATCACCGCCGTAGTTGCCGCCGCCGGAGCCGCTGCGGCCACCCGTTGGCGCCGCGCCACGATAGCCTTCGCCACCGCCTGATCCAGACGAACCCGATGAACCAGCATAACCACCACCAGTAGCGGGCGCGCGACCGCGAGGTGCGCCATAGCTTGAGCCGCTATCGCGACGGCGCGAATCGTCACCACCTTCGCCGAATCGCGCAGCACCGCGACGATCTTTCGGTGCCCAGCCTTCACGACGTGGTGCGTCTGGTGGCGTTTCGCCATATTTCCAGCGCGGCCCGCTTGTAGTGTCGCGGCCGCCAGACGTTGCGCCACGTGGCGCGCCGCGTCCGCCCGAGGGCGGGCCACCGCGAGCGGCATAACCGCCGCTGCGTGCCGCCGGTGCCACGCTCGCTCGCTCAGCCGCACGTTCGCTTGGCAGCTTGCTGCGCGGGCCGCGCTCTTTGGCCGCATGCGGATCGTTGCTGGCCTTGACGGCGGCGGCGTCTTGCTCCGCCGATTTGTCGGCATTACCTGCGCCATCGGCATTGCGCCACAGCACAAACAGTTTGCCCAGATGCTGCACGCTTTCGCAGGCGAGTTTTTCGCAAATTTCAGCAAGGTAGCCGTCACGAATCTCGCGCTCATCGCTGCCGGCACGTACTTTGATCAACGCATGCGCGGTCAGCGCCAGATCGATTTCGTGCAACACCGCAGGCGTCAGGCCGTGCTGACCCATCATGACGACCGGGTCGAGGTGGTGCGCGGCGGCTCGTAGCGCGCGGCGGGCGCTGGAGGAGAGAGAGGAGGTCGGGGACTCAGACATGAGGTGCTTTCTTCTTTTTAGGCGATTTTGCGCACGGGGCGAAATTACCCTGATTATGTCGCGCTTGGGGCCGCTAAAGTGCGAGCCGAGGGTCTAATCAACGCAAAACGAGGCGCAACGTCGATAATTTGCGATTCAACGTACCGCTTTCATCGCTTTTCAACCACGACCCATGCTCAACCCCAGCGGTAAACGCCACAAATCTAATCAGGTCTGGCTAGACGAGCACGTCAACGACCCGTTCGTACAAAAAGCGAAGGCGGATGGCTATCGCTCGCGCGCCGCTTACAAACTGATCGAAATTGACGCCAAGGACCGGCTGATTAAGGTCGGCGGCGTGATCGTGGATTTGGGCTCGGCACCGGGAAGTTGGTGCCAAGTCGCGGCGAGAAAAATTGGCAGCAGGGGCAAGATCATCGCGATCGACCTGCTGGACATGCAGGCAATGGCCAATGTGGACTTCATTCAGGGCGATTTCAGCGATGCCGGAGCGTTGAAATTGATCGAAGAGAAGCTGGGTGGCGTTAAGGTGGACCTGGTGATGAGCGACATGTTGCCGAATATGACCGGCGTGGCCGCCATCGATTCGCCGCGTGCAATTTATCTGTGTGAACTGGCAGCGGAGTTCGCGCTGGCGCACTTGAAGCCCGACGGAAAATTTCTCACCAAGGCCTATCAGGGGCCGGGGTTCGAAGCGTTTCTCACACAGCTCAAACGGCAATTCAAGACGGTAGCCAGCCGAAAACCCGACGCATCACGGGATCGAAGTGCGGAGGTTTTTTTGCTGGGGTCAGGGTTGCGATAGGCATACAGCTTTTTACCAAGAAACCCTAATTTATTAGGCAAAACTAGATATTTATCGCAAATCGACTACGGTTTGAATGGACATGTAGCCCATAGGGAATAGTGCTCTCAGCTAAAAGTTGATGGTAATTGTGACGTTGTTCAAACCGATTTGGATGTGTCAATTTGTCGGCATTCAGAGACACAAATTAGCCCATTTTGCGAACAGTCGTGCTTACACCTTGAAAAACCGTATTCGCCCTTAAAATCGTAGGAAGTGTGGTTGCAGCGTCCCGCCTGTTGCGGGATAAGTGGCCTCAGGAGTTCGTGCGTGAACAACATGCTCAAAAACGTTGGTATCTGGGTGGTGATCGGCTTGGTGGTGCTCACTGTCGTTCAGCAGTTCGACAAATCGAGCCGCAAAAGTGACGCGGTGGCGTATTCGTCGTTTATCGAAGAGTTGCGTGGCGGCAAGGTGAGCGAGGCGTCGATCGAGGGGCGCAACATCGAATACCGCACCAGCGAAGGCAAGCGAGCCACCTACGTGCCTGGTGGCTACGACAAGGATTTGATCAACGATTTGATCAAAAACAACGTCAAATTCTCCGGGAAGCCCGAGGAGCAACAGTCGTTTTTGTCGTCCATTCTGTTTTCATTCGGTCCGATCCTGTTGTTGATCGGCGCGTGGATTTTCATGATGCGGCAGATGCAGGGCGGCGGCAAGGGCGGCGCGTTCAGCTTCGGCAAGTCGCGCGCACGCTTGCTTGACGACACCAACAACACGACCATGTTCTCTGACGTCGCCGGTTGCGATGAGGCGAAGGAAGAAGTCACCGAAATCGTTGACTTCCTGAAAGACCCAAGCAAGTTTCAAAAACTTGGTGGACGTATTCCCCGTGGCGTACTGCTCGTAGGCTCGCCAGGCACCGGTAAAACGTTGCTCGCCAAAGCCATCGCGGGCGAAGCGAAAGTTCCTTTTTTCTCCATTTCCGGCTCTGACTTCGTTGAAATGTTTGTGGGTGTCGGCGCGTCCCGTGTTCGCGATATGTTTGAGCAGGCGAAGAAAAACGCGCCATGCATCATCTTCATTGACGAGATCGACGCGGTCGGTCGCCAACGTGGCGCAGGCCTCGGCGGTGGTAACGATGAGCGCGAGCAAACGCTGAATCAGATGCTCGTCGAAATGGACGGTTTTGAAGGCTCGCAAGGCGTGATCGTGATCGCCGCGACCAACCGTCCAGATGTCCTCGACCCTGCGCTGTTGCGTCCGGGCCGCTTTGACCGTCAAGTGGTGGTGCCACTGCCGGACATCCGTGGCCGCGAGCAGATTCTGCAGGTCCACATGCGCAAAGTGCCGATTGCCGCTGACGTCAAGGCGCACGTGATTGCGCGCGGCTGCCCAGGCTTCTCGGGCGCTGACATTGCCAACCTGGTAAACGAAGCCGCATTGTTCGCTGCACGCGGCAACAAGCGCCTCGTGGACATGGACGATTTCGAGCGCGCCAAAGACAAGATTTTTATGGGCGCCGAGCGCAAGTCCATGGTGTTGTCTGAAGACGAAAAACGTGCCACCGCGTATCACGAGTCGGGCCACGCAATTGTTGCGACCGTCATGCCGAAAGCCGACCCGGTTCACAAGGTCACCATCATCCCGCGTGGTCGTGCACTGGGCGTGACATGGCAGCTGCCGGAGCGTGATCGCATCTCGCTGTACAAAGATCAGATGCTCACCGAAATCGCAGTGCTGTTTGGCGGTCGGATTGCCGAAGATTTGTTCGTGAAGAACATTTCAACTGGCGCGTCTAACGACTTCGAGCGCGCAACGAAAATTGCTCGCGACATGGTCACCCGTTACGGCATGAGCGATGTGCTCGGCCCGATGGTTTATGCCGACAACGAGGGTGAAGTGTTCCTGGGTCGCAGCGTCACGCAAACACGCACCATGTCCGAGACCACCATGCAAACCGTGGACCTGGAGATTCGTCGCATCATTGATGAGCAGTACGCTGTGTCGACGAAGATTCTCACCGATTACGCGCCACAGGTTGAGGCGATGACCGCGGCATTGATGGAATTCGAAACCATCGATGCAGATCAGATCGCCGACATCATGGCCGGACGTCCGGTTCGTGCGGTGAAGACGTATAACACGCCCGGTAGCGGCGGCAGCGATGCGTCAACAGGGGCCACGATGCCGGCGGTGGCGGGCGACGCCAATGCTGACGGAGCCAAAGTCGATGCAACCACAACGCCAGCGGCAGTTGCTCCTAAAGCTGCCCCTGAATCGCTGTAAGCACGATTTTGAGATTGCGCCACGTCGCTCTGCACGTGCGTGGGTGCAGGCGTGCATGTTGTGTGCGCCGGGCGTGAGACAGGAGAGGGTTTCGCAAACGCTCGCGGCGTTTGTCTGTTCGGCCGCCTCGTTCGCATTAGCCGCAGCAACACCAACTGCGCCAGCAGCGATTCCTCCGCATGATATTGCGGATTTCATCGTCAACATTGCTCGCTATACTTCGTGGCCAAAGTCGGCGACGCCGAAGGCTCTGACTATTTGCCATGCCCACGGGGCTGCTTTGCCTGTGGCGCTACCGCCAACCACGACGGAATGGTCGGTGCGAGGGGCGCCAGTCATCTGGCTGGCAATTACTTCTCCCAAGCAAGTTTCCGATTGCAATATCGTTTGGCTCAGTTCCGATGTGCGCCCCGCACCTCGCGCCTGGATTACCAGTGCGCTGGATCAGCCGATCCTCACCATCAGTAACTATGCGGACTTTACCGCCGATGGTGGTGTGATAGGAGCCTACCGGATAGGACAAGACTGGCGCTTCGAGATTAGTCTTGAAGCTTTGCAACGCTCTCGGGTCAATATTGCCGCTGTCGCGTTGCGTTTGAGCCAAAAGCCGCGAAGCCACATTGTTGTCGGAGAGACAAAGTGAATGTGTATCGGTATTTCTCCAGCTACTCGTTAGCGCGGCGAGTTACCTTTGCGGCGGTCACGACGCTGGTCGCAATGTTGTCGCTAGCGGGGTTGACGCTCGCTGCGCTCTTCGCCACAGATCAGATCCATCAGAGTCGGGTTGCGGCACTCACGCAAGCAAGCATCGCGTCAAGTACCGTGTCGGCTGCGGTGCGCTTCGGTGGCGGGGACGTGATCGCTGAATCCTTGCGCGTATTTGACGGAGGCTCCGACCCCGACTCGGTGGCCGTGTATGACCGCCAGGGCCGACTGCTTGGTGAATTCGTTGCTCACGGCGAGCGTAAATTTCCGCCTCAACTATCGGCTTTGAATGAGCGGCAATTTGGGGTGCTTGAGGCAAAGCCTATTCAACTATCGCTGCGTGATGACCAAACTGCCAACGTCGCCGCAAGCTTGGGCACGCTCGTGGTCAATCCGAATCAGCACTCCCTGAACAGCATGTTCTCCCGTGCGCTGACAATGCTCGGGTTGGTGCTGGCGATTAGCGCGTTGATCGGCATCGGTTTGGCGAAAATATTGAGTCGTGCGCTGCTTCGTCCGGTCGCTGTACTTACGGGCTGGGCCGAGGCGGTGTCTAAATCAAGAAACCTGCAGGCACCCGCGCCGCGTGGCGGCGGACAAGAGGTGGATCGCTTGACCACAAGTTTCGAGTCGCTGATCACTCAGCTTGCTGAACAAAACAGAGAGCTCAAACGCAAGCAATACGAATTGAAAGCGCATAATCAGCAACTTGAAACGCTGGCTTTTTCTGACGCACTGACTGGGCTGCCAAACCGTGCCATGTTTGAAACGACACTCAACGCAGAAATCGAGTTGGCCAAGGCTTCAGGCAAGCGATTTGCGGTGTTATTTGCAGATGTCGACAATCTAAAAACAATCAACGACAGTTTTGGTCACGCTAGGGGGGACGATGCGCTTCGCGCCACCGCGGCGCGAATCCGCCGCGCCCTCCGCGGATCCGATTTTCTGGCGCGATTGGCTGGAGATGAATTTGTCGTCGTGTCGTCTAACATCATGACAGCGGATGATGCGGTGAAGTTGGGTGAGCGGTTGACCGTATGGCTGGGGATTTCGTTGCCCGATGACAAATGGGCGCAGCCAATTCGCGCAAGCATCGGAGTCACCGTGTTTCCTGACGACGGCGCGGACACTACCAGCCTTGTGCATGCCGCTGATCAAGCGATGTATCGAGCAAAGGCCCTGCCACCGGACGAGTCAATTCGGGTCATTCTGGCCGGTGGAGAATCCACCCGAATGTCGGCGTTAAAGGCTGGCGCAGGTAGTGTTGCATCCAACGTCATAAATTTGCCCGTCCAAAGCCGTAAGTCACAGATCGGAACCTGAAAATGCTGCCCCCATTGGTTTTTCTCAATCGGCTCACTAATTTGCTGGTCGCGACGCCCATCGTAGCTGTGCTGGCTGCATGCGCAAGCGCGCCCCCCCCAGCGCCTTTACCCGCTGCTCCTGTTCCTGCGCCTTCGGTTGCGGTACCTGCGCGAACTTCCGCTTTGTTGGCATTGGGTTTTGAGAAAACCGATGAAGGATTTGTACTCAATTTGCCTGGGGCTTTGTTGTTTGGCACAGGAAGCGACATCTTGGGGGCCGACGCAAAGACTGCAATCGAAAAGCTGGCGGTAGATATTCGAGGGCTAAATATCGATACTGCGCGACTCTTCGGGCATACAGATAACGTGGGCTCGGCCGATCTCAATCGCAGGCTATCCGCCAAGCGCGCTGAGGCGGTGGCCGTCGTCATGATCGCCAATGGATTTGCAAGCGACAAACTGGAGCGCAGAGGGTTCGGTTTTGATCGGCCGATCGCCAGCAATGACACACCGGACGGACGGACTAAAAATCGCCGGGTTGCCGTGATCGTCCCGTTCGAATAAGGTCGCGGGGAGCTACCTTCGCGGGTTGTTTTTTACCAAGTACGTCGCGAGAAATAGGGGCAATCCGTTGCTCTCGAAATCCGTAACGCTCCAGTCGGTATCGGTCAGCGCTGAGACGTTCACAGCGAGATAGGCCTGTGCGGTCACTGCGACGCCCTCAACGGTCGCCGCGATTGCAACGCGCTCGTATTCGCTGGTCTCGAAATGATCAAGTCGCGCGAGATCAGCGACTCCTACATGCATGTAGAGGCGACCAATGAGCGGTGCCTCACGCGGTGCAATCACTAGCGCGGGATAGTTGCCGTCGACGACGCAAACGCGTCGGAATCCGCGTATGGTGGCCGTAACCGCACGATAGTCGCATTGCACCACTTGGGTCCACACAGGCGCAAACATGAGAGAGCCGTAAGTGAAAACATTCATTGCATCAGCCATCGCGACAATCCGTGAGAATTCGTTGGGCCGCACATTCGCCTGAGACCACCGCTGCTTCCAGCGTGGCAGGTAGTTCAGGAAAACACCAGTCACCCGCGAAATACAGTTTGCCAATCTGCTTCGGTAAACCCGCGAGCAAATCGCGCTGCTGCGGCGTGCAGGCATAGGTGGCGCGTTTTTCCGTGATCACTAAATGCCAAGTTGGGGTGGGCAGCGAGTAACTGCGATGAAGCTGCACCAATGTCTGTGCCGTCAGTTCATCTTCAGGCTGTAACCGGTGATGCGCGCTGATAACCACGCTCGCTCGCCAGTGACCATCCCGCAACCGCTGCCAAAATAACCACTGACCCGGATCGCCGTCAAGCATCAGCATTCCGGTGGCCGCCGTTGGCATCGTCCACGCGAATTCGAAGTGCAGCGTGGTGATCGGTTCGTATTTCAAGTCAGCTAAGGCGGTTGCGAGCGCTTGCGACGCAGGGTCTTTGCTTAACACTCTCGCCACGTGCTGTGGCCCGGTTGCGATGACAACCCGGTCAAATTTCAGCGCCCCGTCACGCGTAATAACCAGCAGCTTATCTTCGCTCTCGCAAACTGACATCACGGGCAGACCAACCATTACTTGGCCGCCTAGTCGGCGCACTTCTGCCAACGCGGGCACTGGTAAAAGCTGTGACAAATCGACGCGCGGAATGATCAGGTCACTCGATCCCGCGCTACCCATAAACGCTTGGCGCAGGACGTTGACAAATACTCGCGCCGACGCTGCCTCCGGTGGCGTATTCAAGGCTGCGATGCACAGCGGCTCCCAAAGCAATCGGCGTGCGGGTTCGGGTTGCGTTGCCAATACTTCCGACACGGTCGCGTTGTCGGTCACCACGGCTAACGGCACGGACGTTCGTAAGTGACGAGCTGCCCACAACAAGGTCGAAAATTTATCGGATAGCGACAGTCCCTGAGCAGTGACGATCGCCAAAAGCAGATTCGCCGGAGCGGGTGCACACGGTGCGCGTAGCGTCAACTTTGACATGATGGCGGGCGCGGTGTTTAGCGCAAGCGGTAATCTTAGCAATACGCTATCAGCATCGGCGTGCAAATTAACAATCATCGAAAGGGATCGCTGGTAGGCGCCAAGCAGCAAATGTTGTCCGTTATCGAAATTGCGCGCACCTTTCTCGATGCCACGTGCGCGGCCACCGACCGATTTGGCGGCTTCAAAAACGAATACTTGTGCACCTGCTCGCGCTAGTGTCAACGCGGCCGCAGCACCCGCCCATCCCGCTCCAATAACAGCGACTCTAATCATGTAAAGGTCACGGTCTTCCAAACGATCCAGAGCTTCCGAATTGGGGTCAGCGCCACGCGGTGTTCGAGCACACGATACCCGTCGCGGCAAATCTCTTCCAGCAGAGCACGATAGATCGCGCCCATTGCGAGACCGGCGCGTTGCGTCCGTTTGTCTTCAGAAGGTAGCAGCGACAGCGCGCGGTCATATAGGTCGATGGCGCGACCGTACTGAAATGCCATCAGCGCTACAAACTTGTCGTCTGGCTCGCACCGCAGCAGCGCACTTGAAGACACGCCAAAGTGCAATAAATCGTCTTGCGGCAGATAAATTCGCCCGCGACGGGCGTCTTCACCAACGTCGCGAATGATGTTGGTGAGTTGCAGCGCCTCACCTAGCACGCGGGCGTACTCCAGCGTTTTTGGATTGTCAGGCACGCACATGCCGAAAATGCGTGCGCTCACCTCGCCGACCACGCCCGCCGCCTTGTAACAATACGTGGACAGCTCATCAATATTCAGATATCGAGTCTTTTCCAGATCCTGCTGCATGCCGTCAATGACGGTATGAAATGCGGATTGTGGCAACCGCATTGTCTCAATATGCGGCTTAAGCGCTTGCATCACTGGATGCTGCGCCGTTCCGAGAAACAACGAATCGACTTCGCGCCGCCAGTACATCAGCTTGGTGCGAGCGACTGTGGGGTCGCTCACTTCATCAACGATGTTGTCAACCTCGCGGCAGAACGCATAGAACGCGGTGATCGCGAGGCGCCGCGCTTCGGGCAACATGCGAAATGCGTAATAGAAACTGGAGCCTGATTGGGCGGCCGTTTTCTGGCAATAGTCGTCGGGTGTCACGGTGAATTTCGCCACGAAGTCAGCAGGGTGCGCAGTGTTAGAAAAAGAAGTCTTGGCGCATCGTACCAGCGCAGCGTGGGGCGAATGCGCACGTCAAACTGGTTGTGTGCTATTTTTTCGAGAATGCGCAACCCGCCCGCGACGGTGAATGCAATCTCAATGCGAAAGCGTCCACGCAGGACGCTGACTAGTGAAGCGCCAGCCAACATCATTGATCGCGCTCGTTCGCACTGAAATTGCATAAGTGATCGATGGTCGGGGTGACGAGGGAAGGTTTCATCCGACATGCGGAAGCGAGCGAAATCTTGTTGCGGCACATAAACTCTCCCTCGCGAAGCGTCAATAGCGGCATCCTGCCAAAAGTTGATGAGTTGCAGGGCGGTGCAGATTTGGTCACTGGCTTGAATGGATGCCGCGTCTTGCACGCCTACCAATGCGAGCATCAACCGCCCAACCGGATTGGCAGACCGGCGGCAGTAATCGGCAAGTTCGTCAAAGGTGTTGTGGCGCGTGGTGTAAACGTCCTGACTGAACGCGGACAGCAAATCCAGAAAAGGTTGCGCACTTACGCCCGGAACGACAGCGTCGCGTAGCGGGGCGAGTGCCTGAACCACCGGAATTGCCGCCAATTCAAAGCGGAAAAGCGCTTCAATGTCGCCGCGCAACGCAGCTAGCTGCGAAAGTCGGGCTTCATCGTCGGCGTCGCCTTCGTCGGCAGTATCGTCGGCATGGCGCGCGAACCGATAGATGGCGACAACATGAGCGCGAATCTGCGGCGGAACAAATAACGAGGCGACCGGAAAGTTTTCGTAGTGCTGGTCGACGGCCATGATGACCCAAAGATGAAGGCGCAGGCCTCGTGGACGGGTTGTCTATAATAGAGGGTTATGCGAATGTGGCGGAATTGGTAGACGCACTGGATTTAGGTTCCAGCGCCGCAAGGCGTGGGGGTTCGAGTCCCTTCATTCGCACCAGACTTTTC
>JAYSUK010000255.1:0-3675 GCA_043719085.1 Burkholderiales bacterium | reverse complement strand
GGCGAACGGCTTTACGGCTCCGCTCGCCCAGAGCGCAGCGAAGGGTCTGAGTCGCCCCCCGCTACACTTTCGCCATGAACTCCACCATCAAACCCACGCACCGCGTGCTGCTCGGCATCACCGGGGGCATTGCGGCTTATAAGTCCGCTGAGCTAACCCGGCTCCTGGTCAAATCGGGCCGCGAAGTCACGGTCATGATGACCGCCGCAGCTCGTGAGTTCGTCGGGCCGGCCACGTTTCAGGCGCTGTCCGGTCACCCCGTTTACACCGATTTGTGGGATGTACGGCCCGACAACGGCATGGCGCACATCGAACTCACGCGCAGCAACGACGTGATGCTGATCGCGCCCGCGTCGGCTGATTTCCTCGCCCGCCTGGTTCATGGCCGCAGCGACGACCTGCTCGCCACTACGGTATTGGCCCGCACCATTCCGCTGATTGTCGCGCCCGCGATGAACCTGCAAATGTGGCAAAACCCGGCCACGCAGCGGAACGTGGAAACGCTTAGAACCGATGGTGTTCACGTCATCGGCCCCGGCAGCGGAGACCAGGCCTGCGGCGAAATCGGCGATGGTCGCATGCTTGAGCCCGCTGAAATCATGGCTGCGTTGGACGCCTGGGCACAACCCAAGTTACTCGCTGGCAAGCGCGTGCTCATCACCGCAGGCCCCACACAAGAAGCCATTGACCCAGTGCGAGTAATCACCAACCACTCCAGCGGAAAGATGGGCTATGCGTTGGCCCAAGCTTGCGCCGACGCAGGCGCGCAGGTCACGCTGGTGAGCGGGCCAACGCATCTGGCAACACCCTTCGCCGTTGATCGAGTGAATGTCACCAGCGCTGCGCAAATGCTGGCCGCAGTGGTTGCCGAGGTAGACCAAGCCGATATCTTCATCGCCGTAGCGGCCGTTGCCGACTATCGCCCGACCACCAACGCTGAGCAAAAGATCAAGAAAACCGACGCGGGCCTGACCGTAAACCTCGAACCGACAGTCGACATCCTCGCCAAAATCGCAAAGTACAACCGCCAGGGCCAGGGCAAATCTGGCCCGCCGTTTTGCGTCGGCTTTGCTGCCGAGAGCGAAAAGGTAGAGCTTTACGGCGCCGAGAAGCGCGCCAGAAAAGACATACCGCTACTCATCGCCAACCACGCCCAAAGCGCATTCGGCGCGGACGAGAATCAAGTAACGCTGATCGATGAGCGTGGCGCGGAGGGGGCATCGCGTCTCCCCAAAATGAGCAAGTTGAGTCTGGCCCGAGCCATTGTTGCGGAAATTTCACTGCGTTTTACGTGAAGCACTGATCCGGTAGGCGTCGACTTGGCGTCGCAACATGCATTGAGCGCACCTGCGGAGATACCGAGACCAAATTACTCGAATCCGCATCTGATGCGATTGCATCAGATGTAAAATTAGGTTTTTGGAGATCGATATGCGCACCACTTTAGACATCGATGACGACATCTTGAGTGCCAGCAAAGAGCTGGCAAAAGCCGCAGGCAAAACTGCCGGTCAAATCATCTCCGATCTCGCGCGCAAGGCGCTTACCCAGCCGCTGCAACCAACGCAATACGCTCTCGAGCAGCCAAAAGCGTTCTACGGCATCCGGCCATTCCCTAAGCGCCCCGGCGGTGTAATCGTCACCAACGAAATGATCAACCGGATTCGCGACGAGGAAGGCATTTAGTGCTTCCGTTGTACGACGTGAATGTGCTTATCGCTATGTTTGACGATGAACACGCGCAGCACGACACAACGATGCGATGGCACTCCGAAAACGCAGCTGCTGGATGGGCGACGTGCCCAATCACACAAAACGGCTTGATTCGCATCATGTCGCAGCCGACGTACACGAGACCCCTCACTACGCGCCAGGTCACCGAGCGCTTGTGGGAGGCCATGCTCGATGACAAACATGTATTTTTGCCCGACGATGTATCGCTAGCCAACCCACAAGTAGTCGCGTTTGATGCGCTGATCAGCCACAGGACGACAACCGACATCTATTTATTGGCGCTCGCTGTGGGGCACAACGCCCAATTCGTCACCTTTAATC
The DNA here is from genome assembly GCA_043719085.1 of Burkholderiales bacterium. Lineage (GTDB taxonomy): Bacteria > Pseudomonadota > Gammaproteobacteria > Burkholderiales > Casimicrobiaceae > Casimicrobium. The sequence goes on along the minus strand of JAYSUK010000255.1, from coordinate 1,620 downwards.
ACGGCGTATCGCTGCGCGCCGTCGTGGGAGCAACTGCGGCCCATCTCGTCAAACTGTAGGGCACTCCTATAAATTCGAATTTTCGGGATGAAGCGCCAGGCGCGCGGCGCGCAGCAACCGGAATGTACGCCCGGGGCATCTGCAAGATTTGCAACGACGCCCTGCGCGTCGAGGGCAAGCGAGATGCGTCATTTCAAACGTCACACGACACTAGTCCCAAGGCTTAAACGGCGCAATGCCCACCACCGCGGCCGTCTTCGCATCGAGAATCACTGCCTGGTCGGTGTGGCCGCGCGCTGCCAGCCACGCCGTTAGCGCGTTGCCTTGCGCCGCATTGCGCTTGCGCAATTCGGCGATGGGTTTCGTCTCTTTGAGCAACTCGTCGCGCATCGCCTCCAACGGCACATGATGCTGCGGAAAATGCCCGTAGTCAGCGCCAGCCAGTGCGCTAAACATGATGCGCTCGCGCTCGGCTTTGTCGGTGGCCTTTTCTTACTGTTTAACCAAAAAATAGTTTTGCAGGAACCTTAGTTGCATGCTTATCATCGGTAATACATATAATGATTTTGTGATTCAGACTAGGCAAACATAATGCAAACACTTGAAAAAACGCTCAATGTCAGACTGCCCGAATCCACCTACTTGCGTCTTTCGCAACTCACCAAGGTTACGGGGCGAACAAAGAGTTTTTTGGCTGTGGAGGCGCTTGACGCCTACCTAGACCAACAAGCGTGGCAAATCGCGGAAGTAAAGGCGGGCATAGCAGAGGCGGATCGAGGCGAATTCGCAACCGACCAAGAAATGCTAGCGATATTTGCCAAATATGCGAGTTGAGTGGACGCTGCGAGCCTCGAAAAATCTCGATTCCATTCTCGCGCTCATAGCGCAAGACAGCCCGGCTGCTGCCGCCAAATTTCTCGCGGCCAGTCTGGAGCAAATTCATCAGCTACATGCATTCCCGCTCCTAGGAAAGTCCGGAATTGTGCCGCTCACACGTGAACTCGTGATTCACGAAAACTACACGGTGTTTTATCGCGTTCGCAGCGGTTTTGTGCAAATCCTTCGCGTGTTGCATGTTCGACGGAAGTATCCTTAGCGGCGACACGTTTCTTACGGTGCCTGCCTCTCACAAGCCCCGTAATCCGCCCTGGTCATCGCGCTGGACGTACTCCACTCAGACTTCCGCTTTATCGGTCGACCGATGCGTGCCTACACTGCCCCCTCCACCACGGAAGCGACTTGTGGGCAGATTGTTCAAGTTTGCTCACACACTTTTCAAATGTGCTTTAGCCCGAGTGGAAATGACCCACGCTCGTCCCTCCGCTAGCGTCCGGCACGGCGATTTATTCGGCGTTTCCTTAGCGACTTGCCAGAAGCGTGGGAGCGGTCGCAAATTCAAGGCAAATGCGGCGCAATACACGGTTGAGCACCGCCAAAAGACGGCGCAGCGAATTAGTCCGACCACCGCAGCCACGTGCGAAATTTCACGCTGAGAAACGCGCCTCAAGTCGCGCCAGTACCGCCTCGATTGGAATCAGCAGCTTCTCGCCGCGCTCAATTTCCGCCTCCCTGCACGTCGCGACCTCGTCCCAAGCCGCTTCAATTTCGTCGTCGTCATTA
>JAYSUK010000254.1:0-3696 GCA_043719085.1 Burkholderiales bacterium | reverse complement strand
GGCGCTAGCTGTTTGCGTGGCGAAGGTGATATTAGGAAAGTTCGCCAGCCGCGCCGCTTCCATCACATGCACGACGTCCTGGTGTTTGGCCGCCGCGTCGGCATTGATAATGATCACCGGATCGGGCACCCCGCTGGCAGCTTCTTTCAAAGCTTGCGCAAGCGTGTTCACACCAGTGAACGAAAAAACTTGCTTGTTTATCGCGTATTTGCCCGCCGCATCAATGCCCACGTTCACCTCTTTGGGTCGTTGCGTTTGCTTTTCGGCATCAGCCTCGGGCAAAGAAATTTTGAGCTCTGTGAACTTGCTGTAGGTGGTGGACGCCATCAGAAAAATCAGGACCACCAGCAATACATCGATCAACGGAATAAAGTTGATCTCGGGCTCTTCGCGAAAGCGACCTCGACGGAAATTCACTTCGCTCTGTCCCCATGAAGAATGTCCACCATGCGCGTGGCCTTTTGCTCCATCTCAATCAGCAGCGAATCCACTTTGCCGCGAAAGTAGCGATAAAACATCAACGTCGGCACTGCCACGATGATGCCCATTGCGGTGTTGTACAGCGCCACCGAAATGCCGTTAGCTAATCTCGCCGGATCGACGCCTGCGCTGCCGGTACTGCCGAAAATTTCAATCATGCCAATGATGGTTCCCAACAGTCCCATCAGCGGTGCAGCCGCCGAAATGGTGCCAATCGCATTGAGGTATTTTTCTAGCCCGTGACCGATGACGCTACCGGTTTCCTCAAGCGCCTCTTTCACCACAGCGCGAGGAGACTTGATATTCGCGAGCCCTGCCGCGAGGATTTGACCCATCGGACCCTGCCCGGCAGTGAGGTCGACCAGCTCCTGGGTCAGGCCCTTTTTTTTGTATTCATTAATCACTTTATCAACCAGCCCAGGCGGAATAATCTGCGCTCGACGCAGCGTCCACGCCCGTTCAATAATCAGCGCCAGCGCGATGACGGATACGAAGATAAGCGGCCAAATGGGCCAGCCGGCCGCCTTGATAATGTCCCACATGCAGCGTAGTCTCTTTCGTGTGTGCAGGTGCCAGTGTAACCCGCGCTTTTAATGATGTGAATCGGTCTTTACGATACAGCTTTTTCAGAAAATCAGAGTCAAGCTGGAAACAAAGCAGCGTTCTTGAAATTCTGCGATCCGGCGAACAGAAAAAGAACGGTTCGGCATAAAACGGTTAACTCGAACTAATTGGAATGCTCTCGTCACTTCGTGCTTCGCTTCACCCAGTCCTGAATGCGTTGCACGCCCTTGACAATGTTCTCGTTTTGCGTGGCGTAGCTGAAACGAATGTGTTGGCCGTCGCCCGGCACGCGATGGCCAAAGTGGATGTCGGCGAGCACCGCCACGCCCGCTTCGTAGAGCAGTCGTTTGCGCAACTCCTCGCTGTCGGCGAGGCCGGTCATCGCGCACAGCTCGGTGACGTTCGGCCAGGCGTAAAACGCGCCGCCGCTGGCCTGGCACTTAATGCCTGGCACATCGTTGAGCAAGCCAACAATCAGATTGCGTCGTTCGAGGAACGATTTGCGCATCATTTCGGCCTCATGCTGCGGCCCGCTCACGGCGGCGACAGCAGCCCATTGCGAAATATGGCTGGCACAACTGTCCGTGTTGGTAACCCATTTGGTAAACGCCGGTGCGAGCAGTTTGTTCGCGGTGAACCCGATGCGCCAGCCGGTCATCGCCCACGTCTTCGACGCACCGTCGCTGATAATGCAGCGCTCTTGCATGTCAGCAAGGCTTGCGAGCGATTGAAAACTGCCTTCGAACGTGAGCCGCCCGTAAATCTCGTCACAGAACACCCAGATTTGTGGATGTTTGCGCAGGATTGCTGCGATGGCTTCGAGGTCGGTTTTAGTGAGAATGCCGCCGGTCGGATTCTGCGGGCTATTGAGAATCAGGAGCTTCGTTTTTGCCGTGATCTTCGATTCGAGCTCAGCCGGATCGAACGCAAAATTGCGGCTCTCACGCAGATACAACGGCACCGGCACCGCACCATTGATGGTGATCTGCGATTCGTAAATCGGAAACCCCGGCACCGGATAAATCACCTCGTCGCCCGCGCCGTAATCGGTGGTCGACAAAATTGTGTACGCGATGAACGGCTTGGCCCCTGCACCGACCACGATGTCCTCCGGCTCAATCGTGATGCCCCGCATGTCGCCCATGTACGTTGCTACCGCCGCACGCAGCTCGGGGATGCCCGCGCTTGGCGTATAGCCGTGCTTGCCCAGCCGAATCGCCTCGTGCCCCGCCTCCTGCACATGCGTCGGCGCAGGAAAATCGGGCTGCCCAATGCAAAAGCTCGTGATGTCATAGCCCTCGGCGATCAGTTTGTTGACTTCGGCGAGAACGACGAAAGCGTTTTCAGTTCCGAGGGATTGCGCGCGACGGGAAAGCGAAAGTGTGGGGGGCATGGCGGGCGGTAAGCTGCGTTAAAAGTGGTGCCACTAATGCTACCGTGCAGCGACGCGACAAAGCGATTCAGCCTTTGCTCAAGCTGGCGGCACCGCCTTGCGATTGACAAGCACAATCCCCACCGCAACAAACCCAAGCGCGATCACCAGCGTTGGCGTGATCGTTTCGTCCAGCCACCACGCGCCAAACAGCAGCGCGAACATCGGCGTCAGGAATACGAACACCGACACGCGAGTCGCGGGATAGCGGCCGAGCAGCCACATCCATGCGAGGTAGCTGGCGAACGCACCGACCACCGTTTGCAACGCGAGCGAGCCCCACGCGAGGGCGCTGTAGTGAAACGTCCACGCCTCGCCCAAAGCTAGCGACACGAACGGCAATGTGACCGCGCTGACTGCCACTTGATAGAACAGCAAGCGCTCGGCGGAAATACGTGACAAGGCCGACGCGCGAATCACCACGGTGGTCAGCCCCCAAAGCATGCCCGCGAGCACTGCCAGGCTATCGCCCAGCCACACTAGGGATGCGCCACTGCCATTGCCGCCGCCGAGAAATCCTTCGCTCAACGCGAACACCACCGCGACGAACGCGAAGACGACGCCCAGCCATTGGATCGGACGCAATTGTTCAGCCTTTACGAACAACGGCAACAACGCCGCCACCCACAACGGCGAGGTGTAAACGAACACCGTCAGCCTTGATGCGCTGGTGTAATTGAGTCCGACGAACAGGCAGGCGAACTCCGCCGCGAACAGCGCACCTGCGATGAGGCCGGGCCACAGCGATTGATCGCGTTCGAACAGCTTGATCCCACGCCAGCAACACCACAGCCAAAGAATCACGGTCGCACCGGCAAAGCGCAAAAACGCCTGCAGCACCGGTGGCACATCAGGAATCGTCGCCTTCACCAACACCTGCTGAAAGCCCCAAAACAGGCAGCAGGCGACCAGGATTGCGATGGCAGTGGAGTCGAGATGAGTCTTGCGAGGCGGCATGCGGTGATTTTGCGGTGCGCCCGCCAGCAAACGCCGAAAAACGCGCCGCGAACCCGCTCAAGGCAGCGAAAACGGAACTTCTTCACGATCTGCGGCAGTCGTGCATCCGACGCAACTTTCGGGTTGGTAGGATATACAGCTTTTCGCCTAAAGCCCCGTTTTACTTGGGCTAGGAGTGTGCGCGGCAGAAGGTTTACGTAATCGGAGAAGTCATGATCTAGCCGATTTGTAGGTACGATGATCGAGATTGTGCGTGTCAGATC
>JAYSUK010000253.1:0-3717 GCA_043719085.1 Burkholderiales bacterium | reverse complement strand
GAGCTGGGCTTCGGTCGCTTTGTCTTCTTCCAACCCGTCAAGAAACTTGAGGAACAACAGCCACGACGTTTGCTCGGTGTAATCGAGCTCGCTGGCGCAACCGGCCTCCTTCCAGAGAACGTCGTCGATATTTTTGAAGGCTTGTTCGAACATGGGCGTGGCTAGAGTTGGAGGACGTAGGCAGCACAAACCCATAATTTAAAGATTTGCCGCCAAAACGAGGCGCGACTTACTCTAAAAAACGTGCCTGCAGGATCAATGACGGATGAAATTTGACAACTTACTTGCGAAGCCGCTTCCGATAATTTTTGCCCGTCCATTGCGAGTTTTCATGGGACTCGATCCCATCGTCTCCCGCACAGAAAGGTGAACACGTCTGGACACCGGACAGTAGTGACAAAAGTTATACCCAAAGAAAAGGACTGAGGCGTTCCCGCCTAAGTCCTTGATTTTATTGGTGGGCGATACTGGGTTCGAACCAGTGACCCCTGCCGTGTGAAGGCAGTGCTCTACCGCTGAGCTAACCGCCCAATACTCCAAATTCTACCAAGGCGAGGCTAGTTGAAGGCACTCGTTTGACGCGGCTTCGGCGTTTTGTAAGTGTAGAAGGCGCATCTTTCTGTGGAAACGCCTGCTTTAAAGGGGCTCGCTCCCCGTAATGAACAACATCGACTATTGAGCATTTATGCACGATGCCCAATAACCACAGCGGTTACCGCCGAAAGCTGTTAATTCTTGCGGCAGACGATGAGGTAGTTCACTGTGGTGTCTTGTTTCCACTTAGCCGCGTGGGTAAAGGGGTTGTAGTCCATGCCGCGCATTTCGACCAACTGCAGACCCGCGCTACGGGTGAAATTGATCAGCTCCGATGGCTTGAGGAATTTGCCGTATTCGTGGGTGCCTCTGGGCAGCAGACCCAGGATGTATTCGGCACCCAGCACCGTCAAGGCATAGGCCTTGGCAGTGCGCGAGATGGTGCTGAAGTAAAGCGTGGCACCCGGTTTTGCGAGCTTGGCGCAGGCGGCAACGACCGATGCGGGGTCGGGCACATGCTCAAGCATTTCAAGGCAGGTAACGACATCGAATTGCTCGGGCAACTCGGCCGCCATCGCCTCGGCGGTGGCTTCGCGGTAATCGACCACGATGTTGGCTTCCAGGGCATGCAGCTTTGCAACTGCCAGCGCTTTTGCAGCCATGTCGACGCCGGTGACCTGCGCGCCCATTCGCGCGAGACCTTCAGAAACGAGGCCGCCACCGCAGCCGATGTCGATGGCACGTTTGCCCCTTACGCCGCCGCTTTGCTTGTCAATTAGCTCCAGGCGCAGCGGATTGATGTCGTGTAGCGGGCGAAATTTGCCCCGTGTGTCCCACCATTGACTGGCCAGCGCGGAGAATTTGGCGAGCTCGGCGGGATCGGTATTGGGTGTGGTGTGTTCGGTGTACTGCATGAATAAATCAATGGCGCATGGCGTTAATGCGTTCGCTGAGTGAGGCGATTTGAGGTGCCAATTCTGCCACTGCGCGCTCGGCTTTTTGTGGCAATCGTCGGTCAGTGACCCGCGCTTTGCCCGCCACCCATACATGGGTGACGTCGGCGCGCGACGCGACGTAAACAAAGTGCGACACCGGATCAAATATCGGTTGCATGCCGGGCGCGTCTAGCGCCACGGCAATTAGGTCCGCCGCCTTGCCGACTTCGAGCGAGCCAGTGACGTCGGCCAGACCGATGGCACGTGCGCCGCCCAGCGTCGCCATTGTGAACGCTTGAGCAGCCGTGACGGCTGAGGCGTCGTTGGCCTGCACTTTGCCGATCAGCGCTGCCAGGCGCATTTCTTCAAACATGTCGAGACGATTGTTACTGGCCGCGCCATCGCTGCCCAGGCCGACGTTGACGCCCGCGTTAAGCAGCGCGTTGACGGGTGCCAGGCCGCTCGCGAGTTTCAGATTGGATGAGGGGCAATGCACGACCGATGCGCCATGTTGCGCGAGGGTGTGGATGTCGGTGGCGTCGAGATGAACGCCGTGCGCAGCGAAAAAATCTGGACTAAGCACCCCGAGTCGTGCAAGTCTTGCGGTGGGCCGCTCGCCGGTGAGCGCGATTGCCTCGCTGACCTCCTGCGCTGTTTCCTGCAGGTGGGTGTGCAGTGGCAAGCCCAGTTCGTTGGTGAAGGCAAGCACCCGTTGAAACGTGTCGTCGCTACAGGTGTAGGGCGCATGCGGAGCGAGCGCGAATGACACCGTAGGCTCGTCGGCAAACTGGTCGCGCACCGACAGACCGAGGCTGATGTAGGCGTCTACATCCGACGCGTAGCGGGTTGGAAAGTCGATCACCGGCAACGCCAGCACCGCCCGCATGCCAAAGCTCAAAAACGCCTGCGCCGCCGCGTGAGAATAGAAGTACATGTCAGCACAGGTGGTAGTGCCGCCGAGCAGCATTTCGGCGGCGGCAAGCTGCGTGCCGACATGGACAAAGGCCTCGTCGACCAGGGCTGCCTCCATGGGCCAGATGCGCTCGCTGAGCCAGCGCTGCAACGGCAGGTCGTCCGCCGCGCCGCGCAGCAACGTCATTGCGCTGTGGCAGTGCGCGTTGATCAGCCCAGGGGCGAGCAGGTGATTGGGCAGGGCGACAGGCTTGGCAGCGGTGGCTTCTGGATGCTGCTGCACTGCTGCTGCGCTGCCGACTGCGACAACGCGCCCATCCTCCCCGATCAAACACGCGCCATGCTCAATTGCTTGAACGCCGCGAAGAGTGGGGGTGATAAGCCAGCGAGCCGAGAGAAGTGTGGACATAAGGCTGCAACCGTCGATGAAAATTGAAACTCCGATGACGGAGAAAGCATTGCAGCCAGTGACGAAGGGAACTCCGATGCATTGCGGTAACGGAGCGCGGCCTTAGCCGGGGGCGCAAACAAAAAACCCCGCCAAAGCGGGGTTTTTCTAGCGAACGCGATCGGTTATCGACGGATAACGATTTCGCCCTTGACTTCAACTTCAACACGACGGTGCGGTTGCAGGCAAGAGATCAGCGCCTTGCGGTTTTTCTGATCACAGACCACACCCGGAACCGGCTGGGTTTTGCCCATGCCGAGCGTTTCGATCTTGTCTTTGGCAACGCCTTTGCTCGCCAGATAGGCAGCAACCGCAGCAGCACGGCGCTCGGAGAGCTTCTGGTTGTATTGCTGTGAACCCAGGCGATCGGTGTGGCCGGTAACCAGAACGAGTTCCAGTTTCTGCACTTCTTTGATGCGCGAAACGATTTCGCGATCGAGAACAGCTTGACCTTCAGGTTTCAGGATGGCCTTGTCGAAGTCAAACAACGCTTTGGAAGCGAGGGTAATCTTCTGAACCGACGGAGCAGGCGGAGCAACTGGGGCAGCAGGCGCTACCGGGGCGGCAGGCGCAGGCGTTGGCACAGCGGCAGCCGGCGGTGCAACAGGGGCAGCAGGAGCAGCGGGTGCGGGCGGTGCGGGCGGTGCGACTGCTTTTTTGACCAGATCAGGATCGCATTCAGCGATGGCCATCGCCGGCGTCCAAAAGCCAGTACGCCAGCACAGATTGCACGAAGCGTTATTCGTGCCATAGCGACCGCTGCGGACCACATTGTTGGTAGGTCCGCCGGTGGCGGAAAGCAGGTAGGCGCTGTTGGCCGGGTTGGCCTGAGCGAACACTACGCTCGCGGAAAGCGCCACTACTGCAACCGAGACAGCGCTAGCGATT
>JAYSUK010000252.1:0-10675 GCA_043719085.1 Burkholderiales bacterium | reverse complement strand
CACAGGTTCGGAGTGATTTCAATGGGCTCAAATTGCGCTTGGGTGGCGCGCACCCAGTCGGTTTCGGGCACCACACGAAATTCGTGCGGGCCTAAACTGTCTGCGGCTTCCGCCCGCAGCAAGTTCCATAGCCTTTCCAGCTCATCGGTTGAAGCGTCGCCCTCAAACAACGCGGCGATTCGGCTATCCGCCCAGCGCTGGGTTAACGCCATACCCGGTTCGCCAAAAATCGGCTGCTCGGCGTCGCTTTCGGCGTTGAGATCCGCTACGTCTACCGCGAGCGCTCCAGCCTCAAGCAGGGCGTCGGCGATCGCGTCGGCGGCAGCCCCTTTGACCGGGCCAGAAATCTCAATCCACAACAGTGCCATGCGCGTTACTTTCGCCGTTCGGCCAGTTTGGCCATGCGCTGTTCAAGGTAATGAATCGAGAAGCCGCCTTTGATGAACTGCGCGTCGTCCATCAACTCACGGTGCAACTGAATATTGGTCTTGATGCCTTCAACGATCATCTCCGACAGCGCGATGCGCATGCGGGCGATCGCCTGCTCACGCGTAGCACCGTAGGCCAGCAATTTGCCGATCATTGAGTCGTAATTCGGCGGCACAAAATAGCCGTTATAGGCGTGCGAGTCAACGCGAATCCCCGGCCCACCCGGCGGATGCCAGTTGGTAATGCGCCCGGGCGAGGGCACGAAGCTGCTGGGGTCTTCGGCGTTGATGCGACATTCAATGGCGTGGCCTTTTTTGATGATGTCCTTTTGCCGGAGCGTCATCTTCTGGTTGGCCGCAATCTTGATCTGTTCCTGCACGATGTCGACGCCAGTGATCAGTTCTGTCACCGGATGCTCGACCTGAACTCGCGTGTTCATTTCGATGAAATAAAACTCGCCGTTTTCGTAGAGAAATTCGAATGTGCCCGCGCCGCGATAGCCAATTTTTTTGCAGGCTTCAACGCAGCGCTCGCCGATCTTGGCAATCAGTCGCTCCGGGATGCCCGGCGCGGGGCCCTCTTCAATGATCTTTTGGTGGCGGCGCTGCATTGAACAATCGCGCTCGCCCAGATACACCGCGTTTTTGTGCTGATCGGCAAGGATCTGAATCTCAATGTGGCGCGGATTTTCGAGGAATTTCTCCATGTACACCGTGCCGTTGCCGAACGCCGCGAGCGCCTCGCCCTTGGTCAAAGTCACCGCACTGATCAGCGCGCCTTCGGTGTGAACCGTGCGCATGCCGCGCCCACCGCCCCCCCCCGACGCTTTGATGATGACGGGGTATCCGATGCTGCGCGCAATCTTGATGATTTCGCGCGGATCGTCCGGCAACGCGCCATCGACGCCGGGCACCACCGGAACACCGGACTTTTTCATGGTTAGTTTGGCAGAAACTTTGTCGCCCATCAGGCGGATAGTTTCGGCGCGAGGGCCGATAAATACGAAGCCGGACTTTTCTACTTTTTCAGCGAAATCTGCGTTTTCCGACAAAAATCCATATCCCGGATGAATCGCCTGCGCATCGGTTACTTCGGCCGCGGCGATGATCGCGGGCACGTTCAAGTAGCTTTGCGCCGAGGGCGCGGGCCCGATGCACACAGACTCGTCGGCAAGCTTTACGTATTTAGCGTCAGCGTCGGCCTCGGAATGCACCACCACAGTTTTAATGCCCATTTCGCGGCAGGCGCGCTGAATGCGGAGCGCGATTTCGCCGCGGTTGGCGATGAGCACCTTCTCGAACATTTGCGTTGGTGGCTTTTTTGCCGCCGTTAATGAAAGCGCCATCTGATTTATTCCGTTTCAAAAGCAAGCAGGACGCGGCGGCGTCCGGGGTTTAGCGCAGATAGTGCACTTGCACAGCAAGTGCGAAACCAACAAAGTCATGATTGATTTTGGAACGGAATCACTCGATCATGAACATGGGTTGGCCATATTCCACCGCTTGGCCCGACTCGACCATGATCGCTTTGATCACGCCGGCCCGGTCGCACTCGATCTCGTTCATCAGCTTCATGGCTTCGATGATGCAAATCGTGTCGCCCACGGAAACGGTTGCGCCGACATCCACAAACGGCTTGGCACCGGGCGCGGCCGAGCGGTAGAAGGTGCCGACCATGGGGGACTTGACGGCGTGGCCTTCTGGCTCGACCGGGGCGGGCGCAGCCACGGGGGCGGCGGGCGCGGCGGCCTGCTGCATAGGCACAGCGTGATGCATGCCCATGCCCGGCTGCGGCATCTGCATGATCGGCGCGGCGTATTGCATGATGGGCTGCATGGTGTTGGCCACGGTGCGGGTGATGCGCACCTTCTCTTCGCCCTCGGTGACCTCAAGCTCGGCAATTCCGGATTCCTGAACGAGTTCGATCAATGTTTTGAGTTTGCGCAGATCCATGCGGCGGTCTCCTCGAAGTAGAAGAAAAAGGGGGAAGTAACCGGGTGGGTTACCTGGCTGCGTGTTCGTTGAGCAAAAAGTCGAGCGCCAAGTCGTAACCGCGCACGCCAAAGCCGACGATGATGCCGCGCGCAATGGCGCTCAAGTAAGAGCGGTGACGGAATTCCTCGCGGGCATGCACATTGGTGATGTGAACCTCGAGGAACGAGAGCGACGCGCCTGCGAACGCGTCACGCAGGGCAATGCTGGTGTGCGTGAGCGCACCTGCGTTGATGATGCAAGCGACCGTGCCATCGGTGCGCGTTGCGTGAATGCGATCAACCAGCACGCCTTCGTGATTGCTTTGCAGACAGTCCAGCCTAACGCCAGCTTTGGCGGCACGCTCAGTCAACTGCGCTTCGAGTTGCGCGAGTGTGGTCAAGCCATATTTTTCTGGTTCGCGCGTGCCGAGCAAATTCAGGTTCGGCCCGTGCAGCAACAAAAATCGTGGGGCAGCGTCGGGAGCTACCGACATACCCACATTTCTACTTGCGTTTGCGATTTCAGCCATCAAGACAGCGTCACTTTGATCCGTAAGATCGAAGCGAGTTAAGTTGAGATAGCGCTAGTTTGCCTCAAATTTGAATTTTTCGCTAGATTTGTTGCCGTATGGAGACAGGAATAGTCCTCAGATTTCGGCTGAAGGATGAGACTTGAAAAGTGCGTGTGCAGGTGACAGCTTTTAACTAAAAAGGCCATTCTGTGGGGCATTAACCGCGAAAATGCCTTTACTCAACTACCCGCGAAAAATTGATCTGGCCCGTATAGAGTGGTCATCGCAGCGAAAAGCTGAAGCAAAAAATCGGAGCATCTCAATGCAATTAGGCGCTTCGCGACTTACGCGAAGATAGCAGCAATTTCGCTGTATTTAAGCTTTCCTACACGACGAAGCATCACTTCACTCTTCGGCGATATCACTATTGTGAACGGTAACACGCCTTGCGGGTTGCCCATCGTTTTCACCGCCTCTAACCACGCCACATCGCCCAAAAGCACCGGATAGTTGATGGCTAATTCTTTCGCAAACTTCTCCACCGGCGCGCGCCGATCAATAGCGATGCCCACAAACTGCAGCCCCTTAGCTGAAAAATCGGTCTGCGCTTTTACGAATTCCGGCATTTCTTCGCGGCAGGGTCCGCACCACGTGGCCCAAAAATTTACTACCAGCGTTTTGCCTTTCCATGCGGAAATCGGCTGCTGTTTGCCGTCCAGCCCTTCAAAAGTCGCGCTCAGTAGCTTCGCCTCATCGCCTGCCACTGCGCCGCGCGTCAGCCACCAGTGTCCACCGTAAGCGCCCGCCGCGCTTGCCGCCACACCGGCGACTCCCAGCAACAACGCCCGCTTGCCACCCGAAACGGGCTTGCCGTCCACGTCAGCGCTCATTGGCTCACCAAAGGTTTGAACTGGTTTTTTAGGCTCACCGCCGCCAGCTCCCTGGCGCGCACATCCTTCGCGCCCATTGCCAACGTGAACGTGCGCTTAGTCGGCGGGTAACACACGCCCGCCACCGCCGAGCACCCCTGAAACACGAGCGTCAACTCCGTGGAGGCGGTCAACGCGGTCGCCGCCGACAAACTCATCGGCTGCTCGTATACCTCAACCCGACCGAAATTTGGGTCAACCTTGAGCTTGCCTGCGGGCAACGAAAGCTTGGCAATCGCCTGCCCGTTCGCCTGCAGCTCAAACCGATCTTTGTACAAATAATGGCCCGGCAACACGTCAAACTTGACCACAAACTTGCCCGACTCAAAGGCGGCCATCACGGGAAACGCCGCATCGACCGACAGGGGCGCAGGCGGCGCGGACGGCGCTGCAGCCAGCGCCGAGGACAACGCAAACACCGACGCCAGAATCGACCAAACCGCAACAACGCGTCGCGTCAGCGCTGCGCCAGGGGCACTAATTGGTCGTCGTACTGTCATACTCGGGGTGCGGCTCAAGTCGTTTGAATACAACGCGCTTGCGACCGATTGCATTACATAATTTGATTGCGTTACGAAATTGTTCGCTGGAGACATATATGCCACTGGTTTTACTCGGAATTTTAATTGTGCTGCCGGTGCTCGACATCTACGCCACCCTTCGAGTCGCCGAAGCGCTGAACGTTCCCGGCCTCCTGCTCTTCGTCCCCGGCGTTATTTTTGGCATCGTCGTGATGAAGCGCGAAACCCGCACCCTGCGCGCGCAATTCGTAGGCGCGCTGCAGACCATGGCGCTGCAAGGCATGGTTTTCGACAGCGGTCGACGCATGCTTGCCGCCGTGTTGCTACTGTTCCCTGGCTTCGTCAGCGACTTGTTTGCCGTGTTTTTGCTACTGGTTCCCAATCGCGCCATGTCAGTTCCAGCAGCGGCTTCGCCTTCGGCAATGCCAAAAACCGTGGATGGTGAATTTACGCGCGTGGAGTAGGTGCAGGGCGCAGCAACAACCATGCGCCGAGCGCAACCATCGGCACGGAGAGCCATTGCCCCATCGTCATTCCGAACGACAAAAAGCCGAGAAACGCATCCGGTTCGCGGAACAGTTCGGACACCGAACGCAGCACGCCGTAACCTAGTAGAAAAGCTCCGGACACTTGCCCGATAGCACGGGGTCTGCTGGAGTAAATCCACAAAATGACGAATAGCAGCACGCCTTCCAGCGCGAACTGATAAAGCTGCGACGGATGGCGAGCAATCTTGTCCACTGACGGAAAAATCATCGCCCACGGCAATGTCGGATCAGCCGCGCGTCCCGGCAGTTCGGCGTTGATGAAGTTACCAATTCGCCCCGACGCCAAACCGAGCGGCACCAAAGGCGCGATGAAATCCGCGACCTTAAAAAACGCTCGCTGGTTGCGTCGTGCATAAAGCCACATGGCGAAAATGACGCCGAGCAGGCCACCGTGAAAGCTCATGCCACCTTGCCACACGGCAAATATTTCCAGCGGATTACTCAGGTAATAGCCAGGCTTGTAGAACAGACAGTATCCGAGCCGCCCGCCGAGCACCACGCCCAAAATGCCGTAAAGCAGCAGGTCGTCAACGTCGGACGACCGCCAGCCTTGCAAAATTTGCTTGCGTGCGCGATAGCTGCCCAGCAACATGAACAGCGCGAATGCCGCCAGATAAGTCAGGCCGTACCAGCGGATGGCCAGCGGGCCAATTTGCAGGGCGATGGGGTCGATTTCAGGATGGATAAGCATGGCACCTAGTCTACCGTCTGCTCGCCGCATTGGTCCCGCGCGTGGGATCGGCGTAAGTTTCAGCGCGAAAAGACCACGCTAACGCATCAACGGCGACGTCATGCGAGCGAAATAGTGCGCGCGGTTCCACAGCAATGCAACCGGCCACGGTTGCCGCTGCAGCGTGCGGTAGGCACGTGATGCATCCCCAACGCTGCGCGCCCCGGTGAGCGTGGGCTGGGCAAGCATGGCGGCGCGCACAAAGCGCAGATTGTGCGGATTGTCGCGCAGTGGTGCCACGCCGTCGGACCCAATGATGACGCGAGCGGACGGAAACAGCGGCGCAAACACGTTTTGAACCATCTGCTGCGACCCAGTCTCGCAGCCCAAAAGCAAAACACTGCGAACGTTCTGAAATACCATCGGGAAGACGGTGTTGAGCGTTTTTAGATCCATCACGTCCAGCCGAGAAATTTCACCGCCAAAATAACCGCCGCTGTGGTGCCCGGAGATCACGACCATGTCAATGCTCGCGTGACTATCCATCACCTGCTGCTGAATGTCCTCGATGAGCTCGGCGATGCCGTAGCTTCCGGTCAACCTGAGCCGTGCGAGTTCGAGTTCGCGAATCTCGGCCCACACCCCTTGGCACCCGTTGGCGCCGTCGTCTTTTGTGCATTCGAGCGCGCGCGCCTGAGCGGCATTCAATCGGACTTGCGAATCGAAAATCTGCGCACGCCGAGCCGCAGGAAAGCGCTGCGTGGAAGGCACCACAATCAGTTGCCCGCCGCGCCCTTGTTCGCCAAGCGCCGACCGTACGGCGACGATTTCGTGCGCCGCGTTGTTCAAATCGATGAACAACGTCGTGCGCACTTCTGACGCGAGCGCGGTGCTCGCTGCCAAGCCTAGCGAGCACGCCAGGCCCGCATACCGACCGGCAGAACTCTGCCCCAGCGTGCGCAAGAATTTCACGGCGCAACTGATGACAAAGGGGACGAATGTGGATGACGTGCGCAAGAGAGACCGCGGCGAGGCAGAGTGATAGACAAAGCTAGAAGCCATCACTCTAGGCCGCTGCGCAGGCCTCGTCTGTAGGCCAAGGCCCCTTGTTGGCTGTGCTGCGCTGCAACGCCCGTAGTTACTGCGTTACGGCATGATTGGCTGTGGCAAGCCGGGCGCGCCGGACGTGTCGAAATGGACGCCAGGGCGTCAGGTCGCCTTCTTCTTCCGCGGCGCAGCGGCGGATATTCGAGGTATTACGCGCAACCCGTTGGCCACGCTCTCCCAATACCGCCAGTCGTCGGAGAAAAAATATTCGCGCTTCCAGAGCAGTGTCACCGGCCATTGTTCGCCCAATAACCGCTGATAAATTGGCGTAATTTCTTCAGCGGTGGTAGCGGCAAGGAGTTGCGATTCATGACGAAGCAGCTCACGAATAAAGCTCAAGTTGCGTGGCTCGTCGCGGGTTGGAGCGGGCAACTCCGAGCCGACGATGAGCGTCGCGGCCGGAAACAGTTTGTTGAAAACCTGAGTCAGCATCTGCGGCGTACCGGTATCGCAGCCCAGCAAAATCACAGTACGAGCCTGATTGAACGCGTTGGGAACGACTTTCGCAATTTCAAACAGATCGTCGACGTGAAGTTCAGCCAGTTCACCGCGAAAAAATTTTCGCTGGTGGTGACCGGAGATCACCACGATGTCGACCACGCTGTCACCGATCAATCGCGCGTCTTCGAGGGCCTGCTTGCCATTGAATTTCACCGTCAGCAATTCGCGGCGAACCTCCAGGTCTCGGAGTTCGTCCCACAAAGCGTGGCAGCTTGCACGGTTCATTTGCGTCAGTGGCGCACAGGTCGCCGCCCGCGCCGTGAGCTCGTCGGTACTGCGGTGAAGCGCGAGGATTTTCTTTCGGCGCTCCAGGTCGAATCGGGACAACGACGGAACCAGAAAAAGTTGACGGTTTTCGGAAGGCAATTCGCTTTCAAACTGCGCAATCTCGGCTTCAGCGTTGTTCAGGTCAAAAAATAGAACATTATTGCGAACCACAGTGCCGGACGCCGCAGTGGTAACAAACGTCGCGAGCAGTCCGAAACCCAGCGCGCGGATCGCACGCGAAAAGGGCAGGCACAGGAGTGAGACGGAACGATTCAACACGGCCTTAGTGTAGCGAGCTTAGAATTTCGTGGCACATAGATATACCTGCCCACCCAAAAAATTTCTAACCGCGCGCAAGCGAACGAAGAAGCGCACAACCTGACGCGCCCGCTACGGCGATCAGGTCAGTCCGCGCAACGCTCGCCCGCGTGTTTAACGAGGCCTCAAGATGTCATTTAACCGCCGCAGCAAAACCATCACCGCAGGCATTGCCCGCTCACCCAACCGTTCCATGCTTCGCGCCGTGGGCTTTGGCGACAACGATTTCGAGAAACCCATTGTCGGCGTGGCCAACGGTCACAGCACCATGAACCCGTGCAACGCCGGCATTCAACCGCTGGCGGATCGCGCCGTTGAAGCCATCAAGGCGGCCGGCGGTATGCCGCAGATGTTTGGCGTGATCACCGTGACCGATGGCATCAGCATGGGCACCGAGGGCATGAAATATTCGCTGGTGTCGCGCGAGGTCATCGCCGACGCGATTGAGACCGCGACGCAAAGTCAGGCGATGGACGGTGTGCTGGTGCTTGGAGCGTGCGACAAGAACATGCCAGGCGGCATGATCGCGATGTGCCGCATGAATATTCCGTCGATTTACTGCTACGGTGGCACCATCAAGCCGGGCAACTGGAAGGGCCAGGCGCTGACCATTGTGTCGCCGTTTGAAGCCGTAGGCAAGATGGCTGCGGGCACCATCAGTCAGGAAGATTTCGATGGCATAGAGAAGAACGCCTGCCCTACCCACGGCGCGTGCGGCGGCATGTACACCGCGAACACAATGTCTTCCTCTTTCGAAGCGTTGGGCATGAGTCTGCTCGGCTCATCGTCAATGGCGAACCCCGATCAAGAAAAGTCGGACAGCGTTGCCGAATCAGGCCGCGTGCTGCTCGAAGCGATCAAGAACGACCTGAAGCCACTCGACATCATCACCAAAAAATCGGTGGAGAACGCAGTCGCGGTGATTATGGCAACCGGCGGCTCGACCAACGCGGTGCTGCACTTCCTCGCAATCACCCACGCAGCGGACATCGACTGGACGATAGATGACTTCGAGCGCATGCGTAAGAAAGTGCCCGTACTTTGCGATCTGAAGCCGTCGGGCCAGTACGTGATGACCGATCTGCACGCGGTCGGCGGTGTCCCGCAGGTCATGAAGATGCTGCTCAATAAGGGTTTGCTGCATGGCGACTGCATGACCATCACTGGCAAAACGATGGCGGAAGAGTTGGCCAACGTGCCTGATCTGCCAGCCATTACGCAAGACGTGATTCGTCAGCCGGACAACCCGATGTACGAACAGGGTCACCTCGCGATCCTCAAGGGCAATCTTGCACCCGAAGGCTGTGTAGCAAAAATAACCGGCCTGAAAAACCCAGTCCTCACCGGCCCGGCCCGGGTGTTCAACAGCGAACCGGAATGCATGGACGCCATCATGGCCAACAAAATCAATCATGGCGACGTGCTGGTGTTGCGCTACGAAGGCCCGAAAGGCGGCCCCGGCATGCGCGAAATGCTCGCACCCACCAGCGCCATCATCGGCAAAGGCATGGGCGAAACCGTAGCGCTGATTACCGATGGCCGCTTCTCCGGTGGCACCTGGGGCATGGTGGTCGGCCATATCGCGCCGGAAGCCCAGGTCGGCGGCTTGCTGGCGATTGTGGAAGATGGCGACTCGATTACGGTGGACGCGCTGCAATTGCTGCTGCAACTCAACGTTGACGAGGCGACGATTGCTGCACGGATGTCAAACTGGACGGCACCTCCGATGAAGTACAAAAAAGGCGTGATGTACAAATTTGCGCTGCTGGCTTCAAGTGCAAGCAAGGGCGCGGTGACGGACCTTTAGCGACGTAGGGTGGAACGCTTGCGGTTCCGCCGGATGCGGCGGCATGTGGAGCGGCGCGGTCAAACGGCCTTCGGCGGTGATACAAGGCGGAACCGCAAGCGTTCCGCCCTACGCAGTCACCCATGTGGAACCGCTCCCACACGGCGGGGGTCAACATCATGACCTCCCCTGCGTTAAAGCATGATGAATAAATTTGCACTCACAATGTTCGCTTTGGCGACGGCAGCGCCCGCCTGCGCCATCGATTCCATTCCACTCGACCAGCTGCGCCCCGGTTTGTGGAAGGTTGAGCGAAAGATGGAAAAACTCGATCTTAATCCGGTCGAATACGAAACGCGAAACAGCGAATATTGCGCCAGCCCGAAAAAAGAAATCAGCCGCATGCTTCGTGCTGCAAGTCTGCTGTGCAAGTCCACCGTCACCGCTGTTGCCGACAATAAATATCAAGTTCAGGCGCGCTGCAACCTGCCGGGCGTTTCTGGGAGCAACACCACGACCATCACCATCGTCAGCGTCGATCAGTACCGGGCGGACGTCGACAGCGAAGGCAGCGTGTTCGGAAAGCTTCAGCATCGGAAGGAGCAGATTTCTGCGCTGCGCGCGGGTGACTGCAAGGAGTAAGTCCACGGCGAAAGTGTAGGAGCGGCTCTGCCGCGACCCATGTTCGCAACAGCGAGTCGGGTCGCGGTCGAGCCATTGCTACGGTAAATTGTTTGTGCCGATGTTCGAACCTACACCGAACTACAGACACATACCGGCGCTACACTCGCTCGTATGAAAGCCACCAAAATAGTTGCCACGCTCGGGCCTGCGAGCGACACCGTTGAGATCATTGCAGCCATGATTGGCGCGGGCTGCGACGTTTTTCGGCTAAATTTTTCGCACGGCACTGCTGATGATCACATGAGCCGCGCCCGTCGCGTGCGTGAAGCCGCCGCGCTGGTAGGCCGCGAAGTTGCCATCATGGGCGACCTGCAGGGCCCGAAGATTCGCGTCGGTAAATTTGACGGCGGCAAAGCGTGGCTGGAAGCAGGTCAACCGTTTTTGCTCGACGCAGCGCTCGACAATAAGGCACCTGTTTCTAATTCACAGCA